>CBFDDT010000101.1:0-13317 GCA_965603635.1 uncultured bacterium | reverse complement strand
CTGGAGGACGCGGTCGCGACGCTGGAAGGCGGCAGCGGCGCGGTTTCCACACCGTCGGGGCTCTCGGCGATTACCGCCGTGGTAACCGCCTGTGTCAAGATGGGCGACCATATCCTGGTCACCGACAGCGCCTATCAGCCGACCCGGAATTTCTGCCAGACAGTCTTGAAGAAATTCGGAGTTGAGGCCGAATATTACGACCCGGCGATCGGCGGCGGCATCGAGTCGCTTATCCGCCCCAATACCAGCGTCGTATTCGTCGAGTCGCCGGGCTCCCTGACCTTCGAGGTTCAGGACCTGCCGGCTATCGCCGAGGCGGCCCACAAGGCCGGCGCCATCGTCATCGCCGACAACACCTGGGGCGCCGGCTATTATTACAAACCGCTGGCCCTGGGCGCGGATATCACCGTGCAGGCCGGCACCAAATATATCGTCGGCCATTCCGATGCCAACCTGGGCATCGCCGTCTGGAAGGACGGGGACAGGTTCGACCGCATCCGCGACGACGTGCAGAGCATGGGGATCTGTGTCGGGCCCGACGATCTGTATCTGGCCTTGCGGGGTTTTCGCACCATGGGAGTCCGTCTGCCGCGCCATTTCGAGAGCGGCCTGCGCATCGCGCGCTGGCTGAAGGATCGGCCGGAGGTCAGCCATGTAATGCATCCGGCCCTGGAGGACGATCCAGGCCATGAGCTGTGGAAACGCGATTTCACCGGCGCCAGCGGCCTGTTTGGCTTCGTGCTGCGCGAGACTGACCAGACGGCCCTTGCGGCGATGATGGACGGGCTGAAATTCCACGGCATGGGCGCCAGCTGGGGCGGTTATGAAAGCCTGCTGATCCCCACCAATCCCAACAGTTCCCGCAGCGCCACGCGCTGGGAGATCGAGGGCCAGGGCATGCGCATCCATGTGGGGCTGGAAGACCCGGAGGATCTGATCGCTGACCTGGAGGCCGGGCTGAAACGGCTGGGAGCGGCGGGAAAATGACGGCGCCAGAAATCATCGGCGAGATTCAATTCAACGCCGACGGGCTGGTCCCCGCGATCGCCCAGCAGCATGATTCGGGCGAGGTCCTGATGATGGCCTGGATGAACGCGGTGTCGATCGCCGAAACCCTGGCGACGGGGCGCGTCTGCTACTGGTCGCGCTCGCGCCAGGCCCTGTGGCGCAAGGGCGAAAGCTCTGGCCATGAGCAGCATCTGGTGGAAATGCGTGTCGATTGCGACGGCGACACGCTGTTGCTGCTGGTGAAACAGACCGGCCCGGCCTGCCACACCAACCGCCGCAACTGCTTCTACCGCGCGATACGCGACGGCGAACTGGTGACCATCGCCAAGCCGGAGGAATAGCCGTTTGATGGCGATAAGGGCTCTTGCCGGCTTCCTGGCCCTGCTCACCCTGGCCATGCCCGCACGGGCCGACCGGCCGGTGACCATATTCGCCGCCGCCAGCACTACCCCCGCCATGGAGAAAATCGCGCGTCTTTACGAGGAAGCGGGCAATGGCCGGGTCCGCCTGGTATTCGCCAGCAGCGGCTTGCTGGCCCGCCAGATCGACAATGGCGCGCCGGCCGATCTGTTCCTGTCGGCCAATCTGCGCTGGATGGACTGGCTGGCCGAGCGGGGCCGGCTCGCCGGCGAGCCAGTGGCCTTGCTGGGCAATGAACTGGTCCTCATACAGCCGGCCGACGCATCGGAAAAACTGACGCTAGACAAAGAGCTTGCCAGGCGGCTGAGCGGGGCGAAGCTGGCGATGGCCGACCCGGACCATGTGCCCGCCGGCATCTATGCGCGCCAGGCGCTGGAATCGCTGAGGTTATGGGATGGACTGCAACCGGCCATCGTTCGAATGTCAAACGTGCGGGCGACGCTGTTGCTGGTGGAACGCGGCGAGGCCGCGGCCGGGATCGTCTACGTCAGCGACGTTACCGCCAACCCGCGGGTGCGCCTGGCCGATGCTTTTCCGGCCGACAGCCATACCCCGATCGTCTATCCCGCCGCAATCCTGGCCGAAGGGTACCAGGACCATGGCCGCCGTTTTCTCGATTTCCTTAAATCACCGGACGCGGCGCAAACCTTCCGCCGCCACGGTTTCCGGGTACAATAGCCCCATGGACTGGCTTACTCCCCTGGAGACCGAAGCGTTGGGCCTGAGCCTGCGGGTCGCGCTTGCCAGCGTTGTCTGTTCGCTGCCCTTCGGGCTGGCGGCGGCCTGGCTGCTGGCGCGCCGCAGCTTCCCCGGAAAATCGCTGGTTGACGGGATCATCCATTTGCCGCTGGTGGTGCCGCCCGTGGTGGTCGGTTACCTGCTGCTGGTGGCGCTGGGCCGGCGCGGACCGGTGGGCGGCTGGCTGTATGACAGCTTCGGGATCTCCATCGCCTTCACCTGGAAGGGCGCGGCCGTCGCCGCCGCCGTCATGGCGTTCCCGCTGATGGTGCGCGCCATGCGCCTGTCGCTGGAAGCAGTGGACAAGCGGCTGGAGGCGGCGGCGCGCACACTGGGCGCGGGGCGCGCGAGGGTTTTCCTGACCATTACCCTGCCGCTGATGGCGCCGGGCGTGCTGGCCGGAACCGTGCTGGCCTTCGCCCGCGCGCTGGGTGAGTTCGGGGCGACGATCACCTTCGTCTCCAACATCCCGGGCGAGACCCGCACCCTGCCCATAGCGCTCTATACCTTGACACAGACGCCGGACGGCGAGGCCGCGGCCGCGCGCCTGGCGGTGATCTCGGTGGTCTTGGCCCTGGCGGCGATCGTGGCCTCGGAATGGATCGCGCGGCGCATGTCGCGGCGGCTGGAGGGACGCGCATGATCGATGTCGATGTCCGCCGCAAGCTGGGCAATTTCACCCTGCAGGCTGCTTTTAAAAGCCCGCCGGGCGGCATTACGGCGCTGTTCGGGCGCTCCGGCGCGGGCAAGACCTCGCTGATCAATCTGTTGGCCGGACTGGACCGCCCCGACGAGGGCCGCATCGCGGTGGATGATGTGGTGCTGTTCGATTCCGAGGCCGGCATCGACTTGGCCCCCGAGAAACGCCGCCTCGGTTACGTTTTCCAGGATGGCCGCCTGTTCCCCCATATGTCGGTGCGGCGCAATCTGGCCTACGGCATGAAGAGAGATGGCAACGGCGCGGATTTCGACCAGATCGTCAGGCTGCTGGATATCGGCAGCTTGCTGGACCGCGGCCCGCGCGACCTTTCCGGCGGCGAGAAGAAGCGCGTTGCCATCGGCCGGGCCCTGCTGGCCAGCCCCAGCCTGTTGTTGATGGACGAACCGCTGGCGGCGCTGGATATGGGGCGCAAGGCGGAAATCATGCCCTACATCGAGCGGCTGCGCGACGAACTTGCGATCCCCATCGTCTATGTCAGCCATGCCATGGAAGAGATCGTCAGGCTGGCCGATACGATGGTCATCATGTCCCAGGGCAAGGTCGCCGCCGTCGGCCCGGTCGAGGAACTGATGAGCCGCCTGGATCTGCGCCCCCTGACCGGGCGCTACGAAGCCGGCGCGGTGCTGACGGTGACCGTGGAGGGCCATGACGTGAAGCGCGCGGTCACGCGGCTGGCCTTCGACGGCATGACCCTGCTGGTCCCCTACTCCGACATTCCGGTCGGCGAGGAATTGCGCATCCGCATCCGCGCGCGCGACGTATCCCTGGCCCTGACCGCGCCCACCGATATCAGCATCCTGAACATCTTCCCGGGCCGCGTGGTGGAGATCAGCGACCGCAAGGACGGCCAGATGGACGTCATCATCGATGTCGGCGCCAAAATCTGGGCCCGCGTAACCCGCCTGGCGGTACAGCGGTTAAACCTGGAACCGGGCAAGGAAGTCCACGCCCTTGTAAAGGCAGTGGCGATAGACCGGCAGAGTCTGGGGAGACGGGTTAAGCCACGATAGGCCCCGCGATAGACCGCCAAAGTTTTGGCCCGCGACCCGCGGCCAACTTCCGGGGTTCCAGCGTGGTCGCCTTAACTCCCGGCATACCGCTTATTGGATGCGACATGCTGACGCAGTTAAGCGTTGGAAAAATAACGGAAAAAAATTACCAAATTGATCTAGATCAATGTTGGATCATGGGGGAAGGAGTAGAAAGTAATCCTCTAACCCTCTCTTACCCGCCAAAACTACCGGGGAATGGTTCAAACCGTTCCCCGGGCGTTTTTTTTGTGGGGTCGGGGTAATAAGGAAACAGCCGAGCGACCTCGTGCTTCGAGACGCCCCTTGCGGGGCTCCTCAGCATGAGGGGTCGTATATTGGAATTCCGTTAGGGCGAGTACACAAACACTGGAACCTCATCCTGAGGAGCGGCGCAGCCGCGTCTCGAAGGACGAGGTCGCGCCCAGCGTTCAGCGCCTGTCCCCCTACTCCGCCGCTTCCTCGTACGCTTCCATAGGCGGGCAACTGCAGATCAGGTGGCGGTCGCCGTAGACGTTGTCGACGCGGCCAACCGGTGGCCAGTATTTGTCCTCGCGCAGGGTGTGAAGCGGGAAATAAGCCTCTTCCTTGGAATAGGGATGCGGCCAGTCGCCCTGCAGCAGCAGATGGTGAGTATGGGGCGAGTTGCGCAGCAGATTGTTTTCCTTGTCCGCCTTGCCCGATTCCACATCGGCGATTTCACCGCGGATCGAGATCAGCGCATCGCACAGGCGGTCCAGCTCGCGCTTGGCCTCGCTTTCCGTCGGCTCGATCATCAGCGTGTCGGGCACCGGGAACGACATGGTCGGCGCGTGGAAGCCGTAATCCACCAGCCGCTTGGCCACGTCCTCCACCGAAATGCCGCTGCTTTCCTTGAGCGGCCGGAAATCGACGATGCATTCATGGGCGACCAGGCCATTCTTGCCGGTATAGAGAATCGGATAATGGTCCGACAGGCGCTTGGCGATGTAGTTGGCGTTCAGCACCGCGACCTGGGTGGAACGGCGCAGCCCCTCGTCGCCCAGCAGGCGGATATAGGTCCAGCTTATCGGCAGGATGCTGGCCGAACCCCAGGGCGCCGCCGAAACCGCGCCCACCGTCTCGCCGCCACGCGCCGCCGGATTGACGCCTTCGACCATCGGATGATCGGGCAGGAACGGCGCCAGATGGGCCATTACGCCGATCGGGCCCATGCCCGGCCCGCCGCCGCCATGGGGAATGGCGAAGGTCTTGTGCAGGTTCATATGCATGACATCGGCGCCGATCCGCCCCGGCCGGCTGATCCCGACCAGCGCGTTCAGGTTGGCGCCGTCCATATAGACCTGGCCGCCATGGTCATGAATGATCTTGCAGATATCGACGATGGATTCCTCGTAGACCCCATGGGTCGAGGGATAGGTCACCATCAGGGCGGCCAGGTCGGCGGCATGTTCGCCCGCCTTGGCCTTGAGGTCGTCGACATCGATATTGCCATGCTCGTCGGACTTGACCACCACCACCCGCATGCCGGCCATATGGGCGCTGGCCGGGTTGGTGCCGTGGGACGAGGCCGGGATCAGGCAGACATCGCGATGGCCCTCGCCACGGCTTCGGTGATACTTGCGAACCACCAACAGCCCCGCATATTCGCCCTGGCTGCCGGCATTGGGCTGCAACGACACCGAATCGAAACCGGTGATGGTGCAGAGCATTTGCTGCAGCTCTTCGAAAAGCTGTTGATAGCCCTGGGTCTGGTCCAGCGGCGCGAAGGGATGCATATGGGTGAAATGGCGCCAGGTGACCGGAACCATCTCGGTGGTCGCGTTCAGCTTCATGGTGCATGACCCCAACGGAATCATGGCGCGGTCCAGTGCGATATCCTTGGCCGAGAGCCAGCGCAGATAACGCATCATCTCGGTCTCGGAGTGATAAAGCTCGAAGGTGGGATGAGTCAGAAACTCGCTGGTGCGGCGCAGTTTGTCGGGAATGCAATCCGTGACTTCCTTGTCCAGCGCGTCGATATCCAGCAATTGGTCGGCCTTCGACGAAAAAATCTGCCACAACGCCACCAGATTCTTGCGCTGGGTCGATTCGTCAAAAGTGATGCCCAGATGGTCGGCATCGACAACACGAAGATTGATGCGCGCGGCCCGCGCGGCGGCGGCCAGGCGCCGCGCGTTGCCGGGCAGATAAAGCGTTACGGTATCGAAGAAGGCGTCATGCAGGACCTCATAGCCCAGCCGGCGCAGTCCCTCGGCCATGATAAGGGTCAGGCGGTGGACGCGCTCGGCGATGCGGGTGAGGCCGTCGGGGCCGTGATAGACCGCATAGAGCGCGGCCAGCATCGCCAACAGCACCTGGGCGGTGCAGATATTACTGGTCGCCTTTTCACGGCGGATATGCTGTTCGCGGGTCTGCATCGCCATGCGCAGCGCGCGGTTGCCCTCGGAATCGATCGACACGCCGATGATGCGGCCCGGCGTCTGGCGTTTGTATTCCTCGCGAGTCGCAAAATAGGCTGCGTGCGGGCCGCCATAGCCCATCGGCACGCCGAAGCGCTGGGTGTTGCCGATCGCGATGTCGGCCCCCATCTCGCCCGGTGTTTTCAGCATGACCAGCGCCAGAATATCGGCGGCGACGGTGGCCAGGCCGCCCTTGTCATGGATCCTGGCGATGATCGGCGCCAGGTCGCGCACCGCGCCGCAGGAACCGGGATACTGAATCAGGGCGCCGAAGATATCGTGCTGGTCCAGTTCCACTTCGGGATCGCCGACCACGACCTCAATTTCCATCGGCCGCGCGCGGGTCCGCACGACCTCGATCGTCTGGGGGTGGCAGACCCTGTCGACAAAGAAGGTATTGGACTTGCCCTTGCTGAGGCGGTGCGACATGGCCATCGCCTCCGCCGCCGCCGTCGCCTCGTCCAGCAGGGAGGCATTGGCGAGTTCCATGCCGGTCAGATCCATCACCATTTGCTGGAAGGCCAGCAAGACCTCCAGCCGGCCCTGGCTTACCTCGGCCTGGTAGGGCGTGTAGGCGGTGTACCAACCCGGGTTTTCCAGCACGTTGCGCTGAATCACCGGCGGCATGATGGTGCCGTGATATCCCATGCCGATCATCGAAATGAAGACCTTGTTGCGCGCGGCGACGCGGCGCAGGATCGCCTGGGTTTCGCGCTCGGTCTTCAACGGCGGCAAATCCAGCGGTTCATCGTCGGACCGGATAATTTTCGGCACCGCCTTGTCGATCAGGTCGTCCAGCGACTTCAGCCCGAGAGCATCCAGCATTTCCGCTAGCTGCGGCTCGCCCGGGCCGATATGGCGCCGGATGAAATCGCCCCGCATTTTCAGATCGTTAAGGGTAGGACGTGCTTTCGACATGGCTTGAAACTCCGAAAATGATGCGCGGCGGTTCAGCCGCGATAATAGCGCTGTTCGACGAATGGCATTTTGGCGACGGTTACCGGCAGGGGTTTGTCGCGCACGATGGCATTCAACCGCGTGCCGACGGCCGCCTGATCGGCCGTTACATATCCCATGGCGACAGGCGCCTCCAAGGTGGGGCCGAAGCCGCCGCTGGTCACATGGCCGACTGCCCTGCCCTCGCCGTCCCGCAGTTCCGCGCCTTCGCGCACCGGCGCGCGGCCTTCGGGCAACAGCCCGACTCGTTTGCGGGCCGGGCCGTCGGTAATCTGTTGTTCAACGATTTCCGCGCCCGGATAACCCAGCGCGCGTTCGCCGCCCGCGCGACGCGCCTTGCCGATGGCCCAGACCAGCCGCGCCTCGACCGGTGTCGTTCCGGTATCGATATCGTGCCCGTACAGGCAAAGTCCGGCTTCCAGCCGCAGCGAATCGCGCGCGCCCAGGCCCACGGGCGCAACCTCGTTCTCGCCCAGCAGGCGGCGGGCCAGTTCACCGGCTTTGTTCGCGGGCACGGAAATCTCGAACCCGTCCTCACCGGTATAGCCGGAGCGCGTGACAAAACAGTCCGCGCCCAGAATTTCCACCGACATTGCCGTCATGAAAACCATATCCGCCGTCGCTGACGCCAGGCGCGCCATCACCGCGGCGGCGGCAGGTCCCTGAATGGCAAGCAGCGCGCGGTCGGCGAGTTCGGTGACATCGCAAAGGCCGCTCAACTGCGCGCGCATATGGGCGATATCCTGAATCTTGCAGCCCGCATTGACCACCACGAACAAATGATTGCCGGCGTTGGTGACCATCAGATCGTCGAGAATGCCGCCCTCGTCGTTGGTGAACATCGCGTAGCGTTGCCGCCCGGCCCCGAGCCCGACGATATCGGCGGGGACCAGGGTCTCGATCGCCGCGACCGCGCCGGGGCCATCGAGCCGCACCTGCCCCATATGCGAAACATCAAACAGTCCCGCCGCACTGCGCGTATGGCGGTGCTCGTCGAGGATGCCATTATACTGCACGGGCATCTCATATCCGGCGAACGGAACCATGCGGGCGCCCAGTTCCACATGCAGGTCGAACAGCGGAGTTCGCGCAAGATCTTCCTGCGATCCGGTATCTTCGGCCATGGGTGTATCCTTCTTGACGCTTTCCGGCCCGGCGACGTTGTGGGCCCTATGAATGGCACCCGTGTTTCTTATACGAAACATCGCTGTGGAGCAAGGCGGATTGCAAATTTTCCCACCGTAAAGTGTTGCCTTTGACCCACCCATACGGGGTTTGCCAGCACCCCCGCCCAGGCGGAAGTTAGACCATCAGCCGGTGGAAACCCAAAGGATGGTCGCGTCCTCGTCGCTGACCGAGACACAGGCATGCCCCATGTCGCTATCGTAATAGACAGAGTCGCCGGCAGCGAGGGTGATGGGCTCATAAAACTCTGTATAGAAGGCAATGCTTCCATCGAGCACATAAAGGAATTCCTCGCCCGGATGACGCACCCAGTTTGCAAACTCATCGAACGCCCGCGCGCGCACTTTCGTGCGAAAGGGGATCATCTTGCGCTGCGCCAACTCGACACTCAGCAATTCATGCTCATATGTGGCGGTCGCCCGCGGCCTGCCTTCGCCCGCGCGGGTTATGGCGCGCCGGCCGGACGCCGTGTGGGACTCGGTCGCCACGAACAATTGCGGCAATTCGATCTCCAGCCCCGCCGCAAGTTTCTGCACCACCTCGAAGGTCGGCGACATCTGCTCGTTTTCGATTTTGGAAAGTGTGGAACGCGCCAGGCCAGTCCGCTGGGCCGCGTCTTCGAGAGTCCAGTGATTACGCCGGCGAATTTCACGTACCCGCTGACCCAGTTTCAGGGGCTGCAGTTTCAGGGGCGTCCCGCTCGCGGTACCGCGTATTGGCGGCGGCGTCTTGTTCCGGTTGCTCATTTTTCTCCCGCCTTTCATGCGGGGCAGTTCGGCATATGTTTATGATAATGGACAAAAGCCGAAACTAACGCAATAATCAACAAAATTTCCTATTGGAAACAATTTTTGGACCCACAGGTCCGGAGAATACGATATGAGCCTTAGCATTTTCGAGCTTTTCAAGATCGGTATCGGCCCGTCCAGTTCACATACGGTTGGCCCGATGTGGGCCGCGCATCGCTTCACCCTGGAACTGGAGTCGCGCAATTTGATCGACGCGGCGGACAGCGTGGAAGTCGGGCTATACGGATCGCTGGCGCTTACCGGGCACGGCCATGCCACGGACAAGGCCATCGTGCTTGGCCTGATGGGCGAAACACCGGACAAGGTTGATCCGGACGCCGCCGATGAAATGCACGCCACGGTGCGCGAAACCGGATCGCTGAAGCTGATGGGCCGCAAGCTGGTGCCCTTTCAGGACAACAAACAGCTGATCTTCCATTACGACAAATTGCTCCCCAAGCATTCCAACGGCATGCAATTTCTGGCCTACGACAACAGCGGCCACGTTCTCCATGAGGCGATTTATTACTCGGTCGGTGGCGGCTTTGTGGTCAGCGACGAGGAAGCCGAGGCGAACGACGGAGAAGCCGGTCGCAACGTCGCCGTAAAATACCCCTTCAACTCGGCGGAGGAACTTCTTGAAATCGGTCGCAATACCGGCCTTTCTATCGCCAGCATCGTCACCGAAAACGAACTGGCCTGGCGCGGCGAAGACGAAATCTATGACGGGTTGCGGGATATCTGGGGCGCCATGGAATCCTCGATCCGCCGCGGTTGCCAACAAGGCGGCCTCCTGCCCGGCGGCCTGGACGTAAAGCGCCGCGCCAGCACGCTATATCGGGAAATGACCGAACACCCCGAAGCGTCGCTAAAGGACCATCTGGCGGTGCTGGACTGGGTCAACCTCTATGCGCTGGCGGTCAATGAGGAAAACGCGGCCGGCGGGCGGGTCGTCACCGCGCCGACCAACGGCGCCGCCGGCGTGATCCCTGCCGTCATCGCCTATTACGACCGCTGTGTTTCCGGCGCCAACGAGGACGGGATATTCACCATCCTGACCACGGCGGCGGCGATCGGCATGCTATACAAGACCAACGCCTCCATATCGGCGGCCGAGGTCGGCTGCCAGGGCGAGGTGGGAGTCGCCTGTTCGATGGCGGCCGGCGGCCTGGCAGCGGCCATGGGTGGCAGCAACGAGCAGATCGAAAATGCCGCCGAGATCGGCATGGAGCATAATCTGGGCCTGACCTGCGACCCGATTGGCGGGCTTGTCCAGATTCCCTGCATCGAGCGCAATACCATGGGCGCGGTCAAGGCGATCAACGCGGCCCGGCTGGCGCTGAAGGGCGACGGCACGCATTTCGTGTCCCTGGACAAGGTGATCGAGACCATGCACCAGACCGGCAAGGACATGCAGGCCAAATACAAGGAAACCTCGCAAGGTGGCCTCGCCGTCAATCTGGTGGAGTGTTAGAGCCCTGTTCGCCGCTTTGGAAGAGGCTTCTTTGCCCACCGCCGGTAACGACACGGCTGGCGGGTAGGCGGACCCGGACCATGGTGCCCTCGCCGGGCGCGGTTTCCATGTCAATCGAACCGCCATGCAGTTCGACCAGCTTCTTGACCAGCGGCAAGCCCAACCCGGTGCCCTCGTGTTGCCGCGTCATCGGGCTCGCGATCTGGGTAAATGGCTCCATCACGCGGGGAATATCCTCGACAGCCATGCCGACACCGCTGTCACGCACCTCGATAACGGCTTCACCAGAACCGTCGTCAATCCGCGCGCCAACCGATACACGGCCGCCCCGCTCAGTGAATTTGACCGCGTTTGACAGCAGGTTGATGACGATCTGCTTAACCTTGCGGCGATCGCACATAATCGACGGCATATCCGGCGGCAACTCTAAAGCAAGATCAAGTTCGCTCGCCTCGGCACGCTCGCGGATCAGCATCACGGAGGATTCGATCAGTTCCTCGACCGTGACAATATCTTCTTCCAGACTGATCTGGCCCGCGTCGATTCTCGCGACATCGAGTATATCGCTGATGATTTCAAGAAGATGTTCGCCGCTCTGATGAACGTCGTTGGCATATTCGACATATTTGGCTATCCCGACCGGACCGAGCACCTGGCTTCGTATGACCTCCGAAAAGCCGAGGATGGCGTTGAGCGGCGTGCGCAATTCGTGGCTCATATTCGCCAGAAATTCGGATTTGGCACGGCTGGCCGATTCGGCCTCGTCCTTTGCCGCCAGCAACGCCTGCCGAGCCTGTTTGCGCTCGGTGATGTCGTGCAGCAGGACCGTGAACACCGTTTCACCATGGAGTTCCAGCTTGGAGATTGAGGCCTCCGCCGGGAAAACCACGCCTCCCTTTGTCAACGCGCCGATCTCTTGCCGTGCGCTCATGAACCGGCTGGTTTCGGGCGACTCTTTGAATTTTCTAACATGCTCGCCGTGCCCTTTTCGGGCTTCCGGGGGGATCAGCATTTCAATCGATTTGCCTGTGACTTCCGCGGCGACATAACCAAATATTCGCTCCGCGCCTTCATTGAATAGCGTAATACGCTGCGCACCGTCGGTAACGATCACAGCCTCCGGCGATATTCGCAGGATACCGGATAACCTGGCCTCGCTGTCGCGCAGTTCGCGCTCGGCGCGTTTACGTTCCGTGATGTCGTGGCCGCTGATCAGCATATGATCCACGCCGCCGATGTCGATTTTTTCCGCGCTTATCAGGAAATCCCTGACCTCACCGCCCTTGGTGCGATATTGACCTTCGAAATCCTTGAACCGGCCATGTTTTTCCAGCAGCGCGATCGCCCTGGCACGGGTTTCGACGTCCGCCCAGACACCCAATTCAAAGGTGGTCTTGCCGATCGCTTCCTTACGCGGCCAGCCCATGATTTCGACCCACCTGTCGTTGACGGCCACATGTTTTCCGGTCTCGACTACACTGATCGCCGTCATACCAGGGCCTTGCTGGAAAGCGAGCTGGAACAACCTCTCGGATTGGCGCAGCTCTTCCTCGCGGCGCTTCAGATCGGTTATGTCCTGGATCGTGCCGTGGAGATGCTGTTTTCCCGTGAGATCATCAACAATTCTCTCCGCATGCTCGTGGAATATATGAACTTCGCCGGTGGGCCAGGTAATACGATAGTCGTTTGTGTATGGCTCGCCGGTCTCAATTGTTTTATGCATTACATGCAGTACCTGCTCACGGTCGTCGGGATGAATCATGTTCATCAGGAAGTCGTTGTCGACGGCGGCGTGTTCCGGCTTCAGCCCACACATCTGAATAGTCTGGGCGGCATTGTGCAGGACGTTCGTTTCCGGGTCCCAATCCCAGGTCCCGAGATTCGCGATCCGTGTCGCGGTTTCCAGATATTTCGCTGTCTTGGTAAGTTCACGCTCGCGCTTCTTGAGTGCGGTAATGTCACTGTGCACGCTCATGATTCCGCCGCCCGAGGTGGGGTGGTCCGAGACCAGCATCCACCTTCCATCGGAAAGCTGCACCTCGAACTGGGTCCGCCCCTTCTGGCGCATCGCTAGCGACTCCCGCACCCATTCATCGACCCGGCCCACGGTATTCGGGACGACGCCGGATTCGGCCAGCGAGCGAATAATCTGTTCGAAGGGAACCCCGACTTCGACAAGGGGAACGAGGTCCGGGTATAATTTAATATAGGCGCTGTTCCAGAATTGCAACTGGTCGTCCGCATCGTACTGGACCAAACCCACCGGCAGGTTTTCGACCGCATCGACAAGTTGCTGAAAACTCCTGTCAGCTTTCCTCTGCGCCTTGATTTGCACCGTAACCTGGGTGCCGATCCCGCGGTAACCCTGAAACTTTCCGTCGGCGTCGAAAAGCGGATCGCCATCGATTTTTACGTAACGCCGCCCCGAAGGCGTTTCGACATTATATACGAATTCACGAATCGGTTTATGAGCGCGCAGGTTGTCCTGATGGGCCTTCAGCGCGACGCTTTCGGTCGCGGGATCCACATACTCGTCGCGCTTTTTGCCAATAAAAAA
>CBFDDT010000100.1:0-13543 GCA_965603635.1 uncultured bacterium | reverse complement strand
TCGCCCTGGTTCCCTGCCCCGTCGCGCTTTCCAGATTCACGCTGCCGCCATGCAGTTCGACCAGACTTTTGACCAGGGCCAGGCCCAGGCCGGTTCCCGATTCACGGGCATTCGGATCGCCGCGTTCAAACCGCTGGAAGACGCGTTCCTGATCTTCCGGCGCGATGCCGATGCCCGTATCGGTGACACTCAGCAGCATTTCATGTTCGGTGCGCTCGGCCGACAGAACGATGGTCCCGCCCGCCGGGGTGAACTGTATGGCGTTGGAGACCAGATTGAACAAAGCCTGGCGCAACCGGACCGTATCGGCCAGCATGACGCCTACGTCGGCCGGGCACTCGATCTCGATCTTCAGGCCTGCTTGGTCGGCCCGTTCCGCCGCAACCTCCGCCAGCGCGCCCATAAGCGACACTATATCCACATCCTGCAAATCCAGAGCCATGTACCCGGCCTCGATCGTCGCCAGGTCCAGGATATCGTCGATCAGCGCCATCAGGTGGGTCGAGGCCTGCAGGATACATTCAACATATTCGGCCTGCCGCTCGGTAAGGTCGCCGAAGTAACGGTTGTCGAGAATTTCAGTGAATCCGACGATCGCGTTCAGGGGTGTCCGCAATTCGTAGCTGACATTGCCGATGAATTCCGATTTGATTCTGTCGGCATTTTCCAGGGCGATGTTGCGGTCCCTGAGCGCCCGTTCGACCCGGGCGCTGTCGGAAATGTCCACGAAGCTCATCAGTGTGTTGCCGTCCGGTTGCGGCACAACCGCATATTTTATCACCGTGTCGTCGGAGCGGTGCAGCCGGCCGCCATGCGCCGTGCGCTCCGTCACCATCAATATGAAACGCTGTTTCAGCCGTGGCCAGTCCGAGTCGTCCGGGAAATAGCCTCGCGCGGCCTCCGCCAAGTCGCTGATATGCGGCTCGCCGGCAAGCTCTTCCTTGGGAATACCCCAGATTCTGCCCACTTCCGGATTGAACAGCCGTAACCTGCCGTCACCACCGAACACCGCGACGCCTTCATAAAGGTTATTCAATGTCTCGCGCTGTACTTCGATCAGCGTGTTGTACGAACTTTCCAGCGCCAACCGGTCGGTAACATCCTCCAGGGCGAAGACCAGCCCGCCCAACGGATGGGGCGATGCGACAAAGCGCAGGGTCGATTCGTCCGGCAGATGCATTAATTCCTGCACCGGATCGATCAGAGAAGTGAACCAGCGGTCCTGATCAGCCTTGAAAGCCGGAAAATCGACATATTCCGGCAGCCGATGATTCTCACGCAGCCATTCCAGGATTTGGCCCAGGCTGGGTTCACCCCCAAGCTTGGCGCTGTCAATCTGCATCAGCTCCGCATAGGCGGTATTGAAGAATTTCAGCCTCTTGTCGGCGCCGAATATGGCAATCGCCGTACCGAGGCCCTCCAGCACTTCCGCATGGGCCGCGATATGGTCGGCCAACTGGTCCTGCAGCGCCTCCAGCGCCGTTGCATCCGTTGCAAATCCGCCGATCTGACGCACCGGGCCGTCCAGCGGAACCTCCGTGAATTCCAGAAGGCGGCGGTTGCTGCCGATTACCACGTGGTGGCTTTCCGATTGCGCCATGCCGGTTTTGGCTGCGCGTTCCGCCAGTGCCCGCCCACCATGGTCGATATAGCCAGCGCCAAGTTCGATCTGATCATCGAAGATGGTTGCGCGGGTGCGGTCGACGGCTTCGATAAAGGCCCGATTGATGCCGGAAAGTTTGTTATCCTCGCCGCGCCACCAGACGGGGAGCGGCACTTTGTCCAGCAATGCCTGCAGGGTCGCGGCTTCCTTTGTCTTGCGGTCCAGATCGCCCGACAACAACATCAGGCGCGCCGCGTCGAGAACCCACACAAGATCGGTTTCGTCCAGGCGTTCGCCACGAAGAGTAACCGAAGTTTCGGCCGATATAGTAAAGCGATCCTCGAAGCTGGCGCCATCGGCGTGCAGCGTCTCAAGGGCGGTCGCCAACCGTGCCTTCTCGGGCTTGTACAAAGCCTTGCAAAGGATGTCGTCGGCTTCCTTCGTATCGACGGAACCCGGGTTACGCGCCAGTTCCAGTAATTCAACAGCCCGCCTCGAAAAACTCGCGCCGTCCTCGTCCCAGCGGACAAGCCCCGCGGGCGCGCTGTCCATCAGGCGGACAGCGGCAGCGGCAGCGCGCGCGGTTTCGCCCTGGCTGTCGCGCAACATTTTGTAAAGATACGCCAACCCGGCAATCGCGGCGGCCAGCCCTCCACCCAGCGAAAGGGCAACCGGCATCGACACCGATCCCGCCGCATAAGCCGGAGAGTCAGCAAGAATCAGCGCAAAGGCCAAAATGCCCGCGCGGTTAATTAACCGTTTCTTTATCACGGCGGCCAGTTTAGGTAAGCCGAGGGCACGATACAAGCAACCTTGCATACATATATCGCGTTGAACCATGAAGAATTTTCCGGCGCCCGCCCGGACAATGATACCTGACAGCCAAAAAGAAAGGCCCCGGCATTTGCCGGGACCTTCCGTTTTTCCATTCGACGATACGCCGAATCAGTAGCGGTACTGTTCCGGCTTGAAGGGGCCCTGAACAGGGACGCCGATATAATCGGCCTGCTGCTTCGACAGTTTCGTAAGCTGAACGCCGAGTTTGGCCAGATGCAGCATGGCGACCTTTTCGTCGAGATGCTTGGGCAGGACATAGACCTGCTTTTCGTAATTATCCGGATGCTGCCAGAGTTCCATCTGGGCCAGCACCTGGTTGGTAAAGCTGGCGCTCATCACGAAGCTGGGATGGCCGGTGGCGCAGCCCAGATTCACCAGCCGGCCCTCGGCCAGCAGGATAATCCGCTTGCCGTCCGGGAACGCGATCTCGTCGACCTGCGGCTTGATGTTGTTCCACTTCAGGTTTTTCAGCGCGCCGATCTGAATTTCGGAATCGAAATGCCCGATATTGCAGACGATCGCCCGGTCCTTCATCTCCCGCATATGGTCGATGGTGATGACGTCGATATTGCCGGTGGTGGTCACGAAGATGTCGCCGCGCGGGGCGGCATCTTCCATGGTGACCACTTCGAAGCCTTCCATCGCGGCCTGCAGCGCGCAGATCGGGTCGACCTCGGTAACCAGCACGCGGCAACCTGAGCTGCGCAGTGATTCGGCGGATCCCTTGCCGACATCGCCGAAGCCGCCGACGACGGCGACCTTGCCTGCCATCATCACGTCGGTGGCGCGGCGGATGCCGTCCACCAGGCTTTCACGGCAACCGTACTTGTTGTCGAATTTCGATTTGGTGACCGAGTCGTTGACGTTAATGGCCGGGAACAGCAGGGTGCCCTTCTGGGCCATCTCGTACAGGCGATGCACGCCCGTCGTGGTTTCCTCGGTCACGCCCTGGATGCTCAACGCGGTTTTCGTGTACCAGCCCGGCTGTTCCTTGACCCGCTTGGCGATCGCGGCAAACAGGACTTCCTCTTCCTCGTTGCCCGGTTTGGAGATCACCGAGATATCGCTTTCGGCCCGCATGCCCAGATGCAGCAGCAGGGTGGCATCGCCACCATCGTCGAGGATCATGTTCGGCGCGCCGCCGTCGGACCATTCGAAAATGCGGTGGCTATAGTCCCAGTATTCTTCCAGCGTCTCGCCCTTGATGGCGAAGACCGGAACGCCCGAGGCCGCGATCGCCGCGGCGGCATGATCCTGGGTCGAATAGATATTGCAGGAAGCCCAGCGCACATCGGCGCCCAGCGCCGTCAGCGTCTCGATCAGCGCCGCGGTCTGAATGGTCATATGCAGCGATCCGGCGATCCGCGCGCCCTTCAGGGGCTGCGCCTTGCCAAATTCCTCGCGCAAGGACATCAGCCCCGGCATTTCGGTTTCGGCAATATCCAGTTCCTTGCGGCCCCAATCGGCCAGACCGATATCCTTGATTACATAATCCTGCGCGCTCATGGCGTAATTCCTCTGAAAATCCTGTTGATAGCGGGCAGCGATATAGCAGTGCTTGCGTTTCATTGCAAGCATAATATAAAGATATCTTTATATTGTTCTATTCGTGTCGTGCCGGGGGTTTGCGAGCGTGCAGTCCCTTATGCCAGCGCGTTGAAATCGTCCAGCAGGGCTGCGATGCGACCGGAATCGGCCTGACTCATGATGATTTCGGCGCGCATGGTGGCGGCCGTCATTTCGATCTGGCGAATGCGCTGCTTGACGCGCGGCAAGCTGGGCGACGCCATCGACAGGTCTCGCACGCCCAGCCCAAGCAGCAATGCCGTATAGCGTGGATCGCCGGCCATTTCGCCGCAGACGCTGACCGGGATGCGGGCGCGCATGCCGGCCTGCACGGCGAACTGGATCAGGCGCAATACGCCTGGATGCAGCGGGTTATACAGGTGGGCGACCTGTTCGTCGGCGCGATCGATGGCCAGGGTATACATGGTCAGGTCGTTGGTGCCGATGGCGAAGAAATCCACATGGGCCGCCAATGCGTCGGCCGCAAGCGCCGCGCCGGGCACCTCGATCATGATGCCGAGCGGCGGCACGGGGTCGGCGATCGGCACGCCGCGCCGCTTCAGCCGTTTGATGACGCGGGTCAGTATCTCACGGGACTGCCGGATTTCACCGGACCCGGCGATCATCGGCAGCAATATCCGCACCGGCCCGTGCACGCTCGCCCGCAGGATCGCCGCCAGTTGAGTTTCGAACAGCTTTACCTGCTTCAAGGACAAGCGGATCGCCCGCAGACCCAGCGCCGGATTGACCGGGTCGCCCATATGCTCGCCCAGCGAATAGGCCAGTTTCTCGCCGCCGACATCCAGCGTGCGCACGGTGACCGGCCGGCCGCCCATCGCCGCGATCAGCGCGGCCAGGGATTCATACTGTTCGTCCTCGCCGGGCGGCGTGTCGCGGTTCATGAACATGAACTCGGTTCGCAGCAGCCCGACACCCTCGGCGCCGACGGCCAATGCGCTGTCCACCTCGCGCGGCAGCTCCAGATTGGCCTGCAGACCCACGATAACGCCGTCGCCGGTTTCCCCCGGCAGGCCGATTAACCGGCCTAGTTGTCGCCTTTCGCGCTCCAGTATCTTGCGACGGGCGTCGTAATCTTTCAGCGTATCCGGCTTTGGGCTGACAATGATTTGTCCCGCCGCCCCATCGATGATTACCGTCTCGCCGCTTTTCACGCCTCCCAGCAAGCCGGTCACGCCGAAAATCGCCGGCAGGCCGAATGACCGGGCCATGATCGCGGTGTGCCCTTCCTTGCCGCCCAGCACGGTCGCAAATCCGGCCACGATCCCGGGATCGATAAGCGCCGCATCCGAGGGACTCAACTCCTCGGCGACGATGATGGTTCCAGGCGGCAGATGGGTGAAAGCCTGGAACGGAGTATCCGTGAGATTGCGAATCAGCCGTGCCCCGACCTCGCGCACGTCGTCGGCGCGGGCCGCCATATAAGCGTCGGGCAGGCTTTCAAACCCACGCGCGACTTCCGATATCGCCATCTGCACGGCGGCCTCGGCATTGATCCGCTCCCTTGCGATGGTTTCCTCGACCCCGCGAACCAGGCGCGATCCGGTCAGCATCAGCAGATGCGCGTCAAGCAGATAGCCAAGTTCCTCCGCCGTGGCTTCCGGTAATGTCTGCGATCTGGTCTTCAGCTTGGTCAGCTGGTTTTGAGAGCGCTTCAGCGCCACCTGGAACCGATCTATTTCCGTATCGATGTCGTCTTGCGGTATTTCGTATTCCGGGACCTGGAGCGCGCCGGCCTCGCTCACATGGGCAGGGCCAATCGCGATTCCGGGCGCCCCGACGACGCCGTCGAATACCCGCTCGCCTTTTGATATTGTTCGTTTAGTCTTCATCGAATCCAGCCGCCACAAGGGCGGCGATCGCACCCACGGCCTCCGTGGCCTGATTGCCCGTGGCGCAAAGCTCGATCTGCGTGCCCGGCGCGGCCGCCAGCATCATCAAACCCATGATCGACAGGCCGGAGACCTCGGCGCCATCCTTGCTGACCGTTATGTCCGCGTCGAATTCGCCGGCCAGTTTGACAAATCGCGCCGCCGCACGCGCATGCAGGCCGCGCCTATTTACAATAGTGACCTCCCGGGCCACGAGCGCTGTCATTAGTCGCCGTCTCCCAGCAAGCTGGACGCGACACTGATATATTTCCGGCCCGATTCCTGCGCCTGGGCGACCGCCTGGTCGATCGGGCACCCCTCGCGCAGTCCGGCCAGCTTGATCAGCAGGGGCAGATTAACCCCGGCTATTACCTCGACCTTCGCTTCCTTCATAACCGAAATCGCCAGGTTCGACGGCGTGCCGCCGAACATGTCGGTCAGCACCACCACGCCATCGCCATCGTCCACTTCGGCCACGGCGGCAAGAATATCCTGGCGCCGCTGTTCCATATCGTCGTCCGCGCCGATGCAGACGGCGGCCACATTGCTTTGCGCCCCCACGACATGTTCCAGCGCGGCGATAAATTCGGCTGCCAGCCGCCCATGGGTCACAAGTACCATACCTATCATTGGATTTTCCCTGTTGCTTCCCTAGTGGTCTGTATCAGGCATATTGCACCCATGGGATCGTGTTTCCCGTTTCCCCGGCAGGAGGGTGTGCGCGGGCGATGCTTGCGCATCGTCAAGCGCACCCGACGCATCGGGGGGGCGGGAAACGCGACCCTTCGGGCGGCCTTGCGAGCCCACCGGCTGCGTTGCGCGCCGCTTGCGATGCCCGGCATCGCGGCGCGACCCGCGCCTTGCCGGAAGACCTCGCAAGACCGTCCCATGGGTGCAATATACCTGATACAGACCACTTGTCACCGGTCAGCGCATGTCCTGACCGGCGCTTCGTTGTATGTCCCGATGGCTTAAATGCACCCGGCGTCCATCCGATTCCAGCATTTTCCCCAGTCGCTCCGCAACGTAAACCGAGCGGTGCCGGCCGCCCGTGCAGCCGACCGCGATAGTCAGGTAGCTCTTGCCTTCCTTTTCGTAGCGCGGAAGCAGAACCGACAGCATAGCGCCCAGCCCGTTCAGAAATGTGGCAAAATCGTCATCGCGGGCAATAAATTCGCCGACCGGTTCGTCCTGGCCCGTCATGTTCCGAAGCGCGGGGTCATAATGAGGGTTGGTCAGGAATCGCGCGTCGAAAACAAGATCGGCCTCGCGCGGCAGTCCGTAGCGGTACGAAAACGATGTGATCAACAGCGCCAGACCCGACTGACGGCCGATTGCAAATCGTCGCGATATTTCGTCCTTCAATGCGCCCGGCGAAAGCTGTGAGGTATCGATTGTCAGGTCCGAGCGCTTGCGGAGGTCCGACAGCAAGCGCCGTTCCAGCCGCAAACCATCGGCGACCGGACGATCGGCCGCCAACGGGTGACGCCGGCGCGTCTCGGTAAAGCGCCGCACAAGGACGTCATCTTCGCAGTCCAGGAATAACAGGGTAACACTCACCTGCCCGGAGGCCAGTAGCCGGTCCAGCCCGGCGATCAGCGATTCGACGCCAAAGTCCCGGGTCCGTATATCGACGCCAACCGCCAGGGGCCGCCGCTCGCGCACGCCTCCCAGCACCACGCCTTCAAGCAGCGTCAACGGTAAATTATCGACCGCTTCGTAACCCAGGTCCTCGAATGCTTTCAATGTGGTGGATCGACCAGCGCCGGATACCCCGGTTACCAGCACAATTCGATCCCGCGCGGTCCCATTTTCGCCGTTGCCGGCGTCTGTTTCGCCGTTGGTCATAATGCAGGCCGTCAGGATCCCAGCAACGCTCTTAGCGCCAGCTTGACCTTGGCGGTCGCCGACATTTCGAACGGGGCCAATTGAATCCTAGGAATTTGCTGGCCGACCAGTTCGACGGGCGCAAAATCCGCCATGCGCGGTACATCAGCGGGATCCGACATGTCGATCAGAAGGAATACCGGCACAATGGCGGGCGGCCCCATCTTGATGATCCCGACACCCCGGACTTCCATCTTGCCGGCGATTTCCGCCGGCGGTTGCGCCATAAGGCGGTTGTTTTCGATGAAGAGAACAGTCTGGTCGTCGGCGGAAAGCAGCGCGCCTTCGTTAATCAGCCTGACGGCGAGGTCGGATTTGCCGCTGCCGGAGGGGCCGCGCAGTATAACCCCGCGACCGTCAAGGGAAACGGTTGTGGCATGGATCGTTATCATAACGCAGAGAGTGGTGCGGCTCGCGCGCCGAGTCAATCGCCCTTTGACATTATTTGCCGTGGAAAGTGGCGTGCCTGGCATGCGCATGGTAGAGTTCGTGTCTCCAACAGCCCCTGCCCCGGAAAGCCATGTTCGAAAATATGTTTGCCAGTTCAGGCGGCCTGCCCGGCCTTGCCGCGGATCTTTTCGCCATTATCGCGCCAGTCTTTATCTGCGCGGCCATCGGCTATGTCTGGGCCCGCCGCGGCATGCCGTTCGACAACGAGTTCACCACCATCCTTTCCTCCAATATCGCCATGCCCTGCCTGATCGTGGCGACGCTCGCCAGGTTGGAGATCGGCACCGAGGCGTTCTCGCAGATGGCGTTCGCCGGGCTGATAACGGTGGTCGCGACCATAGCGGCGGCAGCGGCGGTCCTGAAGCTGACGGGCCTTTCGCAACAGATCTATCTTCCGTCGCTCGTGTTTGGCAATACCGGCAATATCGGCCTGCCGCTCTGTCTGTTCGCCTTCGGCGAGGAGGGTTTGGCGCTGGCCATCGTCTTCTTCACCGTTTTCCTGGTGATCCAGTTTACCTTCGGCATCTGGGTGTCGGCGGGACACGGCTCAATCGGCATTCTGTTACGCACGCCGCTGGTCTGGGCCGCGCTGGTCGGCATGTCCCTGCAGCTGCTGGGTATTCATCTACCGATATGGATCGACAATACGATCGGGTTGATCGGCAACCTGGCCATACCGCTGATGCTGTTGACGCTGGGCGTATCGCTGGCGAAGCTGAAAGTCACCAGCATGGGGCGCAGCGTCGGGCTGTCCATCGGCCGGCTTGCGATCGGCCTTGCCGTCGGGTTGGCGGTGGCTGAACTCCTCGGCATGGAAGGTGCGGCGCGCGGTATACTGATCCTGGAATCGACCATGCCTGTTGCCGTGCTGAACTATCTGTTCGCGGCGCGCTACGACCGTTCGCCCGAAGAGGTTGCCGGCCTTGTGCTTGTCTCGACGGCAATTTCCTTCATTACCCTGCCCGGGCTGCTGTTACTGGTTTTATAATTTTACTTTTCGGATTTGGCGTAGGGCAGGCGGACGATGAAGCGGGCGCCGGCCGGCGTTCCGTCGGGGCCTGGTATGTTCTCGGCCTGAATCGTTCCCCTGTGCGCCTCAACGATCTGTTTCGAAATCGAAAGTCCCAGCCCTGAATGGGTGCCGAATTTCTCGTCCGACGGGCGCTCACTGTAGAACCGGTCGAAGATGGCTTCCAACTTTCCTTCCGGCAGGCCCGGACCTTCATCCTCGACAAGAATTTCGACCAGGTCACCGTCCAGCCGGGCGGACACGCGTAACTTGCCGCCGGGCGGGCTGAAACTGACGGCGTTGCCAATCAGATTGTGGAAGATCTGAACCAGCCGATCCTCCATGCCACTGACGGTAAGACCCTTGACCCGGTCAAGCTTCAACACAAGTTCCGGCATCTTTTTGCTGCTCGATGTCGTCTGGTGCATGTCGGCAAGTGTCGTCAGCATAATGGCAAGGTCAATCTCCAACGACTGGGCGCGGCTCAATTCCGCATCCAGCCGGGAGGCGTCGGAGATGTCGGTTATCAGGCGGTCCAGCCGCCGAACATCATCCTGCACGATCGCCAGTAGTTGCCGCTGCTTCTTCTGGTCTTTTACCCGCGCCGCCGTTTCCACCGCGCTCCTCAGCGAGGTCAGCGGGTTCTTCAACTCATGGCTGACATCGGCGGCGAAGCGCTCGATCGCGTCAAGTTGAGCCTGCAGTTCCTGTGTCATGGCGCGGAAGCTGCCTGAAAGATCGCCGATTTCATCGCCCCGGCCGGTCAGATCCGGGATCGTATGGTTCTGCCGGCCGATGTCGCGCCTGACTTTCTCGGCGGCCTCGGCCAGACGGCGCACCGGCCGCGCGATGGTACCCGCCAGATATATGGATAGCAGCGACGTGATCAGCAGGGCGCCCGCAAAGACCTGCAGAACGACCAGCCTCAGCGAACGCACCGCCCTGTCAATATCGTCGCCGTTTTTCGACAGCATCAGTGCGCCCAGCACCTGACGGTAACGTTGCACCGGCACGGCCACGGACAAGATATAGTTCCCTCCGACCTCGGTCAGGCGAAGCGCCTCGGTAGTCTCGCCGCGCAATGCCCCCATGGCCTCCTCGTAATCGGTCGCATTCTGCATCGGCGCCTCGCGATAGGGCGGCAGATCGTGTCGCCGCGGCAGCCAGTCCAGCATGTCGATGATGGGGTCCAGAAGCGGCTGCCTTTCGTTGAGCGGCGGCAGCACCTGGATATGGATAATACCACCCCCGGCGACCAGCAGACGGCTGTCGGCGGCCAACTCGCCGTCCGGCAGGAACAGCCGGGCGCGAACCGCATTCGACTCGCTAAGGCGCCGCACGATTTGCTGCGACGGGGGGATATCCAATATCTGGTCACCGCTGAGCGTCGTGGCGATGGCGCCCTCGCCGATCGCGCCCGCGAACACCTCGCCCTGGGTTTTCAGGGCGTCCATCTCGGTTTCGATCAGGCTATCCCTGTACTCGCCCAGCGACAGGAAGCCGACGACAGGGATCAGCACGGCGATGAAATTCACCGCCAGCACCTTTCGGGTTAGCGGCGAGATCAGTCTCTGCCGGGCAACGCTGGCGGTTCGTTTCAAACGCGGCCGCCGGAATGTTATCGGCTTTTTTTCCCGGGGCCTTTCGTCGCGTGGAGCAACATCCGGTTCGGCCCTCAGCACGGATTGCGCACCGACTTCGACAGCGTCGAATTCCGGTTCCGTATTCTCCCCTTCCGGGACAAGTTTCTCCTTGTCGGGCGCGACCTCTTCCTTCGCGTCCTCGCCTTTAGCGTTGGCAGTGTCCCATTCTGGTTCTGCCCTCATGCCTCTCGATATCGGTATCCTACGCCGTAAAGCGTCTCGATCTGTACAAAGTCATCGTCCGCCACCTTGAACTTCTTGCGCAGCCTCTTGATATGGCTGTCAATCGTCCGGTCGTCGACATAAATACTTTCGCCATAGGCGGCGTCCATCAACTGATCACGATTCTTCACATGACCCGGCCTCTGCGCCAGCGCCTTCAACAGCAGAAATTCGGTCACCGTAAGCGAAACCGGCGCATCCTTCCAGGTGCATACATGGCGGTCCGAATCCAGCACCAGATCGCCACGAACCAGCAAACCTTCACCCTTGGTTTCGCCCGGCTCGGCGTCGATCTCGGTGCGCCGCAACAGGGCTCGGATCCGTTCGATCAGCAGGCGCTGCGAAAAAGGCTTGGTGATATAATCGTCCGCGCCCATGCGCAGCCCCACGACCTCGTCGATCTCGTCGTCCTTCGAGGTCAGGAAAATTACCGGCGTGGCCATGGTCTTTCGCATGCGCTGCAGCAATTCCATTCCGTCCATGCGCGGCATCTTGATATCCAGTATGGCAAGATCCACCGGACGCTGCGTCAGGCTGCGCAGCGCTTCTTCGCCGTCGGTATATGACCGCACCTGATAACCCTCCGCCTCGAGGGCCATGGTTACGGACGTCAATATGTTGCGGTCGTCATCGACCAGGGCAATTGTCTGGTGCATATGGCCTACTCTCCATGCCAATTATTAATATTATACCCTTAATATTGGGTAATGCGCCATGTTTACACCGCCCTGTGACAGAATTAGGGCCTTCGCGTGTTTATTCCCGTTCTACTTTCGGGCGATGCGGCGATATGTCATGCCGTCTTAAACGGCTGATTGGCATACATTTCCGGCATGTATTGCAGGATTAAAAGCTGGACTGTTCCACCATCTGGCGAGATGCCGTTTTTCTGGTGTCAGGCTAGATGACTCGCCGGCGGATCAGTTCCCTGCCCGCCGGAATAGTGATTGCCGCACTCGCGGTGATCGCTTTGGTGGCGATTGTCGCGCTTTCCCTGTTTGGCGGCTCGTCGGAGGGTTCACCCACCGCCAACGGTTGGGTCGGACCGGAACAGGCCGGAGAATGACTCTTCCGGTACGTTTACCGGCGCGCATTCGATTGACCGCGCCATTCTTTCTCGTTTACTGTCGCGACTGATGGTTCTCCCGTTGGGGAGATGAAGAGGGAACGACGGTGCGCCCGGTTATTGGGCAAATCCGTGGCTGCCCCCGCAACTGTGAGCGGCGAGTTTCCATTCCGTAAGGGCCCCTTGGCGGGCTCGGCCACTGGGAAACCGGGAAGGCGGGAATGGGGGCGATAATCCGCAAGCCAGGAGACCTGCCATCCCCCCGGGCCATGCGCCGTCCGGCGGAACCTTGTTGGGACATCGGCGCAGTCCCGCACGACAACACGGAGGGTGATATGTCGCGCTTGGTATCGGTTCTGGGAACAAATACGTCGCTTGCCGCGGAGCGGGCTTCGGCCGCAATCGTGGCGACGCTGCTGGGTCTTTTCATTCTGTACGGGGTGGGCTTCGCCCAGATGTCCCACGAAACGGCGCATGATACGCGCCATGCGACCGGATTCCCCTGTCACTGATCTGGCGGTGTAAATCCGATGATCACGCGGACGCTGCTGACCGGATTGCTGGCCGGGCTGGCGGCCGGCGTTGTTCTGACGTTGCTCTATATCGGCAAGATCCAGCCTCTGATTCTGGTCGCCGAGGGCTATGAACAGAGCACCGACCCGGCGCTGTCGGCCCCGTTCATGCGCTTGGTGGATACTTTCCTGTTCAATATCCTGAACGGCGTGGGCTTCGGCCTGTTGCTGTCCGCCCTGCTGGTCATGCGCGGGCGCCCAACGGGCATCGGGCAGGGCGTGTTGTGGGGCTTGGCCGGATTTGCCGCATTTGTCCTGGCCCCCGCCGCCGGCCTCCCACCGGAACTGCCCGGCAGCATAAGCGCGCCGCTAGAGGAACGCCAAATCTGGTGGTTGCTGACGGCGGCGGCGACCGCGGGCGGCATCGCGCTGCTGACGCTCCAGGCGCGCCTCGTATGGATGGCCACCGGTGTCTTGCTGATCCTGCTGCCCCATATCATCGGTGCGCCGCATGCGGACGTCCATGGCGAAATATTACCGGCGGAACTGGCGGCCGAGTTCGTCGGCATATCGATCGGCGCCATGGCATTGTTCTGGATCGTGCTGGGTGGCGTGGCGGGCTATTGCCACGACCGCTTCGCCGGCGGGAGCAATGAGGAGCCCCCAGCTTGACGGACGAGATCGACCCCGCGCCGTTTTGCCGCCGCATTATACGCGCCACCGACCGCGCCGCGCTGGCCACCACCGCCATCAAGGGCAAGGGCGGCGTCGGCGGGCCCTGGCCATACGCCTCGCTGGTGCTGACAACTTGCGACGAGCAGGGAAACCCGCTGCTGCTGATTTCCGACCTTGCCGACCA
>CBFDDT010000099.1:0-13547 GCA_965603635.1 uncultured bacterium | reverse complement strand
TCCGGGATTTCCGAGATCGCGGCCAGGCGCTTTTCGGCGACTTTGCGGTATTCCTCCTCGCGCTCGATGCCGATGAATCTGCGGCCGAGTTTCTTGGCCACCGCCCCGGTCGTGCCAGTGCCGAAGAACGGATCCAGCACCACATCATCGGGCTGGGTGGAGGACATGATCACGCGATGCAGCAGCGCCTCCGGCTTCTGGGTCGGATGCGCCTTGCCGCCGTCCTCGCCTTTGATGCGCTCGGCCCCGGTGCATAGCGGAATCAGCCAGTCGCTGCGCATCTGCAAATCGTCGTTCAGCGATTTCATGGCCTCGTAATTGAACTTGTAGCGCGTGTCCTTCGATTTCGAGCACCAGACCAGCGTCTCGTGGGCATTGGTGAAACGGGTGCCGCGGAAATTGGGCATCGGGTTGGTCTTGACCCAGACCACGTCGTTCAGCACCCAGAAATCCAGATCCTGGAGCACGGCCCCGACGCGGAAGATGTTGTGATAGCTGCCGATTACCCAGATCGTGCCGTCGTCTTTCAGAATGCGCCGGGCGGCGGCCAGCCAGTCGCGGGTAAAATTGTCGTAGACTGTCAGCGAGTCGAACTTGTCCCAGTCCTCTTCCACGCCATCGACGCGACTATTGTTCGGTCGATGCAGATCGCCGCCCAATTGCAGGTTGTAGGGTGGGTCGGCGAAAATCATATCGACGCATTTTTCCGGCAGGCAACGCATAACATCTATGCATTCGCCCGCGAGAATTTGATTTATCGGAAGTAAGTCCGGGTTCTTCTTGTTTTCAGTCATCGCGCGAATATGAGTCCTGTGATTCCTCAGGTCAAACAAATTAATCTTTTAATCGTTACGAAATGATTACTTTATCAATTTTGCGATGGGCGCAAAGGTCCTGCGATGGTGGGGCGTCACGCCGTATTCGGCCAGTCCCTGCTGATGCTGCTTGGTGCCGTATCCGGCATTTTTCTCCCATCCGTAGCCCGGAAATTCGCTGGCCAGGCCTTCCATAATTAGATCGCGGGTGACCTTGGCGAGGATCGAGGCGGCGGCGATCGACAGCGAACTGGCATCGCCGCCGATCAGACAACGGGTGGGCACGCCCAGCCCCGGGTCGCGATTGCCGTCGACAATGGCGAATTGTGGCGCATCCGGCAGGTTTTCGAAGGCGCGGCGCATGGCCAGCATGGTGGCCTGCAGGATGTTGATCTCGTCAATTTCCTCGACGCTGGCCTGGCCGACGCCGTGGGTCGCGCCAGCCTTGATATGATCGTAGAGCATCTCGCGGACCGGTTTGCGCAGCTTCTTGGAATCGTCGAGCCCCGCGATGAGTTCCGCCGGCATCTTCGATGGCTCCAGGATAACGGCGGCGGCCACCACGGGCCCGGCCCAGGGGCCGCGACCGGCCTCGTCGATCCCCGCGACAAGGCCACCCAGCGAGGACTCGACGGAAAAATCAGGCATTGCCTGGTCTTTCGTCTTCGTCGTCGAAGGGGGCGTCGATTGCCTCTTCCTCCGGCTTGAACGTCGCATCGGGCGGCAGAATTTCCGTCTCCGCCTCTGGTTCTTTCCGGCGCGCATGTTTCCAGCGCCAGTACAGCGCCTTGACGCGAATGAACCTGCCCTCGAACCACTGGAACAGGCCGGCCGTCATCTTCAGGGTCAGTCGCCATTCGCGCACATAGATGACCCGAAGCAGCGCCATCGGTGTCCGGTGGGTTAGGCTGCCCTGTTCATGCAGGCGGCGCACCGTATGCATCCACAACGGGCTGGTGACCAGCGAAACCACGGTGATCGCCACGACCAACCGGTGCAGGTCCGGGGTGATGACGTTATTGCTGAGCGCCGTCGCCCCCAGCACGAAGGAAAACTCACCGACCTGGGCAAGGCTGAGGCTGGTCATGAAGGCGCGTTGCGGCCGTTCGCCCATCAACTGCAGGATGAACACGTTCAGCGCCGTCTTGAACACCGCGACGAAGAACCACAGCCCCAGCACCAGAGCGATATTTTCCCACATGTAATTGAGGTCGATCAACAGTCCGATCGACAGGAAGAAGACCATCAGAAGGATGCTCTGCACTGGTTGGGCGACGTTCTCCACCGCCCGTTTTTCGGCGCTGTTACCGACTAGCAGGCCGGCGAAAAAGGCACCGTAGGCGGGGCTGAGTCCGGTCAGGCCACCCAATGCGGCAAAACCGAAACACCAGCCGATCGCCGCCAGCGGCAGCAGGTCGACATTGCCGACCACCATCTTGAACGGCAGCAGATGGACCCGTCGGCGGCTACCGAACCAGGCGGTAACCGCGATTAGCAGACCGACGGAAGCGGCTACCTTCAGGACCACCGTCCACTGGAATTCCCCGCCCGACAGCCCGCCGACAATCAGTAGCATGGGCGCCACGGCCAGATCCTGGGCGATTAGCACGCTGATGGCGGTGCGGCCGACGCGGGTGCGCAATTCGCCGACATCGTCCAGCATCTTGACGGCCACGGCGGTGCTGCTCAATGCCAACGCGAAGCCGAAAAACACCGCGTAACCCAGCGGCCAGCCCATGAATTGCTGTACCGCCAGCATGGCGGCCAGGCTGGCGCCGATCTGGATCAGGGTCGAAAAAAGCCCGATGCGCCAGGTAATGCGGAAACTGCGTAGCGACAATTCCATGCCGATGAAATACAGCAGCATCAGCACACCCAGTTCCGCCAGCGCGCCGACTTGCGCGCGGTCGGTCACCAGCCCGAACCCCGATGGCCCCAGCAGCACGCCGGCGATGATATAGCCGACGATCGCGGGCTGCCTGAGGCGCGTCATCGCCACGCCGCAAAGCGTCGCCGCGACGATAACAAAGGCCATGCCTGTAAGCTGAACGGTGTCTTCCATGAATCCCGGGTGCGAATCGGTGTATGCCAGGGTTCAGGATACCCGCAAAATTCCTAATAAATTACAACAAATTGAGAGGGCGGCGCATATCGGGATAATCCGGGGTTTGCGCCAACCCTCTCGATTGCAGACCAATCACGTTGCCAGACGGCCCGCCAGTTTCTCCAGAATGCTGGTCCATCCGCCCTCATGCTGGGCGGCGATATCGGCGCTCGGCAGGCGCTCGTGCGTGAGCACCAGTTCGGTCTCCTCGCCCCGGTCGTGGAGTTCCAGCGTCACCAGCGAACCGGCGACAGCCGTGTGCGAGACCCAAGTGAAGGCAATTCGCCTCGGCGGGTCGATTTCGACATATTCGCCGGTCATCTCGTAGTTATTCTCCTCGCCATGCATGACGAGACTGAACTTGCCGCCGACGCGCGCGTCGATCTCGATTTCGGTTTCCTTGATGTCGCCGGGGCACATCCAGTGGCGCATGCCGTCTGCGTCCAGCCAGGCGTTGAACACGTCTTCGCGCCGGGCCGGCATCATTTTCGAAATTCGGACGGTCGGGACCGTCGCTATCGTTTCCACTGTCATTTCTTTTCGCTCCTCTCTTGTTTCCTCGCCTTGGTTTTGTTGCCGCGCAGGAATCCGGCCAACGCGTCCAGCCGGCCTTCCCAGAACTCGCGGTAATGATCGATCCAGTCGCTGGCGGCGGTCAGCGGCGCGCCGTCGAAGCTGAGCCAGTGTTCGCGCCCGCGCACCTCGCGCCGCACCAGCCCCGCGTTTTCCAGGACTTTCAGATGCTTGGACACCGCGTTCAGTGACATCTCGAAGGGTTCGGCGACTTCACCCACCCGCGCGTCTCCCGCAGTCAGCCGCGCCACGATCGCGCGGCGGGTCGGGTCGGCCAGCGCGGCCAGGGTTCGGTCCAGTTCCATATTATTATATTCAACCATATGGTTGAACGTATAGATGAATGACAATGCTGTCAAGGTCGGTGGCCGGGCATGGGGCGCATGTATTATGCTGGACCGTCAATTCCAATTTTGAGAGGGAGGCCCAAACATGGCCAAGGGATACTGGATCGGCCACGTCGATGTTTCCGACGGGGATGCTTATCAGGAATATGTAAAGGCGAATGCCGCGGCATTTTTGAAATTCGGCGCCCGCTTCATCATCCGGGGCGGCGCGTTCGAGACACGCGAAGGAACCTCGCGGTCCCGCAACGTGGTCATTGAATTCCCAGACTACCAGGCGGCGCTGGACTGTTACGACTCGCCCGAATACCGCCGCGCCATGTCGTTTCGTGAAAGCGCTTCCACAGCGGATATCATCATCATCGAGGGATATGACGGGCCGCAGCCCGGCGATTGACGGGCCGGACTAATAACCGACCGCTACCTGGTACAGCCCGTCCACGGCCAGCGCCATGCGGCGGTAGTCCAAGGTATCCGGCGTGTCGGTCGCCTCGTGATAGTTGGGATTGCGCAGGAAGGCCGTGTCGGTGACCATCAGGGCGGGCAGGCCATTCTGCCAGAAACTCCAGTGATCGGAAAAATCGACGCCGGTCAGTGCCGCTGGCGCGTTGATTGAATAGACCGGCAAATCGTCGGACACCGCCATCAGGCTTTTCACCCGCGCGACCGATGAGCGGTCGAACAGCCCGCCGACCACGCCGATGAAATCCGCTTTGTCGGGATAGAGCCATTCCAGGAAACCCATGGGATAGGATTGCGAGTCGGGCTCGTCGGAATAGAAGCCGATCATCTCGACGCTGATCATCAGTTTCAGTTCCGCGCCTTCCTTGACGATGCCCTGGGCGTGAATATAGCTGCCCATGCTTTCCGCCCGGAAATGCGGCGGTTCCTCCAGGGTGAAGGCGACCAGGTCCAGGCGGTGTTCGAGCGCGGGTTTTTCCGCCGCGATCATGCGCGCCAGTTCGATTAGCCCGGCGACACCGCTGGCATTGTCGTCCGCGCCCGGGTTTTCATAAACATCGTAATGCGCCCCGATCACCAGGCGCGGCGCGTCCTTCGGCCCGAACGAGCAGATCACGTTCCGGTATGGGACATGGTCGATCTTGAATTCCTGCGCCCGTGGCGCGCAGCCTGCCACCGCGAAGGAATCGGCGATGTAGTTGGCGGCCCGGTCCAGCGAATCTCGCTGGCTGCTGGACCGTGCCGGCTCGATCCCTGCCAGATACCGCACATCGGCCGCCAGCCGGGCAGAATCCGCCGTTGGCGCGGGGACGAAGTCGGGCGCTATGTAAATGGGGTTGGTCACGACCCAACAGCCGCCGACCGGCAGCATCAGGCCCAGCAGAATTGCCAGGGAAACCTTTTTCTTTACAGACATTTTTGTTGTCGGCCCGTCCCTATGATTTCAAGCGGAAAAACCTATCGCAGCCTCCATGCAAATGAAACCGGGATGGGTTTCCTGCTAAAGCAGGCTCATCTGATCCCCCGCCCTTGGCGGGCGGCAGAAGCGGGATTCGTCCACGGGCGGGTGGTCATGATGCAAGTTTTGGCGCTTGCAGGCGAGGGTGAAGCGTTTGGCGATCTGGTCGGCGTAGGGGCCGGTCCCGGTTTTCCGCTTGCCCCATTCGGTCTGGTAGAGCTTGCCGCCCCTTGTCTGGCGCACCAGGCTCATCACGCGCTCGGCGCGGTCCGGGTAGTGCTCGGCCAGCCAGTCGGCGAACAAATCCTTGATTTCATGCGGCAGGCGCAGCAGCACATAGCCCGCCGCGCCCGCGCCGGCCTCTGCCGCGGCCTCCAGGATTTTCTCGATCTCATGGTCGTTGAGGGCGGGCAGGATCGGCGCGGCCAGCACGGTCACCGGCACGCCGGCTGCCGACAGCTCGCGGATCGCCTCCAGCCGCCGGGCCGGGGTCGGCGCGCGGGGCTCCATTTGTCGCGCCAGCGTGCGGTCCAACGTGGTCACCGATATCGCCACGCGCAAAATCCCTTGCGCCGCCATGGGGGCGAGAATGTCCAAGTCGCGCAGGATCAGGTTCGACTTGGTGACGATGCCGACCGGGTGCCGGTAATCGGCCAGCACTTCCAGAATTCGCCGGGTCAGTTTCCGTTCCCGCTCGATGGGCTGGTAAGGGTCGGTATTGGCGCCCAGCGCCAGGGTCGCGGCGCGATATTTGGGGTTGCGCAGCTCGGCCTCCAGCAAGGTCGGCGCATCCGGTTTCCAATAAAGTCTGGTTTCGAAATCCAGCCCCGGCGAATGCCCCAGATAGGCGTGTGTCGGCCGCGCGAAGCAATAGATGCAACCATGCTCACAGCCCTTGTAGGGATTGATCGAGCGGTCGAAGGGAACGTCGGGTGACTGGTTTCGGGAGATGATCTTCCGCGCACTGTCGACACCCAGCGTGGTGCGCAGCGGCGCCAATTCCTCGTCGCCCAGCCCCCAGCCATCGTCGGTCGCGACCCGAACCGCCGGCTCGAACCGTCCGGTAGGATTCCCCACCGCCCCGCGCCCCTTGCGCGCCCTGTCCGCCAGCTTTTCATCCATGCTTTCAGCATAGAGAACAAAAAGCGAACAATCAACCGTTGATATACCTGCTATGGCCTGCAGGCCCGCCCCTCCTGCGAATTTTCGCTACCGTCCGTCGGAGAGCAGGCCGACATCCTTAAGAATAACGAAAAACGCGGGGACCAGGAACAGTGACGAGACCGTCGCGGTCAAAAGCCCGAACGCTAGGCTGGCAACCAGCGGAATCAGGAGTTGCGCCTGGGTGCTGGTCTCGATGAGCATCGGCAGTAATCCCGCGATGGTGGTCAGCGACGTCAGCATGATCGGGCGGAAGCGTTCGCGCGCCGCCTGCAGGGCGGCCTCGGCGACATCCGCCCCTTCCTTGAGACGATCCTTCAGGAATCTCACAAGCAGGATATTGTCGTTCACCACCACGCCGGCCAAGGTGGCGAATCCGACCAGACTAGGCATGGTGAGATCGAGGCCCAGGGCGAGATGTCCCCACGCCACACCGATCAGCCCCATCGGGATCGCCAAAATCACGGCGAATGGCTGCACGTAATCACGGAACTGGAATGCGAGGATCAGGAAGATGCCGGCCAGCCCGATCAGCAGGTTGGTTTGCAGGGAATTTCCGGTGTCGGCGGTATCCTTGTCCTGCCCCTGGGACGAAATGCGGAGGCCCGGGTATTTTTCCTTAAGTTGAGGCATGAAGCGCTTCTTCAGTGTCGCCATGATTTCCCGTGCGTTGGCGACGTTGGTGTCAAGCGTGCCTTGCACGGTGACCGTACGTTGCCCGTTGACGCGGTGAATGCGGGCGAAGCCGCGCGTTTCTTCGATTTCAGCCACGGCGCTGAGCGGTATCAGGCTGCCGTCGGCGGCGCGGATTTTCAAATAACGCAGGTCGTCCACGCTATTGCGGTCGGCATCCGCAAGGCGGACCGTAACGTCGTAGGCCTCGGTGTTGAACAGAACCTCCATCCCGGTGCCGCCATGCAACGCGGCGCGGGCCTCATCGCCCACGGTGCGCGCGGTCATGCCGAAAATGCCCGCGGATTCCTTCAAATGGAGACGTAGTTCTGGCTTGCCCGGGCGAAGGTCGTCGGACAAATCCGTCACCCCGCGAAAACGCGACAGATAGGCTTGCAGGTCGAGGGACGCCTGCTTCAGCGTCTCCAGCTTGCCGCCCTGAAGGCGCAGATCGATGGCCTTGCCCGCGACCCCGCGCTCCTTGTCGGTGAATTTCAGGGAGATGACGTCGGGCACGCCGCCCACCAATTCGCGCCAGCGGCCAAGCATTTCGTCCACGGTGCCGATGCGTTCTTCCGCACGCAGCAGGTCGGCGCTGACCGTGGCCAGATGCGGTCCGCTTTCGAATGCGCCGACATTGGTGTTGAAAAGCACCGAGACGTTTTTCACCAATCGCTTGCCACCGGACTGCCGGGCGGAAAATTTCTCATCCAGCTGGTGCAGCGCCTCGACCGCCTGGGCAACCACTTCCTCCGTGCGGGCCAGAGGCGTGCCCTGGGGCAGCAGAATGCGCATCTGGATCACGTCGCTTTCCAGATTGGGGAAAGCCTGATATTTGAGCAAACCCGCCGGGATGGTCGCATAGGATGCCATCACCAGGCCGATCATGACGCCGAGGGCCAGATACGGCTGACGGGTGGCCTTGCCGACCAGGGGGATGAAGAATCCATCGCGCAAGCGCTCGAAGCGCGCGTCGAACCATGCCTGAACGCCCTTGCGTTCGGCGGTCTCCATTTTTTTCATGGAGTGTCGCAGATGCGCCGGCAGGATCAGAAACGCCTCGATCAGGCTGATGCTCAACGTAATCAGCAGTACCGCGGGCAGGAATTTCAGCACCGCGCCCATCTTGCCGGACATAAACGCCAACGGCCCGACCACCATGGCCGTGGTCAGGAACGACGACAGCACACCCGGCATTACCTGGAGCGTGCCATCGATGGCCGCGTCCAGCGCCTTCTTCCCGCGGCGCAGATGGGCGGCGACGTTTTCGGAAATGACTATGGCGTCATCCATCAGCAGGCCGGTCGCGACCAGAAGCCCGACCATGGTTATCATGTTGAGCGAGTAGCCGAGGGCGTCCATGGCGAACACCGCCCCCAGGAAGGACACAGGCAGGCCCATGGTGACCCAGAAGCTGAAACGAAAAGAGAAGAACAGCCACATGGTCAAAAACACCAGGACCAGGCCTAGCGCGCCGTTGCTGGCCAGAATGCGCAGACGGTCACGGATGTTGGTGGTGACGTCGGTGCTGATCTCCAGGCTTACGCCGCGCGGCGCGATTTCACGCTCGCGGATCAGATTCTCCTCGATGGCGTCCATGACGCGCAGGCTGTCCTGATTGTAGGTCTTGGAAATTTCCAGAAGCGCGGCGCGCCGGCCGTTGAACAAAATCCTGTCTTCCGGGCGGTCGAAAATTGTGTGGACCTCGGCAATGTCGCCCAGACGGATTCGCCCGCCGGTCTTGCCGGATACGATGATCAGATTGTCGAACTCCCCCGGCGTGCGGCGCTGTTCGTCGAACCGGACGATCACGTCGCCGTCGGGGGTTTGCATCGTGCCCGTGGGCATATCGATGCTCTGGCGCTCGATGGCGGCCTGAATGTCGGAGACGCCGAGGCCGTAGCGTTGCAAGACCCCCGCCGGAAATTCGATGGCGATGTCCTGGTCGGAAAAGCCCTGGATGCGTATCTGGGCAATTCGCGGATCCCGCTTGAGACGCTCCTTGACCTTGTCCGCATAGGCTTTCAGTCCCTCTGCGGTCATATCGCCCGTGATGGCGATGCTGGCGACCGTTGCGGTACGTTCCAGCTTCACGATTGACGGTTTTTCGACCTTAGCTGGGAACGAGGCGATGGCCTCGACCTGCGCCTTCACGTCTTCGAAAAATTCCACCATGTCGGCGCCGTCACGCATTTTGGCGGTGAAAATAGCGATGCTTTCGCGGGCTTCGCAGCGCATCTCGATCAGGCCGGCGACGCTGTCGAGGGCGTCTTCGATGCGCAGGCAGACGGCATCCTCGACTACATCCGGGGTTGCACCCGGATAGCTGGCGCGGATCTCTACCTCGGTCGGCGGGATCACGGGAAAGGTATCGCGCTGCAAGTTAGGCAGCGCGGCCAGCCCCAGTACCGCCACGGCGACCATCAACGCGTTTGCCGCGGTGGGGTGGTTTCCGAAATAGCGGATCACTGCCGTGGCTCCTTGCCCGTCGCTTCGATGACCATGCGTTTCTTGGCTTTCTTGTCATCCTGTGGATCGAGCAGCATTCCATCGATGGCGCTCGCAAGGTCGGATGTCACTATTCGCTCGCCGGGTTTCACCCCCTTCTTCAGTACCGCATAGCCGCCCTGTGCAAAGTCGATCTCGACCTTTCGCACTTCCAGGCGGTTGTCTTCGCTCACCACGTAAATCCGGCCTCGATGAAGCGATGAAAGCGGCACCACGATCCGATCCTTCATGGGACCGGACTTCAGTTCCACTTCGACAAAGGTGTTGCGGTACAATGGGGGACGTTTTCCCGGTTGCGCCAGATCCGCGGGGTGGTCTATGGCGACCACCACGCCAAGGCTTTGCGTCTGCGGATCGATAACGCCTGATACCCGCGCAATTCGCGCTGGCCATTCCACGATGTGGGTGGCGGTTCGCAGGCGCACCACGGCGCTTAGCCCCATGACGCCAATGCCGGCAGCGCTTTTATCACCCTGGACACTTGCCCTGATGAGCGGACGCAAGGCGCCGACAGGGAACTGTGCCTCGATCTCGGCCACATCCAGACCATCCGCGGTGAACAGCAACTGGCCCTTGTTGGCGTACTGGGCCAAGCCGATTTTTACATCGGTCAAGCGTACATCGAAGGGTGCAATCACATGGGTGCGCTCCAGGTCGTGTTCGGCGCTGGCCTTTTGCGCGAGCAAAACCTGACGTTCTACCCTGTTGAGTTCGAGGGCGTTTTTCAGGTTTTGCACCTGTGCCTCGCCGTTGAGCATTTGCCGCTCGGCCACCTCGACGGAGGATTTCGAAATCGCTCCCTTGGCCACGAGACCCTTTTTGCGCGTGTAATCGTCCCTCAGGAGCTTGAATTCCTTCTCGACGATGGCAAGGCTGACACGGGTGGTTTTCGCCTTGACGTCCGAGGCCTGCATCTGTGCTTCGATCTGGGCCAGGGCGAGGCGATAATTCACGTCCTCGATCCGCAGCATCTCCTCGCCCGCCGAAACCGTGCGCCCGTTCTTCAGATCTTTCGACACCCAGGCCACCTGACCGGCAACCTCGGCCACCGCCTCCCAGGTGCGCGCGGGCCCGACCGTACCGTAGCCGACGGCGCGCGGCATCACCGCCAATTCGGAAACCGTCATGGCGCGGACCTTTGTGGCGCGCTCGACGGATTCCGTCGTTTGCGGCCCGCTTTTGATCTGCGGGGAGAAGAGGATCACCGCCGCCCCGATCAGGATCGGCGGAAGGATCAACAGTCTTCGGCTCCATATTCGATTGAAAAAGCCTCTGTCCGCGTTCATTGGAACCATCCTGAAATTGCTGATCGACGCCGCCTGGAAACGACGGAGACGATAGCGGCTTATTCGTTTCAGATAATTGCTTTAGGTCAAGAGCCGTCGTTAAGACATTGGACTTTCGAGGTTCGCCGCCAGCCCGCCTGAATCTCGCCACTCCGCGCGGATGTGGTCCACGGTGGCGGCGGTCAGGTAGTTGCGGGTGCGGCCTTCGACATGGGCGATCAGGGCCTGGTCGCGGTTTTCGGCCGACCAGTCCTCGGTCGCGGCGGCGGCATGCTTGGCCTCGACGCGCTGCTTGCGTGACTGCACCCGCCATTTCGCCGACCATGTGGTGGAGCGCAGCCAGGTCATGCGGCGCAAGGGCATCAGCCAGGGCCGCAGTTGATGCGCCAGCGTTGGCGGGATGCAGCCCAGATAATGGCGGTAGAAATCAGCCACGTCGGCGGGCGCGATCTCGACGCCCGACTCGATGTCCCAGGTGGTGGAGGTATAGAGGCTGCAATGGGCCAGATCGATCGCCGGCGCGCCATAGAGCGCTTTTTCAAGATCGACGATGAACGCGCGGCCATCGTCGCGCACCACGTAGTTGCCCGGGTGGGTGTCGGTGGCGACCAGGGTGACCGGTTGCGGTTTGCCTGAGCTTTCCCCGGCGAAACGGCGGGCCCATTCGACTTCTTCTTCGATCATGCGGCGAGCGTCCCGGTCCTCGCAGGCCTCGTCCAGGAAAACGGCTTGCTCCTCGATAAATCCCAGCGTGCCGGCAACGGGGTCGGCATGATCGGCCAGCGGCGGGCGAAGTTCCGGCGCGGGCACCGGCAGGATATGGATCGAAGCCAGGCACTCGGCCAGCGCCGGCAGATCGGTGGGCAGTTGCGCCGGGCGGCCCTCGATGTAATCGACGATCACCGCACCCATGGGCAGGGCCTCGCTGGGCGGGCACGCGCCATGGGGGCGCGGCGCGTGGCCGCCCGCGGCGCAACGCTCAAATCCGGCAAGCTGGTATTCCAGGTTATCGCGCGCGGCCAGGGCGAACTGGCTTTGGCGTGGCACGCGGAGCAGCGCGCCGGTATCGCGGATAATCACATGGTCATGCGCCAGCCCCTTCTGCCTCATCGGCTCCAGCGCATCGCGCGGAACCGTCTCGAAGCCGGGGCGCGCAATCAACGCGGCATGCAGTATGTCGAGGTCTTTAGGGGTCATTGGTCCTGATGCTTGCGATAGGGCAGTACATAGATAGTGCGCTCGCCGTGGAAAGGGCAACCTTGGCCGTGCTAAACATCGTGTATCATGGCCAGCGTCAGCATCATCATCCCTACATTGAACGCCGCCGAGGCGCTGCATCGCAGTTTGCCGCCACTGGCGGAGTTCGCCGCGCTGGATCTGATTCGCGAGGTCATTATCGCGGATGGCGGGTCGGTGGACGGGACGGCGGCCATCGCCGAGGCGGCGGGGGCGAAATTCGTGCAGGTGGAACCCGGCCGTGGCCGGCAGCTTGCCGCCGGGGCGGAGGCCGCGCGCGGTGACTGGCTGCTGTTCCTGCATGCCGATACCCTGTTACAGCCGTGCTGGGACCGGGCGGTGCGGGGTTTCATTGGCGATTCCAACAATTCGTTTCGCGCCGGTTATTTCCGTTTCGCGCTGGACGATGGCCGGCTGGGTGCGCGGCGCATCGCGTGGCTGGCCAATTTGCGGGCCCGCATTCTCGGACTGCCCTATGGCGATCAAGGACTGCTGATTTCGCGCGGGTTCTACGGCAAGCTTGGCGGTTTCCAGCCGCTAGCGCTGATGGAGGATGTCGACCTTGCCCGCCGCATTGGGCGCGGACGATTGCGCAAGCTGGCGGCGACCGCCGTCACCTCGGCGGAACGCTATCGGCGCGGCGGGTTTTGGCTTCGACCCATCCGTAACCAGTTTTGCCTGCTTCTCTGGTTCTTCGGGGTGCCGCTCAAGACCATCATGCGAGTCTATTACCGGTGAGGGGCACGCTAATCGTGTTTGCACGCGTGCCTCGATTGGGCGGGGTAAAACGGCGGCTGGCCGCGGGGATCGGCAGACGCGCGGCATTGCGCTTCCACCGCATCAATACCGAATCGCTGATCCGCCGTCTGGGCCGCGACCCGCGATGGCGGACCATGCTGGCGGTCACGCCCGAGGCCTGGCGCTGGCCCAAGCACCCGCCACGCATGGACCAACGTGGCTCAGACCTGGGCGCGCGCATGGCCAACGCGCTGTGGGAGTCGCCGCCGGGCCCCGCCATCCTGGTCGGCAGCGACATTCCCGGCATAACGGCAGACAGCATCGCCAGCGCCTTCAAGGCGCTCGGCGCGGCCGATGCGGTGTTCGGCCCGGCGCGCGATGGCGGCTATTGGCTGGTGGGGGTGCGGGACAGGGGCCTGTTACGCGGCCTGTTCCACAACGTGCGCTGGTCCAGCGAACATGCGTTGACCGACACGATCGCCAACCTGCCGCCCGGCCGCCGCCATGTGCTGGTCGATATGCTGGAGGATGTTGATGATGCGGAAAGCTGGTGGCGCTGGTGCGATCGGGTTATTCGCCGGTGATGGCCTTGGCGCGGGCCTCCAGTTTGGCGGCTTCTCCCTTGCGGCCCATCTCGGCCAGCAACGCCGCGTAATCCTGCAGCACCTGGGCCAGGTCGGGGTCGTCGGG
>CBFDDT010000098.1:0-13706 GCA_965603635.1 uncultured bacterium | reverse complement strand
ATGGTGTCGAGCGGATTCACGCAATTGATCGTGAGCGCGATCAATCCCGACCCGCTCTGGCGGCCCGAGCCACGCCTCGTAATCCGTCATCCTTGGCATTTGCGTTTCGTCCAACGCCACAAGTTCCGGAAAGTACTCCAGCAGCCAAAACCCGCGAAACGAGGGGTCGTATGTCAGTATAACGATCCGGCCCCGCGTCACGCGACGCATCTCCTTGAGGCCCTTCTCCTTGTCGGCCCAATGGTGAACCGTCAGGATCGCCATCGACGCATCGAAGGAATTGTCGTCAAAGGGCAGGTCTTCCGCCCGACCCTGAATGACCGAGGCCGCCGAGGCAGGACGCTGCCCGATCATTTCCATCGAAGGCTCGATCGCCGTGACTTGCCTGTCGGGGGGCTCATAGGACCCCGCGCCAGCCCCGACATTCAGAACGGTTTGCGCGGATCCCAGAGCCCTTCCGATCATACCCGCGATCCGGGGATCGGGTTTCCTGAGCGCGGAATAGTTGACACCGATTGTATCGTAGGAGGTGTTCATGGGGCCATTATAGCGCAACTCTGCAATGCCGGCGGCAATATGACCGGCTTCGCCGATGTCGCCGCCAGGCGTTTTCCGCATGTCCTTGTCCTGCCTCTCCGCTACTCCCTTCATCACCTTTTCATGCGTCTTCCCTGCATCGCGCATATATCCAACCTGTATCTTTTATGGCCCCCTTCTGTATCTTTTGCCCGCCGGGCCGGGAATCGCCCGCGGAAACCCCGGTCTGGCGGCCGGATCGCCTCCACGCCCCGGCGCTCGAACCTGTATAAATATACATCGTTCGCGGCCTCGGTTTCTCCCGCCGGTCCGGGCTCCGGCGGCCGACCTCGGGGGGGCTTCCGGTTACCGCCGCATTTTTCTCTTCAGCCCACCGCCTTTTTTGCTTCAGCTATGTCATGCTCGCCATTGCCTCGACCCTCGCTTGGCCCATCTGTATGCTGGCGGAATTGTTGATCGATGGGGATGGGCCGTGGCCGAGGATATTCAGAGCCAGTTTCGGAAACTGATAGATATCGTGAGCTGGGAGTGCGTCGAGGATCATGGCTTCGAGGCGCCGTTCTCGATCCATGTCACGGATGTCGGCGGCTATGTTTTTTCCGCCGCCTTCGTCCGGGGGCCGGCGAGGGAAAGTCCCGAACTCTTCGGGATCAAGGCGCCGGAAGACATGGACGGCGTTCTCGAGGACCATACCCTGGCCTTCCCGCTCAGCGTCTTCGCCAGCGACCATGAGGGCCGGACACACAGGGCGGAACTGCAGCGGATCCAGTGAGGGTCGGCCGGGCGTGGGTAAAGTCTAACCATGGAGCCACGGAGATATTCCGGAATCTCCGCCTGCCTTCAGCGGCGCTAGAGCGATATCCGATCGGATCGAACCGGTTCGGTTCAATTCGATCGGATAAAATTGCTCGCCATTTTAAGAAGATAGAGCATCTTTATCCGATAAATTGGATCGCATAAGCGATTCCAATTGATCGGATGATGCTCTAGCGCCTCACGCAATTTTCAGATACGCATCCGTCCCCATCGTGTAAGCTTGTCCCAGGGCGGGTTGCCAATGATCCCATTTAAACGGCCAACCAGCAGGCCTGGACCAACCGGGCAGGGGAGGAGATCATGGCGCTTCGGAAAGTTATTCCGGCGGCGGATGCCGTCGCGTTGATTCAGGATGGCGACGTCCTGGCGACCACCGGCTATGGCGGCAACGGCACGCCGGACCAGTTGTTTGTGGCGCTGGAACAGCGGTTTCTGGAAACCGGCCATCCGCGTGATCTGACGCTGGTCTATGCGGGCGGGCAGGGGGACGGCAAGGAAAAGGGGCTGAACCGGCTGGGCCATGAAGGGCTGCTGAAGCGGGTGATCGGCGGCCATTACGGGCTGATGCCCAAGGTCGAAAAGCTGGCCGTCGAGAATAGAATCGAGGCCTACAACCTGCCCGAAGGCGTGATCACCCATCTCTACCGCGATATCGCGGCCGGCAAGCCCGGCACCCTGTCGAAGGTCGGCATCGGCACCTTCGTGGACCCCCGAATCGAGGGCGGCAAGGTGAACGCGGCGGCGGTCGAGGATATTGTGGAGGTGGTATCGCTGGGCGGCGAGGAGTGCCTGTTCTTCAAGGCATTCCCGGTCAATGTCGCTTTCGTGCGCGGCACCACCGCCGACCCCGACGGCAATGTCACCTCGGAGAAGGAATCGCTGAGGCTGGAGAATCTCTCCATGGCGCTGGCGGCCAAGAATTCAGGCGGCATCGTGCTGTGCCAGGTGGAGCGTGTCGCCGCGGCGGGATCGCTGGACGCAAGGCGCGTGCGCATCCCCGGCACGATCGTCGACTCCGTCGTTGTCGCCGAACCCGAACATCACACCCAGACCTACGGGACCAATTACAACCCGGCGCTTTCCGGCGAGGTCCGGGTGCCGCTGGAATCCGTGCCGTCGCTTCCCCTGGACGAGAAGAAGATCATAGCGCGGCGCGCGGCCATGGAACTGCTGCCCAACAGCGTGATCAATCTGGGGATCGGACTGCCGGATGCGGTCGGGCGTGTCGCCAACGAGGAGCGCATTCAGGACCTGCTGACCTTCATCATCGATCCGGGCGTGATCGGCGGCGTTCCGCTGGGCGGGCTGGATTTCGGCGCGGCGGTCAATTTCAGCGCCACCATCGACCACCCCTATGCCTTCGACTTCATCGATGGCGGCGGGCTGGACGCGGCCTGCCTGGGCTTCGCCGAATGCGACCGGACCGGCAGCATCAACGCCAGCCGCTTCGCCAACAGGATCGCCGGCTGCGGCGGCTTCATCAATATCTCGCAGAACGCCAAGAGGGTGCTGTTCGTCGGCACCTTCAGCTCCGGCGGGCTGGAGGTGGAGTTAGGCGACGGCGAGATATGCATCGTGAAGGAAGGCAAATTCTCGAAATTCGTCGAGGCGGTCGGACAGATCACCTTCAGCGGCCCGGTCGCTTCGGAGGCCGAACAACAGGTCTATTACGTCACCGAACGCTGTGTCTTCCGTCTGGCGCGCGACGGGCTGGAACTGATCGAGGTGGCGCCCGGAATCGACCTGGAAAAGGATATCCTTGCCCGCATGCCGTTCGAACCCATCATGCGCGATGTCGGCGCGATGGATGCCGCGCTGTTCCGCAAGCCGGCGCTGGGACTGCGCGATCATATGCTGGACATCCATATCGAGGACAGGCTCAGCTACGACCAGGAGACCAACACCGTCTTCATGAATTACGCCGGGATGCGGGTGCGCAGCTCCGAGGATGTGAAACGCATCATCGAGGCGGTGGACAATTTGCTCGGTCCGCTGGGCAAGCGCGTGAACTCCATCGTCAATTACGATTCCTTCGAGGCCGCCCCGGACGTGATGGTCGAATATCTCGACGCCGTGCGCTATGTGGAAAAGACCTATTACCTCAAGGTTTCGCGCTACACGACCAGCGGCTTCATGCGCCTGAAACTGGGCAAGGAATTAAGCGAGCGCAAGGTCTCCTCCCACGTCTTCGAAAGCCGCCGCGAGGCGCGCAAAAACCTGGAGCAGGTATAGGTACGTTTACTCAACACCATCCGTATACAGCCAGCAAAGTTAAATTAGCGGCGATGCCGGCGGCGAAGGCTCGGATGGTCCAGCGGTCCACCAAGCCGGCGTCGAGGTCGCGCCCGGTCACGCCGTCCAGTAAATATTTCACATAGCCGCCGGGCCGTTCCGCCAGGCCGATGCCGCGCCGCACGCGCCATTGCAGGTCGGTGACCAGGCAATAGCCGAACGGCTTGCCGACCAGCGGGCCGATTACCACCCATGACAGCGCAATCACCCCCTGCAACCCCAGCGTCGCCAGGCGTGTCTCGCAGAACAGCCAGCCGAATCCGGCGCCCGCGACAATCGCCAGATGCAGCCCGTGCAGGGCGATATTGGCTATATTCAGGGGCATTTCTTGATACTACCCCGCCTCTTTCGCGAGGCCCTCGACCACTTCGGCCTGCGGCAGGGTCAGAAAATAGTCGGGCGTTACCTTGATCTTGGCCGATCGCGTACCGGCGCCCAGGATCACGAAGGGGCGCTCCATCACGCGCGCGTCCACCCACAGCGGCAGGTCGGCGGGCAGGCCGGGCGGGGTGACGCCGCCCAGCTCCATGCCGCTGATGCGTTTGGTGTCTTCCGGGTCGGCGAAGGAGACCTTGCGCGCACCCAGCTTCTTGCGCACCACCTTGTTGACGTCGAGCCGCGTGTTGGCCAGCAGCACGCAGGCCGCGAATTTTTCCTCGCCGGTCTTGGATTTGACCAGGATGGCGTTGGCCGAATCCTCCATGGCGTGGCCGTAATGCTCGCAGAACACAGCCGTATCCGCGAGTCCCGGATCGCAATCCATGATCTCGAATTCGCAGCCCGAAGCCGCCATCGCCGCGCGCACGGATGCGGGCACCTGGTTGTTTGAATCACTCATATCCGGGAGGATAACCGCTCACGCCCGCGCCGCAAAGGGCGCTGCCGTTTTCCTTGTTTGCACATCGTTAACGCCATAGGCTCATAATGGATTTGGGGAGGATGCTTTGGTCCCGCATCTTAATTGGGGCGATGGAGGGCTGCATGCATCACCCGATCACTTCCGGAACCCGGCTTGCCGGAACCGCAACCCGCCTGTACCGGCGGTTTTTCCAGTCCGGCGACCCCCATGGCTGGGCCGACTATCATTGCGTGGAACAGCCCGATGGCTGTTTCTGGATCCATACCCACGGCCTGCGGCGCCTGGGGCTGGCGGAACTGGAATTCACCGGCGTCCCGCACGATATGCGCGGCCATGCCCATCAACTGATGTTTGCGATCATTGAAAGCCTCAGGGCCACCGGCGCCGCGCGGGCGGACGGCGATGTCGAGGGTATCTTTTCCGCGCCGGGCCAGAATTTCCGGCAGATGGCGACCCTGCGCGCGTCGCTGCGTGAGGATTCCCGGCATCGGGGAACTCTGCGGATCGTCGACTGGGATCGCCCCGCGGAGACCGACTTCCCCGTCCGCCTGTTCGCGGCCCATATCGCGGCCTGGGCGGAACTCGCCGGCGACCCGGCGCAGCGTGAGGCCATGTGCCGGCGGGCCCTGGCCATTTTTCCCGGTCATTTCCTGGAAATGACCGCCGGGGCCGATGTCGACCCGCACAAGCCCGACATTTCCGACCTTCAGCACCGGGCAAACCTGTCCGTTTATCTTTCGCTTGCCGAGGCGCTGTTCGCCCAGGGCCGTGCCGCCGAGGCCATCGGCTATCTGGAAGAAGCGATAGCGCGCTGTCCGGGCTGGGGCCAGACCCATCGCGCCTGGCTGGTCGCGAAATACCGCCGCAAGGACGCCTTCATGAATTTCTGGCGCGACGCCGATATTGCCGAAATCTGCGCCCGCATCCGCCCCGCAAACACCACCGGCCCGCTGCCAAAATTGAAGGCGAGCCGCACGACATCGAAAAAACGCAAGGCCCAGGGCGCCAAACGAAGCGCATGAGGCGGCGGAAAACATACGTGCTTTTGCACCTTTCGTTCGGGAAATATTAACGAATTGTCCCTGATAATCGGCGCTTGTCTCCTGCCGGTTTTGGCGGAACTTGCCTTATCAGGAGGACCGAATGAAACATCGGATCAACTCTCGAACAAGGCTGAAGGGGGGGATGTCGCGCTTATTCACCCGGATGTTCAATTCGGGCGATCCGCGCGGCTGGGGTGAATACCATATCGTGCCGGTATCCGGCGATACGCTGTGGGTGCATACTCATGGCCTGGATAATTACGATCTGCTGAATTTCGAATTCGAGGGCGTGCCAAGCGATTTGCGGGGCGACGCGGTCGATTTGATGCTGGCGCTGGTGCGCCACGGCAAGGCGGATCAGCATCTTGAGGTCGATGGCAATTTCAGCGGAACCCTGTCGGTGGACGAACCCGGTTTCCTGCAGGTCGGAACGCTGCGCGATACCAATCACGGCGACGCCGAACATCGCGGGTTGTTGCGCGTCGTCGATAGGGGCGAGCCCATGGGCGCCGGTTTTCCGGCACGGCTCTTCGCCTCGCATCTGGCGGCCCGCGCGGAAGAGATTTCGAGTGCAAAAAAACGTGAACGGAAATTCCGGCGGGCGCTGGAAATTTTTCCGGGCGAGCCCGCGTCGGCCGACCTGCGGGTCGATGATTCCGGTGGCGGATGGGATATGACCGAACTGCAACAGACCTCGAACCTGGCCGCCAGGATTGGCCTCGCCGATGCGCTGCTGGATCTCGACCAGCGCGACGAGGGGTTACAGATGTTCGAGGAAGCCATAGCCTTCTGCCCCGGCTGGGCGCGCCAGTATCAGCCCCAGGCCGCGGGCGGTGGCAATGATTTTCATACCCGCTTCTGGACCGACGCCGATATCGACGCGATCAGCACGCGTCTCCGTCCCGCCGCGGGCAACCCGCCTGCCCGTCCGGCGGGGAAGGGCGCCCCCGCCACTGGCTTTGGTTGCCGCCCGCAGGGATTCGGCAATCTGGTGGAGGGCGGTAACGGCGGTTAGGGCAATATCCGATCAAACGGAACCGGTCCGGTTCAGTTTGATCGGGTAAAATTGCCCGCAATTTCAAGGGGCGAGCATCTTTATCCGATCTATTGGAATCGCATAAGCGATTCCAATAGATCGGATGATGCTCTAGTCGCTGATACACTAACGCGTGGAGAATTAACCCGCGTCTATAGCAAGGGTTGAAAACAGATGAAGACGTATGCAACATCCGATTAACTGAAAAATCAGACTGGCCGGTCCGATCAAGAGGCTCTACTGCAAATTCTTCAAGCCTTTGGACCCGCTCGGCCCGACAGCCGGGGGCGGCGGTAATAGCGACGGTTTCGGCGCGCGAACCCGTCCGGTCAGGCATATCTGAGCGCGGCCTCCCCGGGGCGAGACCGCGCCGCCATCCCGATTCCCGGGTTTACCGAACGGCTATTATTCTCCTGGAACCGGCCGGTATTTGCCGTCGGCGCCCAGGAACTCCTTCCCGTCGTCGCGATAGAAGCTTTCGGCGCCAGCGTCGCGCAGGATGGCCAGCATGCGGGGGACCTGGTGGGCCTCCTGCTCCAGCCGGGTGATGACCTCCGACGGGCCGATCTCGTCCAGCAATTCGAACGGCCCCTTCTTCCAGGCGAAACCCCAGCGCATGGCGCGGTCCACATTGACGATGTCGTCCGAAATCTGCGGCACAAGATCCGCCGCATAAACCAGCGCGCCGCCCATGCAGGCCCAGGCGAACCGGCCTTCCACATCGTCGGCGAAGATCAGCGATTTCGCATCGCCGTGGTTCGATGACGCCTCTTGTGCGGGCCGCCAGTCGCCGGCCAACAGGTCGAAGGTCTCTTTCGTGCGGCTGCCGTCCTCATGCTTGGTCAGCTTGTAGAAGCCGCCGCCGGTCTTGCGGCCCAACTGGCCGCGCGCCATCATGTCCCGTTCGGCGGGCGGGAAGCCCAGATAGGCGCGGCCGGCATCCTCGCCCGGCAAGTTGCGGTCCAGGTTCTTTGCCACAAAATCCATGATGTCGAGCCCGATCAAATCGATCAGCCCGTATAGCCCGGTCGAGGGCAGCCCCACCGGCGCGCCCATCACCGCATCCACCTGTTCCATGGAAAGGCCCTGCTCCAGCGCCGCGCGCGCCTTGTGCAGCCCGGCCAGCATCCAGTAACAGCCGATGCGGTTGCCAATGAAATTCACCGTGTCCTTGGCATGCACCACGCCCTTGCCCAGCCGTTTGCCGCAGAATTCGGCCAGCGCATCCACCGCGTCCTGGGTGGTGTCGGCGTCCGGCACCAGTTCCATCAGCTTCATCACCTTCACCGGATTGAAAAAATGCGTGACGGTAATGTCGCGGCGCAGCCGTTCGGGCATGCCCTCGGTAATCGAACGCAGGGGAATGCCCGAGGTATTGGTGCTGACCACCGAGCCGTCCTTGCGCAGCGGCTCAAGCCGTTCGAACAGCGCGCGCTTGGTGTCGAGATCCTCGATCACCGCCTCGCAGATCCAATCATAATCGGCAATCTTCGCCAGATCGTCGAAGGAACCGGTCTCGATCCGCGCCGCCGCCTCGGGCGAGTCGACCGCCGGCGGGCGGCCATTGACGATGCGGTCCAGCGCCTTCTCAGCCGCCTCGTTTGTCACGTCCAGCAGCAGCACGCGGCATCCGGCCTCGGCGCAGGCGCCGGCAATGCCGGTCCCCATGGTCCCGCCGCCCAGCACGGCGATGGAATCGATCTTGCGGGTCATATGTCGGGTCCCTCTTCTCACGACGAAAATCCGGGCAAGGGATAGAAGATCGGCAAGCCGCTGGCAAGCGTCTGCGATGGTGACTCAAACGGCTGCCTCTTGCCGTTCGGTATTGTCGTCCCGGTACAGCTTCTCGACAATATCAGCGTAACGTTCAAGGACCTTGGCGCGTTTGGCCTTTAGCGTCGGCGTCAATAATTCGTTTTCGATCGACCAAGGCTCAAGCAAGAGCCCGAGCCGACGCGGACAGCAATAGGGCGGGAAATCGCCCAACAGGGCGGCCGCACGCTGGCATATGATTTTCTGCACGCGCTCATCGCCCAGCGAATCGGCGCCCTCCGGATCCAGTCCGAGTGACTGGGCGAAACCGGCCCACTCATGCGGATCGAGCACGGCAAGCGCGGTGGTGTGCGGCCTGCCCGCGGCAATTACGAGCACCTGGGAGAAAAACGGGTCTTCCTGCATGGCTGTCTCGATGGCGTTCGCCGGCACCTTGTGGCCGGTCGACAGCACCATCAGCTCACCCATCCGGCCATGCAGCAGAATGCGGCCATCGTGAATTTCCGCGCGATCCCCACTATGCAGCCACTGGTCTTCGTCGATCACGGCGCGCGTATCTTCCGGCCGGTTCCAATAGCCCTGCATTACGCCGGGCGAACGGACCATCAATTCGTCGTCGACGCCGGTGCGGACCTCCACGCCGGGCAATGGCGGCCCGACCGATTCCGGCAGGTTGTTTTCAATCAGGTTAGTCGCGACGACGGGTGCGGCCTCGCTGAGTCCATATCCCTGCAGCACCGGAATACCGAGAGACAGGAAGAACCGGCAGACTTCGGGCCGCAGCGGTGCGCCGCCGCTGACCATCATCCGTATCCGCCCGCCCATAGCGGCCATGATGGGGCCGACGACAAGCTTGTGCAGCAGCGGCCAGACGATCGCACCGAGTAGAGGTGCAGACGCGCGGCCCTGTTCGGCCAGGAAGCGCCGCCAACCGATTGCCAGGGTCAACTCGAACAGCCAGCGTGCAAGAGCGCCCTTCGCGGCCAGCTTTCCCCGGATGCCTGCATGCACCTGTTCCAAAAGCCTTGGTACGACCAGCATCACTGTCGGGCCGACCTCCGGCAAATCCTCGCGGATCGTCTTCGGCGAACGGGCGAAGGCGACGGTCAGGCCGGCCATCATCGGCAGATAATAGTCGACGGTGCGCTCAAAGGCATGGGCGAGCGGGAGAATAGAGAGAAAACGGTCTCCGGGCATGGGCGGCACAACCTGAAGCACGGCCTCGGCGTTGCTGAGGATATTGCGGTGGGACAGCATTACGCCCTTCGGCCGGCCCGTGGTGCCCGAGGTGTAGATGATCGTCGCCAGCGCGTCCGGTCCCTCGCATTCATCCACCGGCGCTGGTCCCTCCGCGGGCAGCCATTCGGCAACCGGGGTTTCCATTCCCTCCGACCGGGAACCGAGATACAGAACTCGCGGCCGGACGTCTTCCGGTCCAAGTTCGGGTTCAATCTCCCGCGCCCGTTCCGCCGATTCCACAAGCAGAAGCCGGGACCCGCTGTCGCGCAGGATAAAGGCGATATTGCCCGGGCTGTCCCAGTTGTAGAGCGGCACGACCACCAGTCCCAGCGACAAGGCCGCCTGCTCAAAACAGACCCATTCGAGGCTGTTGGGCAGCAGGACCGCGACGCGATCGCCCGGCTGGAGGCCCTCGCCGGCAAGCGCCCGGCGCCAGCGTCCGACCAATGCTGCGGTCTCCCGCCAGGTTACCGTCCGCCAGTCGGAGGCTCCTTCGAGCCGCATGCTGTAGGCTGGCGTATCCGGGGTTTCCGACACGCGGCTGAGGAACAGGCCGGGAAGGGTGCCCGCCTCTGCGCAGGGGATGACCCGTGGCGCTGGGTCAGAACGGTTTTGGTTCATAGGCAAGGTCCGGTTCTCCGCAGTTTTCCAATATCGCCTCCCGCGATTGCCGGCGAAGACGCACCGCCGCATCCCAGCCCGTCCCCTCCGGCTGGATAGACGGGCCGAAGGCAGCGGTCACGCACCCACGGCGCGGGAAGGAGCTAAATGCGCGCAGGATTGATCGGGTCCCGTGAATGATTGCCGGAATGACCGGGACGCCGGCTTCCGCCGCGGCGACGAAGGCCTCCATATGGAACGCCCGCAATCCCGGCATCCGGTCGAAGGCGCCCTCCGGATAGAAGACCAGTATGTTGCCGGCGCGCAGCATCGCCGCAGCTTCTTCCGAATGGGCGGCTTCCAGGGCAGAGAGGAGGTCGGCCGGCGTGGTCGCCTCCATCAGCGCCTGTTCCGCCAGCCTGACGCCGAATCCGCGCTCGATCCTCAGTGACAGTTCCGGCCGGGCAAGGCTGTCTATGCCGAGGTCACGGTCCAGTATGCTGTCGGCTGTGACTGCCAGTGTCTCGCGCCGGCTCGGCTCCAGCTCGATCGCCAGATCGCGGATGATCGTATAGAGCCGCTCCGCCCTTGCATCGGCGGCGCCTGCGCGGTCTGCGTTTGTCCCGGTTTCAGCCATCGCTCCCGGTGTTGTTAGGGTCCCTGATTACCGCTGACGACGCCAATAAAACCCAAACAGGGGGGCGGTGCATTGAGGTGGGTCAAGGCGGCGGCTACACGCCTTCGACGATGCAGAGCAGGCGATCGGCCGCGCCCTTCGCATGGGCGACGGCTTCCTGGTATTCGGGTGAGTTGTAGCAGGCCTCCGCCGCCTCGACGGAGGGGAACTCGACCACTACGTTGCGCGGATATTCCTCGCCTTCCAGCGTCACCAGCCGCCCGCCGCGGGCCAGGAATTTGCCCCCATGCTTCTCGATCACCGGCCCCGCCAGCGCGGCATATTTTCCGTACCTATCCGCGTCCGTCACCCGCGAGCGCGCAATCCAGTATGCGACCATCTCCGACCTCCAATTCGATCCAATAAATCCGGCGCGCAAACTAGAAGGATTTCTCGCCGGGGGAAAGCCTGCTTTAGCGAGCGAGATATTCGTCGCGGTGCAATGAATAGAACGGCAGCAACCCGATTCCCCTCTCGACCGAATTCCAGAGATCGATCTCGCGCCTGTAGATCAGTCCCGCTTTTTGGAGTATGCGGCCGGACACCGGGTTCCAGGGCGCATGGCACGCGTGACAGGCGGTGTGGCCTCCCTCGGCAAAATGCCAATCGACCGCTCTTGTCGCGGCCTCGGAGACAAGGCCCTTGCCCCAACAGGGCTGGGCGATCGCATATCCGAGCTCGGGGCCTTCGTCCTCGATCTGTGGCGCCTCGAACCCGCAGAAACCCAATAAAGTTCCTTCGGGCGCAATCTCACCGGTACGCGAAACGATGGCCCAACCGCCCCAACCCGACGCCGCCCAGGGCTCATTATAGGTTTTGATGGTTTTCCAGGCGCAGTCCAGTTGCTCGGCTTCCGACTTCGGATCCTCCGGCAAATTTGCGGTCACGTCCGGGTCGCCGAATATGTCGCGCGCCAACGGCCCCGCATCCGCGTCCGCGAACGGTCGAAGAACCAGGCGGTTTGTTTCGAGGGTCGGCGCTGGCATGTTTGGAGCCCTGAAACCGTTTCGGTAACTCGGGAGTTACTATCAGCCCGAACTGGCTACCGCAACCGGCCGACGGGGATCAACTGGCGCGATGCCGGGCCGCGGGCGGCGCCATTCCAGTCGCCGAGCCATTCGTCTACTTTCAGGCCCGCGTCATCCAGCATCGCCGCAAGCGACTCCCGGTCCGTGAACCGGATATCCGATGAAGCGGAATATTGCCGCTCGCTTTCGACGACCCGGTAATGGGTCTGGTAGGTGACGATCCCGGTGGCCGCGTCATGAACGGCTTCGTTCCATGCCTCGACGGCGCCCAGTCCGGGGGCCTCGAAACGGCGTTTCGAATGTTCCGGCGCCCATTCGCGCCATTCTTCGGCTACCGGATTCCGCGTGTCGAAAACAAAACGGCCTTCGGGCGCCAGGTGCGCGGCGATGGTCGAAAGCACCGCGCGTTGATCCCCGTCCGTGAGGAAGACCTGGAACGCGTGGCCGGTCAGCACCACCAGATCGAATTGCCGTTCCAGCCGAACGCTCCGCGCATCCGCCTGAACCCAGGTGACGCCATCGCCTCCCGGCCGATCCCGTGCGATTTCAAGCATGGCCGCCGCTGGATCGACGCCGAAGACGTCGCGGCCCTCGGCCAACCGCGCCGCCAGCCGGCCGGTCCCGCAGCCAAGGTCGAGAACCGATCGGGCGTCCCTCGCGAGCCGCAGGCAATAGTCGAGATCGGGGGCCCACCTGTTTTCCAGATCGTAGAACTGGGTCAGTTCCGGATCGCGGTACAGCCTGTCTTCCGTCGGTTCGTGATGGGACATGGAATTGCGCGCCGGGTTGAGGTTGCGGGAGGGATGGTTTGGGCGGACTTTTCTAGCACAGCCGAGCGCTAGGCGCATCCGGTGCCCAAAAAGCCCCGTTCAGTTAATACCGCCATTGCCCCGCGCGCCCCGCTATGGCTAATCTGTCGCGCCAGCCATAGCGGGACCAAATCCATGACTCTTCCCAAGCATCTGAAATTCGACACGCTCAGCCTGCATGCGGGGCAGCGGCCCGATCCGGCGACCGGGGCGCGGGCAGTGCCGATTTACCAGTCGACCTCTTTCGTGTTCGAGGATACCGACCATGCCGCCGCCCTGTTCAACCTGGAACGCGCCGGCCATATCTACAGCCGCATTTCCAACCCCACCGTTGCGGTGCTGGAGGAACGCATTGCGGCGCTGGAGGGCGGGGTCGGCGCGGTGGCGACCGCATCGGGCCAGGCGGCGCTGCATCTGGGCGTGGTTACGTTGATGGGGCAGGGCGGGCATATCGTGGCCTCGTCGTCGCTTTATGGCGGCACGGTCAATATGTTCTTCCACACCCTGCCGCGCTTCGGGATTGAGACCACCTTCGTCGACCCGCGCGACCATGAGGGCATCCGCAAGGCGATCCGGCCCGAGACGCGTTTGGTCCATGCGGAGATTCTCGGCAACCCGGGACTGGAAGTGCTGGACGTGCCGGCGGTGTCGAAAATCGCCCATGATGCTGGCATCCCGCTGATGGTCGATTGCACCTTCGCCACGCCCTATCTGTGCAAGACGCTGGATCTGGGCGCCGATATCGTCATGCATTCGGCGACCAAATGGATGGGCGGGCATGGGCTGGCGGTCGGCGGCGTGCTGGTCGATGGCGGCCGCTTCGACTGGGAAGCCAGCGGCAAGTTCCCGACCCTGACCGAGCCCTATGCGGGCTATCACGGCATCGATTTCGCCGAGGAATTCGGCCCCGCCGCCTTCGTCTCGCGCGCCCGGGCCGAGGGCCTGCGCGATTTCGGGGCGACGATGAGCCCGCAGAACGCCTTCTATATCCTGCAGGG
>CBFDDT010000097.1:0-13873 GCA_965603635.1 uncultured bacterium | reverse complement strand
CCGCGCGAGGCCGCCCAATGCAAGGCGGTCCCGTCGTTGGCGTCGCGGCTGTCGGGGTCGGAGCCCTTCTTCAGGAAGGCATGGACGACCGCCGGGAGGCCCTTGCGGATCGCCTCGATCAGGTCGCGCGACGGGTCGGACTTGCCGGCGTTCCACCCCGCCACGCCCGCATGCAGTAGTTCGCCGCCGATGACTTCCTCGGCCGCCGGGTAATAGGCCTGGGCCAGCGTATCCACCACCACCGCTCCCTCGCCATACTCCAGCGCCACCGTTTTCGCGGCGTCCGGCCCGTCATAGCCGGTAATCATGCGCCCGTCGGGCGAGCGGACATAGTAGCGGTGCGGTTCGTCGGTCATGGTTTAGAGATGGTCCGATGCCGGTGTGTAGCAAGGGAAGGTCGCATTCCCTCCCCCTTGATGGGGGAGGGAATAGACTTACTTCAGCGTGTCATAATACGCCTGCAAAACCTTCAGCACCTCCGGGCGGCTGAATTTGGGCGATACCTCGTCGTGGTTGGCGAACATTTCGCGCAGTTTCGTGCCCGAGATGTTCATCCGGTGCTCTTCGCCATGGGGGCAGGTTTTCGAGGTCGCCATGCCGTCGCACTTGTCGCAATAGAAGGTGATGTCGATCTTCAAGGGCTTGGTGACCAGCGCGCCTTCCCACAGCGTTTCGAAGATATGCTGGGCGTCGAACGGGCCGTAATAGCTGCCGACGCCGGCATGATCGCGCCCGATGACCAGATCCGAGCAGCCGAAATTCTGGCGGAACAGCGCATGCAGCAGCGCCTCGCGCGGGCCGGCATAGCGCATCTCGATGGGATAGCCCGACTGGATCGCCGTGCCCGGCACGAAATAATTCTCGACCAGCGCGTCGATGGCGTCGACCCGCACTTCGGCCGGGATGTCGCCGGGTTTCAGCTTGCCCAGCACCTGGTGGATCAGCACGCCGTCGCAAATCTCGACGCCGATCTTGGCGAGATATTCGTGGCTGCGATGCATCGGGTTGCGGGTCTGGAAGGCGGCGACGCGCGACCAGCCCTTTTCGAGGAACATGGCGCGGGTCTCGGCCGGCCGCATATAGAGGTCCGCGTACTGTTCCGGATAGACGCCTTCCGATAGCGCCGTCACCCGGCCGGCCAGATTGACCGGGCCCTGCTCCAGAACCTTCTGCACGCCGGGATGTTTCTCGTCGGTGGTGCGGTAGATATGCTCGCATTCGAGATCGCGGTCGATGGCGTATTTTTCGGTGACTTCCAGGATGCCCATGATCTCGCCGGAATCGGCATCGACCAGCGCCACCTCTTCCTCGATGCCGATGGAATCGGCCAGCGACTGTTCCGCCGACAGGGTGATCGGGATCGGCCAGAACAGCCCGTCGGCCATCTTCATATCGGTGCAGACGCCGCGCCAGTCGGCCTCGCCCATGAAACCGTCCAGCGGCGTATAGGCACCCATCGCCATCATCACCAGGTCCGACGTCTCGCGGCTGGACATCGGTATCTGTTTCAGCGTCGCCGCGCGTTTAAGCTCGGCGGCTCGTTCGGCCTCGGGGGCCAGCAGCGGTTTCAGCGTTCCGCCGCCATGGGGCGGCACCAGTTTTGACATCGCGTTTTCTCCCTATTGCTTTCCTTGCGACCTCACGCCGCATAACCCTATTCGAAATACCAGTTTTCATTCTTACACAAGAATGTTCTAATATGTGAATATAATCTTCGCCGCGCTTCCAAATGTGGTGTGATTTGTGTAACAAGACGAAACTCCAGGTAACCGGGACAGGCAATCCGACATGGCAAACCAAGGGCCAAAGAGCCAGACAATTCTGGTGGTCGGCGGCGGCATCGCCGGCGTCACCGCAGCGATCGAGGCGGCGGAGACCGGCTATGACGTGATCCTGCTGGAGCGCGGCCCCGCGCTTGGCGGGCGCGTAGCCCAGCTGAACCGCTACTTCCCCAAACTGTGCCATCCGACCTGCGGGCTGGAAATCAATTTCCAGCGTATCCGCAAGCTCAAGAACCTGCGCGTCGTCACCATGGCGAGCGTGGCCGGGGTCAAGGGCGAAAAAGGCGATTACACGGTTTCGGTCAGCGTTTCACCGCGCTATGTGAATGCCAACTGCACCGCCTGCGGCGATTGCGCCGCGGCCACAGACATGGAAATCGACAGCCCCTTCAACTACGGGCTTTCGAAAACCAAGGCGGCCTATCTGCCCCATGAGCATGCCTTTCCGATGCGATATGTCGTCGCGCCGTCTGTCATCGGCACGCCGGAAGCCGACAAGATCAAGGCCGCCTGCAAGTACGATGCGGTCGATCTGGAAGACAAGGGCGACAGCTTCGAGGTCAATTGCGGCGCCGTAATCTGGGCGACGGGTTGGGAGCCCTACGATCCCGAAAAACTTGAATCCTACAATTACAACCTGTCCGCCGACATTGTCTCGAACGTTCAGATGGAGCGGCTGGCCAATCATGACGGACCGACCGGCGGCAAAATTGTCCGTCCATCCAACGGCGAGCCGGTGAAGAGGGTGGCGATGATCCAGTGCGCCGGTTCGCGCGACACCAACCATCTGCCCTATTGCTCGCGGATCTGCTGCCTCGGTTCGCTGAAGCACGCGGTCTATGTGCGCGAGCAATATGAGGATGCGGTGGTCGACATCTATTACATAGACCTGCGTGCCCACGACAAACTGGAGGCGTTCTACCAGCGCGTCGCGGCCGACCCGCAGGTCAATTTCGTGAAATCCAAGCCGGCCTCGATCCGGATCGACGAGGAGGGGCGCCCGGTGCTCTGCGGCGAAAATACCATCACCCGCGAGCTTTACGAGGCGCCTTACGATCTGGTCGTGCTGGCCACCGGCATGAAACCCGCCGCGTCCGAAGGCTACGTGCCGGATATCGCGATGGAGCAGGACGAATACGGCTTCCTGGTGCCCTCGATCGAGGGTGACGGCGGCATTATCCCGGCTGGCGTGGCCTCTGGCCCGCTGGACGTATCCATGTCGGTGCAATCGGCGACGGCGGCGGCCTTGAAGGCCATCCAGGCCGTCGGGCCGAAGAATTAAGGGAGGGCTGGGCAATGACTGACAGGAAACCCGGCGTATATATCTGCAAGGGCTGCGGCATCGGCGAGGCGGTCGACACGACCGCGCTGGAAACGCTGGCGAGCGGCGATCTGAAGGTGCCGGTCTGCAAGCAGCATGATTTTCTCTGCGGCGCCGACGGTGTTGCGGCCATCGAAAAAGACGTTGCCGACGGCTCGGTGAACCAGCCGATCATCGCCGCCTGTTCGCAGCGCGTGATGACCGACCAGTTCAATTTCGACGGCGCCCAGACGGTGCGCGCGAACCTTCGCGAATGGGTGGCGTGGGCCATGCCGGCGGGCGAGGAAGACACCCAGATGGCGGCGGCCGACCAGATCCGCATGGGCGTGGCCCAGGCCAGCAAGATGGATCTGCCCGAGGCCCGCGTCGAGGAAGGGTTGAACACCAGGATCATGGTGGTCGGCGGCGGCTCCACCGGCCTGAACGCGGCGCTGGAGGCCGCGGCGACCGGCCATGACGTGCTGCTGGTCGAAAAGACCGCGAAGCTGGGCGGCTGGGGCGCGCAGTGGTCGAAGCGAATGCCGCATCGCCCGCCTTACCGCGACCCGCAGGACAATAACGTCTCGTCCCTGATCGAGACGGTACAGGGCAACAGCGCCATCACGGTGATGACCGATACCACGGTCGCCGAGACCGACGGCATGCCCGGCCGGTTCAATGTGAAGCTGGCCAACGGGTCTGGCGAGAAACAGGAAACCGTCGGCGCCATCGTGGTGGCCACCGGCTGGCGCCCCTACGACGCGACGAAATTGGGCCATCTCGGCTATGGCGCCTCGCCCGACGTGGTGACCGGGGTCGAACTGGAAGGCATGCTCGCCAATGGCGGGGTCAAGCGCAAGTCCGACGGAGCGGCGCCCAAGACGGTCGCCTTCGCGCTCTGCGCCGGCTCGCGCGATCCGGAACATCTGCCCTATTGCTCTTCCGTTTGCTGCGGCTCGTCGATCAAGCAGGCGCTGCAGATCGTCGAGGCCGACCCGGAGGCGATGGTCTATATCATCTTCCAGGAACTGCGCACCCCCGGCACGGCGGAAGAGTTCTACCGCCAGGCCCAGGAAGCCGGCATTATCTTCGTGAAGGGCAAGGTGAAGTCGGTCGGCGCGGATCTGACGGTGACGGTGGATGATGCGCTGTTGGGCCAGGAAGTCCCGATGGAAGGTCTGGACATGGTGGTGCTGGCGACCGGCATGGTGCCCAACGCCACCGACCCGGACAAACCGGCCGCCGAGGCCGGCGCGGACCAGCTTGCCAATGACATCAACCCGGTGGCGACGATCGCGCGCGCCGGCGAGGCGGAGATCGCAACCCCGGCATGGAGCGAGGCCGCGCCCGAGGGCGGGCCGATCCTGAACCTGCAATATCGCCAGGGTCCGCATCTGCCGATGTTGGCCGACGGTTTCGCGGATTCGCATTTCATCTGTTTCCCTTACGAAACCCGGCGCACGGGCATCTATACCTGCGGCCCGGTCCGCCGCCCGATGGACATGGCGGAATCGGCCGAGGACGCCGCCGGCGCCGTGCTGAAGGCGATCCAGTCGATCCGTAGCGCCCAGGCCGGCATGGCGGTGCATCCGCGCACCGGCGACCTCAGCTACCCGAAATTCGGACTGGATATCTGCACCAAATGCCGGCGCTGCACGGTGGAATGCCCGTTCGGCGCCATCGAAGAGAAAGAGGACGGCTATCCAGAACTCAACGCCACGCGCTGCCGCCGCTGCGGCACCTGCATGGGCGCCTGCCCGGTGCGCACCATCAGCTTCGATAACTACAACGTCTCGATGATCAGCGAGATGGTAAGCGCGGTGGAAATCCCCGACGAGTTCTCGGAAAAATACCGCATCCTGATCCTGGCCTGCGAGAACGACGCCGCGCCGGCGCTGGACATGGCCGGCATCAACCGTCACAGCCTGAACGCCGAGGTACGGCTCATTCCGGTGCGTTGTCTGGGGTCGGTCAACATGTTGTGGATCTCCGACGCGTTCCAGCGCGGGTATGACGGCGCGATGCTGATGGGTTGCCGTTCGGGCGATGACTACCAATGTCACTTCGTGAAGGGCAGCGGCATCGCCGAGGAGCGCATGGCCAATGTTGGCCAGACGCTGCAGAGCCTGATGCTGGAAGAGGGTCGCGTGAAGTCGGTCGAGGTTTCGATCGCTGACTCGGCCAAGGTCGGCAAGATGATCGACGAATTCGTCGGGGAAATCCGCGGATACGGCATGAACCCCTTCAAGGGCTTTTAGGGAGTTGGAGAGATGACCTTGGCACCGCCGGAACAGGCGACCCGGAAATACGATCTCGGCTTCGCCCGCTGGGTCCGCGACAATGTGCAGGGCGGCGACAAGATGTCCATGTGCATGCAGTGCGGCATGTGCTCGGGCTCCTGCCCGATCGGCACCGAGATGGACCAGGGCCCGCGCAAGCTGTTCATGATGATCCGCGCCGGCATGAAGGACGAGGTCTTCAACTCGTCGACCATCTGGAACTGCACCTCCTGTTATAACTGCGTGGTGCGCTGTCCGCGCGGCGTGCCCGTCACCTACATCATCCAGGATCTGGCCGCCAAGGCGGTCGAGCTGGGCTATGTGAAGGACGTGGAAAACGCCCGCTTCGCCAAGGCCTTCTGGTGGTCGGCGTCGAAATACGGCCGCACCGATGAACGCCTGGTGACGACGAAATACTATTACTCCGGCGGGCTGGTGGATTTCTTCAAGAAGGGCCTGGGCAACCTGAAGATCGCGCTGGGCATGGTGAAAACCAAACGCATGCATATCGGCATGCCCTACAAGGTCAAGGACACCAAGGGCCTGCAGGCGATCCTCGCCAAGGCCGCCGAGATAGACGCACGCGATAGCAAGGGCGGCGCACAATGAGCGACAGCAAGAAATTTACCTATTATCCCGGCTGCAGCTCGCAAGGCAGCGGCGCGCATCTGGACCGCAGCCTCCGCGCCATCGCGCCGAAGTTGGGCATCGAGCTGGAAGAGCTTGACGACTGGAACTGCTGCGGCGCGTCGGTCGGCCATATCGAGGGCGGGCAGCTCGCCAACACGGCCCTTTCCGGCCGCAACCTGGCCCATGCGCAAGCACAGGGCCCACAGGATATCATCACCGGCTGCGCGGCCTGTTACCTGAACACCTATGGCGTGGCCGAGAAGATCAAGACCGACGTGAAGCTGCGCGAAAACGTCAACGAGGCGCTGGGCGCCGGCGGCCTGAAATATGACGAGGACCGCAACGTGCGTCATGCCTGCGAGGTCATCGTCAACGAGGTCGGGCTGGACCGGGTGAAAGAGGCCGTGACCAACCCGCTGACCGGCCTGAAGGTTGCCGGCTATGTCGGCTGCCAGACCGTGCGCCCCTTCGCCGCGACCGAGGGCGGCGGCGAGTACGACACCTTCGAAAACCCGGAATTCCTCGATGATTTCATCGAGGCCTGCGGCGCCGAGGCGGTGGAATACGACCCGAAGACCGCCTGCTGTGGTGGTTCGGTAAGCGTCATGAAGCCGGAAAAGACCCTGCATCTGATCAAGAAGATCCTTGATGCGGCGGTCGAGGCCGAGGCCGACGTGATCGCCACGCCCTGCCCGCTGTGCCAGACCAACGTGGAAATGTACCAGGACGCCATCAACAAGGAATACGGCACGGATTTCAACATCCCCGTGGTGTTCTACAGCCAGATCATGGCCGTGGCCTTCGGCATGGACGGCAAGAAGGACGCCGCCCTGGACCAGAACATCATCAAGGCGACCAAGCTGGAAGCGGCGGCGAAGTAGGGGGCAAACCGAAACGCTCCGGAGTTACGGAAGGCCGGCATCATCGGGTGCCGGCCTTTTTTGTTGCGCTAGTCGCTCGGCGGCGGCGATGATGGAGCGACACTGCGCTTACACAAGAAGAAAAAACTCATGCCCAATCCCACGAACCGCCAAATCCTCCTGAAATCCCGCCCAGCCGGCGCCGTCACCGCCGATCTCTTCGAACTCGCCGAAACCCCACGCCCCTCTCCCGGCCCCGGTGAACTCCTCATCCGAATCCTCTATCTCTCGGTCGATCCCGCAATGCGGGGGTGGATCGCCGAGTCCGCCAATTACAGTACGCCCGTTCCGCTGGGCTCCCCGATGCGCAGCTTTACGCTGGGGGAGGTGGTGGAGTCCCACCATGCCGATTATGCGCCGGGCGATCTGGTTTATGGGCGGCAGGGCTGGCGGGAATGGGCGGTTAGTGACGGGTCGGATATCGACCGCAAGGTGGACCGGGGGCAAGGGCCGGTGACGGCGGCGCTGCATGTTTTGGGATTGAACGGGATCACGGCTTATTTCGGACTGCTGGAGGTGGGGGAGCCGCGAGAAGGCGAGACCGTGGTGGTTTCTACCGCCGCGGGCGCGGTGGGATCGGTCGTCGGGCAGATCGCGACGATCAAGGGCTGCCGCGCGGTCGGCATTACCGGGTCGGCCGACAATGCCTGGACGAATTCGGCTATGACGCGGCGCTTGATTACCGCGCCGAGGCCGACTTGGCGGCGGCGCTGGGCGCGGCCTGCCCGGACGGCGTGGACGTCTATTTCGACAATACCGGCGGGGCGATTTCCGACGCCGTTCTGGCCCATCTTAATGTCGGCGCGCGCATCGTGATCTGCGGCACCATGGGCATCCCGGACGTGGGCCCGAACGATCCGCCGCCCCAGGGCCCACGTCCCAACCGCGCCCTATTGGTCGCCCGCGCCCGCATGCAGGGCTTCCTGGTGCTCGACCATATGCACCGGGCGGGCGAAGCCGTCGCCGAGCTTTCCACCTGGCTGCGCGAAGGCCGTCTGCGTTACGCCGAGGATATCGTCGAGGGCCTGGAAAATGCCCCCGATGCGCTGGTTCGCTTGTTGGCGGGTGACAATCAGGGCAAGATGCTGGTGCGCGTTGCGGAGTAGCGCATTATTAATAAAACATATCGATTCGGCGCGTTCCATACATAAATCATATGGACAGACCCTCGAATCCCCGCGGGGAAGGTCCAAAAAACGGCGGAAAACACTGGCGCATGGGCTCGAATCCGCGTTTCTCTCAGCCCCGGCCGGCCCGATACCGTCCCATTACCGCGCCCAGCGTGAACAGGCCGCAGATCAGGGCCAGGCCGTAGGGCATGGCGTGCATGCCCCAGATTTCCATGGCGGCGCCGGTAATCGGGGGGCCGGCGATGCCGCCCAGGCAATAGGCGATCACCATCATGGCGTTGGCCGCCGGCAGCAGGTCCGGCCCGAAGCGGTCGCCCAGCATGGCAAGACCGATCGTATAGAGGCTGACCGTGGTGCCGCCCCACAGGAACAGGATCGGCCACAGCAGGGTGTCGTTGCCCAGCGCCACCGGCACCAGCAGCGGGGTGACTGTCCCCACCACGGCGCAGGCGATCAGCAGGCGATGGCGCCCCAGCCGGTCGGCGAGCCAGCCGGTGGGGAGTTGCAGCACCACGGTGCCGGAAATCAGCACCGTCAGCAGGATCAGCGCCCCGCCCTCGTCCAGCCCGGCGCGCAGGCCATAGAGCGGCAGCAGCGACAGGATTGCCATGTCGATGAAGCCGCAAACGAAGACCGCCACCATGATCAGGGGCGCCATGCCCAGCGTCCGCAGCAGCCCGCCTTCCTCCTCGCCGACGCCGCGCGGCGCCAGGCGCCGGGCCAGCACCAGCGGCAGCGCGGATATCAGCAGCAGTATCGCCCCGACGGTGAAGGGCAGGTGCCCTTCCACCCCGACGCCGGCGATGACCAGCGGCCCGGCCGCGAAACCGACGCCCAGCAGGGTCGAATAGATGCCGGAAACCAGACCGCGATTGTTCGGCGAGACGGTGGCGTTCAGCCAGGTTTCGCCCACCACCCACAGCACCGCCATCCCGGCGCCCAGGGTGAAGCGGAAGACGAACCATAGCCATATATCGTCCGTCATCGGGAACAGCAGGATCGATACGGTGCTTAACGAGATCCCCGCATACATCGCCCCCAGCACGCCCAGCGCGCGCACCAGCCGCGGCACGAAAGGCGCCACCAGCACGACCGCCACCGTGCCGACCGCCGCGTTCGCGCCGGCCATGACGGCGCCGTGCCCGGTCCGCTCGATCAACAGCGACAACAGCGGCGTGGCGATGCCGAAGGTCACCCCGACCGCAAGGATGCTGGCCAGCACCGCGGCCAGGCTGCGCGTGCGCGCCACCGCCTCCACATTAGGCACGGCCCGAACGGTCGCCTCGTCTGTTTTCGGTTCCTGCATTGGGGCTCTCTGTTCGCCGGATAGTAATGATTTCCCTCTAGCACGCCGGCTCATCCCGCGCCATCGCCGTCACGCGGGTAAGGGAAAACTCACCCCGCGCCCCGCACCGCCTCCCGCACGAACCGCGTCAGCCACCTTGCCTGGTCTTCGGTCAGGCGCTCGAAGCTTTTGACGTTGCGGGCGGTGGCCATGACGAAGGCGGAGCGGTAGGCGCCACGGCGGTTTTCGGCCTTGCCCCACAACGCGGTTTCGATTTCGGCCAGCGGCATTTCCATCTTTGCGAAATCGCCGAGCGGCGTTCGCATGCCGGCCGTCAGCTTGTCGCCGTCGATGTCGATAAATCGCGACGATAGGCCGCCGATGATGGCATAGCCCAGCAACCCGGCCGCCAGGACCATGAAAAAGGCGCTGTCGCCGGATGGTTCGCTCACCGCCAGAATCACGGCCAGTCCCACCGCGAGAGCGGAGACGAATATATATTCCATCTTGCCGCGCCGGATCGTCACCCGGGCATTGCCGCCCTCATGGCCGAGGGAAATGTTCGCCGGCGGCGGGCCGGCTGCATCGTTTCTCAGGTTCCCGTCGGGCGTCGTCTCGACCGCGGGGCACTCCAGCTTGCCGGCGGCCAGCCGCCAGACGCCCCGGCTCGCGATCAGTTCACTGGACTCGTCAATAAGAATTTCAGCCTCGCCGCCACGGCCCAGCAAATCCACGCGATAGCGCAGATTCATGCCCAGCCCGGTAACCGTGGGGGCCATGCGCAGGGAAACGCCGGTGCAGTCGGCATAGGGCATGGTGCGCGGCGCCTTCACGCCACCGACGCGGAAATGAATCCGTCCACCCTCGATCTCCAGGCCAACACCCCTGCCGTCGCTCTGGCTCATCCTTGACGCTCCCTTGCCGACTCGCCTAATCTTGGGGCATATTTTAATACGATTCGGAGCCCCACCGCCATGAAACGCTTAGCCCTGTTGATTGCCGCGACATTCCTGCTGGCGGCCTGCGAGCCGGAAGTGGGCACCAAGGCATGGTGCGATATGATGGACAAGAAACCGAAGGGCGACTGGTCGTTCAACGATATGGGCGATTACACCAAGCACTGCGTCGTGAAGTAGGTGTTTAGCCGTCCTTGGGCGGCAGAATTGTCCGCGAGGCGATGGCGCCCGGGCAGATCCCGGTCACCGCGGCGAAGACGAACATCACCGCCGGGATATAGAAGATCCAGCTGGCTACCGAGAAGCCCGTATGCCAGATGCCGAGCCAGAGTGCCGCGCCACCGAACAGCAGGAACAACCGCATCCAGGGCGGTGCGATGAAGAACTTCATATTAGCCTCCGAGTTAGCAGTTGCCGTGTACGGCCCAGTATAGGCGTTCCGGTCCGGTTCCGAAAATGAATCTTTGAGGCGCTGACCGCGGTTCCTGAAGTCGCCGGCGAATACCGTTATCCGGTTTGTTTCCTGGTTGTTGACCCATATCAACGACACCGGGCTTGCGGATGTTTAACCCCTGTTCCATCCGATCCTTCCTGAATTCCGACAGACCATTACGCATTGGCGTTAATGGGTCATGGAGGCGATATGAAAGACATGGAAAATCTTTTTGCCAAAGCGATCGAGGAGATCGAACGCATGCTCAATACCAAGACGGTGGTGGGCGAGCCGATCGTTGTCGAAGGCAACACGCTGATCCCCCTGGTGAGTGTCGGCTTTGGCTTCGGTGTCGGTGGCGGCGAAGGCACCGACCCAAAGAAGGGCGCTGGATTCGGAGGCGGCACGGGCGGCGGTGGGGGTGTCAAACCCGTGGCGATGATTGTCGCCAACAAGGACGGCGTTCGGATCGAGTCGATCAAGGGCGGCACGGCCTCGGTGCTGGAAAAGGTGGTGGAAGCCGTCGGCAAGGCGACTTCAGCCAAATCAGGAACCAGTAAAGCCGAATAAGCGGTGGCTTCCATCGCGCTAACGCTCGGGCTGTTGCTGGCACTTCTTATCGCGCTCCTGGCGGTGCCGCTGACGGTCGTGTTTTCGATTCATCGAATTAAGGAAACCAAGGGCCTGGTGCGTTTTCGCTGGCTCTTTGGGCTTGTTCGCTTTCAGCTTCGTATCCCGCAGGCCGCCAAGGCTCGCCCGCGGCCCGCGCGTGCGGCAGGCGAAAAGGCAAAATCGGCCAGGCAGAGAGAGCGAAAGGCCAGCGCAGGCGAGCTGCTTTCACTGATAAAACGGCCGGCATTCCGTCAGCGTGGATATAAGTTCATCCGCGACATGTTGCGCGCAACCCACGCACGGAATCTGTTTCTTCGATTGCGCATCGGTCTGGGCGACCCTGCCGATACCGGCCGCCTGTGGGCCATCATCGGGCCCATCGCCGCCATGGCGCAGAACCTTCGAAGCGTGGCGGTGCGCATTGAGCCGGAATTTGTCGATCCGGTATTCGAAATTGAGAGTCATGGCCGGTTTCGCCTGGTGCCGATCCAGTTCATCGCCTTGACGGCGGCATTCATGCTGTCGCCGACCATGCTGCGGGCATGGCGGGATTCGCACCGGGAGAACGCTTGATGGAAGTGCTACGGACAGCCAGTCCCCTGCGCGTTGGCGATGTCACGCTCGTGCCGATTGAGCGGGTTTGGGTTCGCTCCGATATGGGCGATGGAGGATGCTGGATAAGCGCCTTCAAGGAGGCCTCTGCCGTCGTCCTGTGCGATGCAAGCGGAGTTCGCGCGCTTGCCATGGATTCTTCGGAAATCCCGCTCGATAACCTGATAAGGGAGATGCCGGATCTCGGCGCTATCCTTGCCAAGATTTCAGCATCGTAATTCCATTGTATGGGTGAAACCACCGTTTGTTGGTCTCCGACCCGTCGGCTGACAAGAAAGGCGGGCACGCAAGGCCCGCCTTTCCGTTGGTCTCGCGGTGCGGGTCAGTCGGATATCGTGAAGGGCCGGAAATGGATGTCGCGGTCGTAGACGTCCACGTCGTCGGCGCGCTTCAGAAAGCCCACGACCGCATAGGTCAGCGGTGTCGCCAGCGCCTCGTAGGCGGATTTCACCAGCCACTGGGTGACGATGGCGCCCAGCAGGATTTCAACGGGCATGATGCCGGCGAATGCGATGGTGATGAAGATGGCGCTGTCGAGAAGCTGGCCGGCCAGGGTGGAGCCGATGGTGCGCACCCAAAGATGCCGCCCTTCCATCACCACCTTCAGGCGCGCCAGCACATAGGCGTTGACAAATTCGCCCACTAGATAGGCGACGAACGAGGCCGCCAGGATGCGCGGCACGGCGCCCAGGATCATGTCGTAGGCGTCCTGGCCCGGCCAGAAACCGGCGGCCGGCAGCAGCCCGCCGGCGAAAATAGCGATCACCGCGAACAGATTGCACAGAAAGCCCAGCCAGATCACCTGCCGGGCCCGGGCAAAGCCGTAGACCTCGGTCAGCACGTCGCCCAGGATATAGCTTATCGGGAAGATGATGATGGCCGCCGGCAGGATCATTCCCGCCACGTCGATCACCTTCACCGCGATAATGTTGGACACGATCAGGCTGGTTACGAACAGCGCCGCGACAAGCAGAAACCAGTTCGAATGTCGCGCGGGCGCGGTGGTCCGGGTCATGAGAAACTCCAATATGTTGAGGCGCGCGGTATTTGCCTCAGCTAGGGTGGAGAGTCAAGGCTGCAAGCACTTCCCCTCTCTGGCCTCGTCATGTATAGCAGCGCGGCCATGAAGACCGCTGATTTTGATTTCGAACTGCCGACCTCGTCCATCGCCGAGCGCCCGGTCAGCCCGCGCGATGCCGCGCGGCTGCTGGCGGTCGATGATTCCTTGCGCGATCTGCATATGCGCGACCTGCCCGGCCTGCTGGAACCGGGCGACGTGCTGGTGTTCAACGACACCCGCGTGCTGCCGGCGCGGCTGCGGGGGCGGCGCGGGGAGGCGAAGATCGAAGTGACCCTGCATAAGCAGGAAGCCGTGGATGCCTGGCTCGCCTTCGCGCGGCCGGCCCGGCGGCTACGGCCCGGCGACATTGTCACCTTCGCCGAGGAATTTTCGGCCGAGGTCGCCGGCAAGGGCGAGGGCGGCGAAGTGCTGCTGCGTTTCAATGTCGGCGGGGCGGACCTGATTGCCGCGCTGCAGCGCCATGGCGAGATGCCGCTGCCCCCATATATAAAGCGCGAGGCCGGCGCAGACGAGCGCGACAAGGCCGACTATCAGACCATGTTCGCCGAGATCGAGGGCGCCGTGGCCGCGCCGACCGCCGGGCTGCATTTTACGCCGGACCTGATGCGGGCGATAAGGGATCGCGGCGTCACGCCCGTGCCGTTGACCCTGCATGTGGGGGCGGGCACCTTTCTGCCGGTAAAGGTCGATGATCTCGCCGACCATAAAATGCATGCCGAATATGGCGAGGTCACGGAAGAGACCGCGCGCATCGTCAACCAGGCCCGCGCCGCCGGCGGGCGGGTGGTGGCGGTCGGCACCACGGTGCTGCGGCTGTTGGAGAGCGCGGCGGACGAGGACGGGGTCCTGCACCC
>CBFDDT010000096.1:0-14238 GCA_965603635.1 uncultured bacterium | reverse complement strand
GGCTGGCTGCCGCGCGGCACCCACGACTGGAACAAATTCGTCCGCCCCTCCGAACTAGCCTCCCCCCTGCGCCGCGCCGGCCTGGAGATGACCGAAATAACCGGCGTCGCCTATAACCCGCTGAAGGACAAATGGTCCCTGGCGCCGAAGGATCTGGACGTCAATTACATGGCCGTGGCGGCACAAAACGAATAGCAGGCCAAACGCCTGCACACACAAACAAGGACCAGGGTTGATGTCAAAACTGTTTTCCCCCATCCGGCTGGCCGGACAGGACTTCCCCAACCGTATCGTCGTGGCGCCGATGTGCCAGTACAGCGCGGATGACGGCAGCGCCAACGAGTGGCATTTGCAGAACCTGATGAATCTGGGCATGTCGGGCGCCGGGCTGGTGATGCTGGAGGCCACGGCGGTGGAGCGTATCGGGCGCATCACCCATGGCTGCCTGGGGCTCTATTCCGACAACAATATCGCGGCGCTGGACCGGGTGCTGAAAGCCTCGCGCCGGGTCTCGCCGCCGGGGACGAAATGGGGCATCCAGATCGCCCATTCGGGCCGCAAGGGCTCGGAGCAGCGACCCTGGGAGGGCGGCGCGGCGCTACAACTGGGCGAAGACCCGTGGGAGACGGTCAGCGCCTCGGCCCTGCCCTTCGGCGACTGGCATACACCGCGCGAGGCAACAGCCGGCGATCTGGCCCGCATCCGCGACGCCTTCGTCGAGACCGCCAGACGCGCGGTCAGTCTGGGCTTCGAGGTCGTCGAACTGCATTGCGCCCATGGCTATCTGCTGCACGAGTTCCTGTCGCCGCTGTCCAACGAACGCACCGACGGTTACGGCGGATCGGCGGAGAATCGCATGCGCTTCCCACTGGAGATCGCGCGGGCGGTGCGCGAGGCCGTGCCCGAAGGGCTGGTTTTCGGCGCGCGCATTACCGGCACGGACTGGCATGAAGACGGCATCGACCTGGACGAGGCGGCGACCTTCGCCGCCGCGCTGAAGGCCGCCGGGCTGGACTATATCTGCGTGTCGGGGGGCGGGGTGGTGCCGGGGCTGAAGATTCCCGTCGAGGCCGGCTATCAAGTGCCTTTTGCGGCAGAGATCAAGGAGCGCACCGGCATCGCGACGCGCGCCGTCGGCATGATCGCCGACCCGCATCAGGCCGAGGAGATCATCGCCTCCGGCCAGGCCGACATGGTGGCGTTGGCCCGAGGCCTGATCGACAATCCCCGCTGGCCCTGGCACGCCGCCGAGGCGCTGGGCGCCGAGATGACCGTCCCGCCGCAATATCTGCGCGGCCACGCCCCCAACTGGCCCGGCGCGAAGCTGGCCCGGCCGGGGGGCGGTCGCTAATCCTCCTCCGCCAACGTTGCCAACTCGCCGATTGCCACCGGTTTGATCGGCGGGCGGATGCGGTAGTAACCGACCTCGCCGGGCGAGACGCCCCGCGCGCCGGCGATGATTTCCGAGATCGTCAACCCGCAGAGGCGGCCCTGGCAGGGGCCCATGCCGGCGCGGCTATAGGCCTTGGCCTGGTTGGGGCCCAGACAGCCGATGCGGGCATGCTCACGAATCCGGCCCGCCGACACTTCCTCGCAGCGGCAGACGATGGTTCCGTCGCCGGGGCGCAGGAACTCCCGCGCGGGGCGGTATAGCCGGTCGAGGAAGGGACGGATCGCCAGTTCGCGCGCCAGCGCCCGGCGCAAGGGCGCGGCCTCGCCGGCCGGCGCGTCCGTCGCCCGCAGCGCCGCCAGACGGCCCTGGATCGCGGAAGCCTTGCCGCCGACGATCCCGCCGCCATCACCGGCCACGAATATGCCGTCCAGCCCTGTCTCGCCCCATGGGTCCAGGCGCGGGCGCCACGCGCGCTGCATTGCGTCCCAGTCATGATCAAGTCGCAGCGAACGGCTGATCTGAACATTGGGAACCACGCCCTGATGTAGCAGCAAGGTCTTGCAGGGCAGTTCACGGGGCTTGCCGCCAGCGGTGAATCGCAGCGCCTCCACCTTGTCCGCGCCGATCGCCTGCAGGCCGCGCGCGCCTTTGTACCAGGGGATGCCAGCGCGGCGCAGGGCAACCGTCATGGCGATCCCCTTGCGCAGATAGTCGGCGGCGCGGAAAGCGCGCGGCAAATACGGCAAAGCGGCAATGAAGTTACGCGTGGGCGTGGTCTCGACGATCGCCTCGATCCGCGCCCCCGCCGCCAGCATCTGAGTTGCGATCAACAGCAACAGCGGCCCGCTGCCGGCCAGGACCGCGCCCTCGGCGACGATGCCGCCGGCCTTCAGCATGATCTGCGCCGCGCCGCATGTCGTCACGCCGGGCAGGGTCCAGCCGGGGAACGGCGTCGGCCGCTCCATCGCGCCGGTGGCCAGGATAATCCGGTCGGCGGTGACAGCGCGGGCCTCGCCGCCCTGGGTGAAATACACGGTTCGATCCGCCGTTACCTCCCAGACCACCGCACCGGGCCGGTAATCAAGCCCGTCCCGATCCAGCACCGCAAGCATGCTTTCCCCTTGCGCGTAGTCGGGACCCAATATGCGTCTCTGGTCCTCGTCCACCCCGGTGATATTGCGGTAAATCTGTCCGCCGGGGCCGGGCTGTTCGTCCAGCAGCACGGCCTCCATGCCGTGAGCCAGGGCGGTATCGGCCGCCGCCAGCCCGGCCGGTCCGCCACCGACGATCAGAAGCGGGACATGCTCAACCATCATCCAGCCCCCGCGCGCCCGGCATCGGACGTACCTTCATGCCGTCGCGCACCAGCGTCATGCAGGCCTGGACATTCGGGGTCCCGTCGATCTCCACCAGGCAGTCGAAGCAGACCCCCATCATGCAGTAAGGCCCGCGCGGTGCGGCCCCGGCGGGGGTTGTGCGCGTTGTCACATGCCCCGCCACCAGCAGCGCCGCCGCCACGCTGTCGCCCTCGCGCGCGTCTACGGGCTGCCCGTCAAAATCAATGGTGACGCCGCGCCGGGCGTCGTCAGCCAGTCTGCGGAAGCCGGTATCGTTCGGCACTGAAACTCTCCAGATAAGGGATGCCGGAATCCTCGCCGGCGATCCATCGCGCCAGCACCAGCGCATGGACGGCCGCCAGTGTGACGCCGCTGTGGCAGGTAACGAGAAAAGCGCCCGGATGTGCGGTGGATTGATCGTAGATCGGATGGCCGTCCGGGCTCATCACGCGCAGCGCGCCCCAGCTTCGCACGACACGGACATTTTCGAGAATGGGAAAGATACGCGCGGCGCGCCCGGCGATCCGGCCGATCTCCAACGGCGAAGTCGCGTCGTCGAACCCCACATCCTCCTGGGAAGCGCCGATCTGCAACGTGCCGTCGCCGGTCTGGCGTACATGGACCGAGGGGTAGTCGAGAAACGGCTTCACCCGCTCGGTGATCAGCAACTGCCCGCGGTTGGGCCGCACCGGCGCGTCCAGCCCGACCATCGGCGCCAGCACCGCGTTGCCCAGCCCGGCGCAGAGCACCACTCGCCCGGCCCGCCATTGCCCGCCATTATCCAGCGTGAAGCCGCTTTTCCCCGGCCCGATGGCGCGAATGGCGGCGCCGTTTTCGATATAGCCTCCGCCGGCGACGAATGCCTGCGCCAGCGCCCGCAGCAGATAGAGCGGATTGCAGTGCCTGTCCTCCGGCCCCAGGATCGCGCCGGCGAAATCCCCCGTGGCCTCGGGAACCAGCTTACGAACCTCGTCCGCATCCAGCCGCTCGAAGGGGTAATCGCCGCCCAGCGCCTGCCGCAGTTCCTCAAGATTCGCGGCGTTGCCGTCGAGTTCACGCCGAGACAGGCAGAAATCCAGCCCGCCGGGCTTGCTGAGTTGCAAGGGGACGCCGGTCTCGTTTTCCAGTTCGTCGGCGAAACCCGGCCATAGCGAGGCCGACAGCCTTGTCCAGCGCGCATAATCCGGCATCCCCACGCCCTTGCCCTGGACCCAGACCAGCCCGAAATTACCGCGCGCGGCGCGAAAGGCGATATCGCCCTCGTCGAAAATAGTGACCTGCCGCCCCTGGCGTTGCAGTCCCCAGGCGATCGCCATGCCCACAAGTCCACCGCCAACGATCGCATAGTCGGTGCGGCGCATGACCCGGCTTACGAATCCGTGCGAGGCAGCCAGGGGATGCGGCCGACCTTGATGCCTTCCTCGGTGAGTTCCTCGGCCTGGTCTTCGGTGGCCTCGCCGTAGATATTGCGCTCTTCCGTTTCACCGTAATGGATTTTGCGGGCTTCCTCGGCGAAATTGTCGCCCACAAAATCACTGTTTTCCTCGACGTGGTTGCGCAGTTCCGTCAGCATCCGGCGCATCTCGCTAGCCTGGGTATTGGTGTAGGTCCGCGGGCCCGAACTCGGATCCGGTTCCCCGCCCCTGTCGCCACCGCCCTTGGCGATGCGCGGGGCCATCGGCGCCCTGGCAACGGACGCGTTTCCGCATACCGGGCAGAGAATCTCTCCAGCGGCGGCCTGTTCTTCAAATGTAGCACTGTCCTTGAACCAGCCTTCGAAAGCGTGGTCTCCGGAACAACAAAGTTCATACAGAATCATGGTTCGTCATGCCTGTAGCCAAAAGCATCACGGGCATCACGCCCGCTAGTGGCCTCCATCTAACGGATGGTGCCCATGGGCTCAATCTGGCGCGAGCGGTCCGTAAATGCAAGATAGCAGATTATGGAAGGGTTTGACCATTCTCATCGGCATCGGCGGTCAGCCGCGCCTCTTTGTCACAGATTCTGTTCGCGATCAGGATTGCCACCATGGCGACCAGAATTCCGGCGGGCGCATCGACCAGGTAGTGCCAGCGCGACACCACAGATTCAATCAGGATAAAACCCGCGAGCAACATAAAGGGCCAGCGGATACCGAGTCGGCTACGGTTCAGGTAATAAGTAATCACCGTCGCGTGGGCTACATGAAGCGAAGGCATGGCCGCCAGCGCCCCGGTGAAATAATCGGAGCCGTTTTCCGTGATCCAGGGTGCGCCGATTTCCCTCACCTGTCCATAGACCGCCCACATGCCCGCCTGCGCCTCGGTGGCGGCCCTGTTGGCCCCGTCCCCGAACAGGAAGGGCCCGACCGCCGGCGCGATGAGATAAGCCAGCCCACCCACCGCCATGACCAGCATGATGCCAAGCACGAAATGCGGATAATGCCGGTCCCGCGATACCGCCAGCACCGCGAACGAGACGATAAACATCATCAGGAAGCCGATCTGGTAGAGTTGGTCGAAAAACTCCCAGTCCGTTGGCAACAATGCACGGATCCACTGGAAAAACCCTACGACCGGTTCCAGGAAGCCGTCGGCGGCTATATAGGCCTCGTCAAAGCGCAGCGGGTTGATCAGCGGTATCCACATTTTCAGATTGAAATGAAAATAGACGATCAGGCCGAAGGCAAAAAATACCGTGATGTCCACGGCCGCGGCACGCCCGACGCGCCCGAAATCGAGTCGCCGCGTCACCGCCATGTTGACCATCTGCGCCAGCGCATAGCCTGAAAAACCCAGCAGTACCGGCAGCGCGACATTAAAGCCGAGAGCCAGGCTGACACGTTCGTTGGGGGACGCGAACGGCACGCCGATAACCAGGCCGATCAACGCAACCAGCAGGCCAAACCCCGCGCAAAGAAGGATCGCCGCCTTGATCCAGCGGGGAATCGCGATCACCGCAATCAGGATTTTCGCTGGTTGCGGGGCGGTGGTTACGGCTACTTTCGTCATTCTTTCCGGTTCGCCCCTTGGTTGCCAGGTAAAGTTAATGCAGTTTTCTTAAGGAATGATGGATACGGAGAATTTCCTTTCAAAGGGATGCGCGGGCAGGGCGAACGCGCTATGAGGGGATATGAACAGCGAGTCGAATATCCCCGCCAACTGCCAACGGGGTCGCCATTGCGGCCCCACGGAACCCTCGCCCTGGGTCACCCGCTTCGCGCCGCTGGCGCCGGCTGGCGGCCTGATACTGGACCTGGCCTGCGGCGGCGGGCGGCACGGGCGGCATTTCCTGGAACGCAGCCATCCGGTGGTTTTTCTGGACCGCGACGTATCGGACGTCCAGGACCTCACCGGGCGCGCGGATGTTGAAATTATCGAGGCCGACCTGGAAGGCGCCGCCGCCCTGCCCTTCGCCGGCCGCCAGTTCGCCGCCATCGTGGTCACCAACTATCTGTGGCGCCCGATCCTGCCCTTGTTGGCGGATTCGGTGGCCGAGGGCGGGCTGTTGATTTACGAGACATTCGGCCTGGGCAACGAGGACTACAGCCGCCCGCGCAATCCGGACCACCTGCTGCGACCCGGCGAACTGCTGGACGCGTTCGGCAAGGATTTGCAGGTCGTCGCCTACGAACACGGCCTGCGCCACGACCCCAAGCCGCGCGTCATCCAGCGCATCGCCGCGGTTAAGGATGATGCCCCCGCCCCCATCCAGCCGGGCGCATGATGATCGAAATCGGCCTCATCGCCTTCACGACGCTGTTCGCCACGGTGGGCCCACAGGACATCGCCGTGTTGTTCGCCGCGCTGACCGCGGGCAATACGGCCGCCAAAAGGCGGGCGATAGCGTTAAAGGCCACGCTGATCGCGGCCGGTATTCTGTTCTTCTTCGCCTTCTTCGGGGATACGCTGCTTGGCCTGTTCGGCATTACCCTGCCCGCCTTGCGGACGGCCGGCGGCATCCTGCTGCTGCTGATTGCCATCGACCTGGTCTTCGCGCGCCATTCCGGCGGCACCTCGACGACCAGCGAGGAAAACGAGGAGGCAGTGACGAAGCCCGACATTTCGGTCTTCCCGCTGGCGACACCGTTGATCGCCGGGCCGGGTTCGATCGGCGCGGTTGTCCTGCTGATCGCCAATACCGAAGGTGACCGCGTACAATATATCGCGGTGCTGGCGGCAATCGCGGCGATCCTGCTGCTGACCTTCCTGCTGATGCTGATCGCGGTCCAGGTTCAGAAATTGCTGGGCGTGACCGGCGTCCATGTAGTGTCGCGCATCGTCGGCGTCCTGCTGGCGGCGCTCGCGGTGCAGTTCATCTTCGACGGCCTGGCCTCAAGCGGGCTGTTTAGCTGAAAGACGCGGCCTGCCGACGAGATCGCGCATAACCCTCTCTCGGGGAAAATCCGTAACGGCGCGAAAAAGCGCGCGACAGGGCCGCCGAACTGGAAAACCCGACTTTCCCGGCGACGACCTTCAAAGGCGTTCCCTTGGCGACCTCCGTCCGCGCCAGGGTGAGTCGCCAGCCGGAGAGATATTCACCGGGCGTAACACCTACCACGTCACGAAAGCTGTTGGCGAAATGGGTGCGTGACATCCCGGCGATGTCGGCCAGATCTTCCAGCCGCCAGCTTTTCTCCGGGTTATCATGCACTGCCACGATTGCGACGCACAGGTTCGGATGTGCCAGCCCGGCCAGTAGACCAGGTTGCGCCTGGCCCGCCTCAATCGCATGACGTAGCAGCCTTATGACCACCACCTCGCATAGCCGGTCGATCACGGCGCGACCGCCGCAGCGCGGCGAATGCGCTTCCTCCAGCAACAGGTCCGTTACCGCACCCAACGACGTTGCCCCGTTCAGCGGAACCGCTACCAACGGCGGCAAGGCCAGCGCTATCGGGTTGGCGTCGCCACCCATGTCGACCGTTGCACGCAAATATCCCGCATCCTCCGTGGCTAATTGAATCCGCATGTCGGGCGGCGCTCCGCACGGGAAAAAGGCGAGCTTGGGCCCTGCTACTGTCTGTGCCTCATAGCGTCCATCCAAAAAATCCAGTTCGCCGCGCCGGGCGATGAAAAGATTGGGCGCGGGACAGTCATCCGGCGGGCGCCGATCACCGGCGCCACCTGGCGGATATACCGTCGCCTTGATTCGGAACTGTCTTATCAGTGCGGATAGCCGGTCGGGTCTCTTCGTCTGCATCGGAATGTACTCTCGATCAACTATTTCGGACATTAAAAGGATAATAGTACAGTATTGTCAAGCCGGATCGCCAATGACAGAAGCGATCGACATAACCCGAAGGACCTAACAATCAAAGGAACCAACCCGTGCTTACTCCCCGCCAAACCACACCGGACCTCAATCTGGATACGCTGTCCCACGGCCGTTTCAGCCTTGCCGGCGACAATCCGGAACGATTTACGCTCATCTGCTTTTTCCGCGGCCTGCACTGCCCGATCTGCGCCAATTACCTGAAGGAGTTGGAGCGCCTGACCCCTGAATTCGAGAAGCGTGGCGCGAAGACCATCGCCATCAGCTCCGACGGTGAAGAGCGGACGCAAGCCATGGCCGACAGGATCGGCGCTTCCAACCTACGCATGGGTTATGGCTTGCCGTTATCGGAGGCCAGGGATTGGGGCCTGTATATTTCCACGTCTCGTGGCAAGACTTCGATTGGAATCGAAGAGCCTGCACTGTTCGCGGAACCGGGAGCTTTCATCGTGCGCTCCGACCGGACGCTCTATTACGCCTCGGTCCAGAGCATGCCCTTCGTCCGCCCCCATTTTTCGGAACTGACGCAGGCGCTGGATTTCGCTATCGCCAACGACTATCCGGCGCGCGGCGAATATACCGGCGAAGTCTGAAGAGTGTGGGTGTGGCGTCGCCGCGACAGTTGCGGCGCCATGCCCCGTTTAACTTTAACGGCGGGAAAGCGGCCGCCTATTCCCCGGTAGCGCGGAGGCCCAGTTGGGCCGGCATTGCGAAGTCGCGATCGTGGCTGAGCGTCGGGATCGACTGGCGGGCTTCGGCGACGCGTGCGAGGTCCAGGTCGGCGACGATGTAGCCGGGTTCCTCGCCCGCGTCCGCCACCACCTCGCCCCAGGGCGAGACGATAACCGCATGGCCATAGGTGCTGCGCCCGTCCTCATGGTCGCCGCACTGGGCCGGGGCAAGGATCCACGAGCCGGTCTCGATGGCCCGCGCGCGCTGCATCACGTGCCAGTGCGCCTTGCCGGAGGTGCGGGTGAAGGCGGCCGAGGTCCAGATCATGTTGGCGCCGGCCTTGGCCAGCGCGCGGTAAAGCTGCGGAAAGCGCACATCGTAACAAATGGTGATGCCGATGCCGCCCCAGGGGCTGTCGACCAGCACCGCCTTGTCGCCGGGTTCGAACAGGTCGGACTCCCGGTAACGCTCGCCGTTGGGCAGGTCCACGTCGAACATGTGAATTTTGTCGTATTTGGCGGCAATGGCGCCGTCGGGCGCGATCATGTATGCCCGGTTGACCAGCTTGTCTTCGGCGATCTTGACTACCATAGAGCCCGCCAACAGCCAGATATCCAACTCGTCCGCCAATTCCCGCCAGGCCTTCAGCGCCGGCTCGTTTTCCTCGTATCGCGCGGTTTCCAGCGCCCGGCGGCGGCTCTTCTGGCACAGGTTAGCCACTTCCGGCATGCCGACGATTTGCGCGCCGTCGGCGTGGGCCGCGCGGATCAGGGCGGTGGATTGTTCGATATTGCCGGCAATCTCCACGCCGGAAGTCATCTGAACACAGGCGGCGCGGACGGTATCACTCATGCGGCGATTCCCAGCATCGGGTCGAGATCGCCATCGAAATCGAGTTCGAACAACTCGTCACAGCCGCCGATCGGCTGATCGTCGACAAAAATCTGCGGTACGGTATGGTTGCCTGGCGCGCGCTGCATCATTTCCTGGCGGCGGCCGGGTTCGACGGTTACGTCATATTCGGCGTATTGCACGCCCTTCTTGTCCAGAAGGCGCTTCGCGCGGTGGCAATAACCGCACCAGGGGCTGGTATAAATTTCAATATTGGCCATCGGCCGCAACCACTCCGTAATATCAGTATCGCCGCATATAGATAGGTTAATTCACCCGATTTTCCAAGCCCCCGCGATTATTCGCCGCGCGCGCGCACCACGCGGGCGAGCGTCAGCACGTCCACCGCCGCGGCGCCGGCGCGTTTCAGGGTTCGCGCGCATTCTCCCGCCGTGGCGCCGGTCGTAAAGACGTCATCGACCAGCAGGATGCGGCTGCCCCGCACCATTTCCTCGAACCCCCGGCGCAGCCGAAAGGCCCCGCGTACATTGCGCCGCCGAGCCGAAGCCGACATGCGCCCCTGCGAGGGCGTCGGGCGATGGCGGGTCAGCAACTCGGGCTCCACTTGCAGCTCGGTCGCGCGGCCCAACTCCATTGCCAGCAGCGACGCCTGGTTATAGCGGCGCGCATAGAGCCGACTGCGATGCAGCGGCACCGGCACGGCAATGTCGGCCTCACCGATTAAGTCATCGCCGGCGCGCGCCAGCCAGCGGCCAAACGCGGGCGCCGGCCAGGTGCGATCGCCATGTTTGAAATCCAGGATAAGCTTGCGGCTATTCTCGCCATAGACCAGCACCGAGCGGGCACGGTCAAAATGCGGCGGATGGGCATGGCAAGCGCCACAGACCGTATCGTGAGGGCCGGGGTCGTATTCAAAGGGAAAACCGCAGCCTTCGCACAAGGGCGGCGCCAGGAAGTCGAACAGCGGCCAGCAGTCTGAGCAGAGCGCGCCATCGCCTTCCACCATCGCCTGGCAATGCAGGCAGCGCGGTGGCAGAACGCTGTCCACCAGCCTGCGCAACGGCGCCAACAGACGCGCTGGACGCGCACGAACAAGGCGCGGCTGACCGGTGATCGACGACATTTATATGAAGGCTCCCTGCCCTTGCTTGCCGGCAGCATAACCCGAACCCGGCATGCATGACTATTACCCTTTGCCCGAAATCGCGCGCCGAGTCATATTCACCCCCGTCATGCCCGAGTCGATATCACCCATGAAGGTCTTCGAGCCACGGCTGGTGCGCGCCCACCGGACGCGCGCGGCCGAACGCCTTACCGAGCATGATTTCCTGTTTCGCGCGGTGGCGGAGCGGCTGGCCGACCGGCTGAGCGACGTCAAACGCACGTTCCCGCTGGCCCTGGACCTGGGCTGCCATGGCGGCGAGTTCGGTAAAATCGTGGGGCCACGCGGCGGCATCGAGCGGCTGATCCAGTGCGACCCGTCCGCCGCCATGGCGCGGTGCGCCGGCGGCATGGCGCTGGCGGCCGAGGCCGACGCGCTACCTTTCGGCGAGGGGAATTTCGATCTGATCGTCAGCAACATGTCGCTGCACTGGGTGAACGACCTGCCCGGGGCGCTGATCCAGATCCGCCAGGCGCTGAAACCCGACGGGCTGTTCCTGGCCGCGCTGGCCGGCGGCGGCACGCTGGGAGAACTGCGCGGCGCATTGCTGGGGGGGGAGACGGAACTGGCCGGCGGCGCCAGCCCACGCGTCTCGCCCTTCATCGATTTGCGCGACGCGGGGGCGCTGCTGCAGCGGGCCGGATTTGCCCTGCCGGTCGCCGACGGCGACCTGATTCCGGTGCGCTACGAGAATGCGCTGAAACTTATGACCGATCTGCGCGGCATGGGAGAGGCCAACGCGCTGGCCATCATGCCCCGCAACTTCAGCCGCCGCGACGTCATAATGCGCGCCGCCGAAATCTATCGCGAGCGCCACGAGGGCCCCGATGGCCGCATCCCGGCGAGCTTCCAGATCGTCTATCTGACCGGCTGGGCCCCCGACCCGTCGCAACAGAAACCACTAAAACCAGGCAGCGCCACCACCCGCCTGGCCGACGCGCTGGGCGCGGAAGAAAAAAGCACCGGAGACAAGGCTCAGCCGTTGGGGGATAATTGGGCGGGAGGCGAGGGATGCGAATGAAGGACCAAACGGAACCAACGGTCAAGCTGCCGGTCATCGACACCGCGCTGGCGAGCTACCGTTTTATCATCAATCACCCGCGCGACGCGGTACGGGTGGGTTGGCTGCCGCTGATCCTGCTTTATGCGCTGAACCTGATTTTCGGGACCTTCGATCCCCTGCCCGACCTGTCGGACCCCGAGGCCGCGATGAGCCATATTGCCCCGCTGCTGGGCAGCACGGTCGTAAATGTTCTGATCCAGTCGGCGGTGGCGGCGATGACGCTGGTGGTATGGCACCGGCTGGTCATGCAAGGTTACGATGTCAGCGGCCAGACCGTGCCGATGCGCATCACCCTGAACGAGGCAAAATACCTGGCCCGCTGGATGCTGATCAGCCTGTTGTTTATTGGCATCCTGTTCGCCGCCGACATCGCAATCGTCATGGCGGCCCTGCTGATCATGCTGGCGGTTCAGCTTGTTTCGATCGTGATCATGGGCGGCGCCGGGCTGGCGTTGGGTGAACAGGCAGAGCAGTTGACCCTGGTCGGCCAGATCGGCATGGCACCTGCCACCATCGCCGCAATCTACCTGACCACCCGCCTGTCGCTGGTACTGCCGGCGACGGCGACTGGAAAAGAGGCGCGATTCGAACGCGCATGGTATATCAGCAGGGGCAATGGCGCGCGCATGGTGCTGACCTCGCTTATTGTGATGGCGCCGCTGCAGTTTGTCATATGGGGGTTGATGAAGGTGACAGGTTATATGTCGGATACGATCCTCTATTACCCGCTTGCCCTGCTGGCCAGCGCGACATTCCTGTTGTTCATCCTGGTCACGGGGACGGTGCTGTCGCTAATCTCGCTGGGACTGGACCGGGAGCCGGCAAAGGAGGAAACAGAATGAGCGATCACATTTCACTGCCCGTCCTGCCGACGGTTTTTGCTGTCTGGCGGCAGTTCGCAACGCGGCCGGGTTATGCGCTGCGCGTGGCCTGGGTTCCGGCATTGCTGATCTTCGGGGCCGGTGCGCTGTTGCAGGTGGCCGACTTCTGGAAAGTCGTCTTCGCGCTACTGAACTTTGCCGTCCTGGTCCAGGCGCTGGTCGCCTGGCAGCGCTATGCCCTGCCCGACAGCCACCGTCGCAAGGGCCCCACGGGCTTGCGGGCGGGCCGCGCAGAGTTTTTCAGTTTGCTGCATTTCCCGCTGGTCGGCGTGCTGTTCGTGCCGCTGCTGATCCCCACCCTGATTGAAAGCCTGACCGCCACCCAGGAGGTGGCCGACGGCACGAGCAATATCGCGATTGGGCTGGCCGGCCTGGCGCTACTGGTATTTCCCGGCGGACTGATGCTGACGCGCGCGGCACTGTTGTTGACCGCCATCGCCGCAGCCGGCAATACCCCCATCTCACTGCCCGCGACCGCCAACCGCGTCTGGCGCATCAGCGCGGGCAACAGCATCCGTCTACTGCTGGTCTTCTATCTGAGCATGCTACCCGCCGGCTTGACGCTCTCCCTGTTGCCGGGTGACATGCCAGCGCTGGCGCAGACGGCTGCGAGCAGCGTTCTGCTGACACTCTATGTTATGCTCTGCGCCGGCGCCATGGCCGTTGCCTATGGCCGGCTGGTGTCGGGTTCTGATAAACCCGGGAAAGCTGCTTCATGAACAAGTCGGGCCCCGGCCTTTTCGAGGTGGTGATCGAGAGTTGGCGGCTGGTTATCGGCAACGCCGGCGCGCTTGCCCGGATCGCGCTGATCCCTTTCCTGCTTTTCATTGCGCTGCACAGGCTGAAGGCGACTTTCGAGCCCGAAGGCATGGCCATCCTGGGCTGGAACCTGCTGTTCACGATCCTGGCGGCGGTGCCCGCGGCGATGTTGCTAATGCCCTGGTACCGGCGGCTGCTGGCGGCAGGCGATCCGGCCATGAAGGAGCGCCCGGCAATGTGGTGGTCCGTTGTCCTGATGCTGCGCTGGGTCGGGTTGGACATAATGTTCTTCGCGGCCTTGGCGCCGATTGCCGCCATCTCGCTCCAGACTACGGCGGCGGGCGCGGAGACAGCGCCCGGGAGTCCCGGCATTGTCATCTTCTATTTTGCAACCTTCATTATCAGCGCCTATCTGTTTTACGGCCGGATGGGGCTGGCGCTGCCGGCGGCGGCGGCGGAAGCCGACCACGGCTATCGGCGCTCATGGGCGGCGACGGGGGCGATCGGCTGGCGAATCGGTCTGGCGATCGTGCTTTGCTGGCTGTCCATCAATATCCCCATTGAGATGCTGCGCGAACCCCTGGCGGTCGACGATCCCACGCTGGCGATGCAGTATCTCGACGCCGCGCTGGGCGCCCTCTTCCGCACCGTCAACGAACTGTTGGGCGCGGCGGTGTTCGCGCAGTTCTACCTGGCGCAAACGGCGCCCCCGCTGGAGGGCGAGTGGTGATCGCGAAGCCCTAGCGATGCGCGATCGTGTCGGCGTTGCCGTCGGGATCGTCTTTCGCGTAGCCATCTGTCTTTACATCGACGTCACCCAGCAGCAACAATAGCCCCGCCACATGCGGCGCCGCCATGGAGGTGCC
>CBFDDT010000095.1:0-14285 GCA_965603635.1 uncultured bacterium | reverse complement strand
AGCCGCGACCATCGCGCACCGGGAACTTACGAATGTTACAGAACGGCTACAAAGCCACGGCAGGATTGCCGAATCCGCACTTATTGTTTCAGAAATGCTTCAAGCAGCTTCCGCGCGGCGGCGGCGGGTGTGATTTGCCCTGCCGCAACCTCGGCTTCCAGGTCCGGCAGGCGCGCGGCCACGCCAGGGCTCGCTTTTAGCGTCGACATCAGCCCTTCACGGATTTCGCTCCACATCCATTCGCGGGCCTGGGCGGCGCGGCGCGCGGCGATAGCGCCCGCCGGCTCCATCGTCGCATTGAAGGTTTCGACCCACTGCCAGGCCTCGGCGATACCCTTGCCCGTCAATGCCGAACAGGTGGCGACCGGCACCGGCCAGTCCGGCGTGCCCGCGCCCAGCAGATGCAATGCCCCGCTATATTCGGCCGCCGCGCGCTGGGCCGCATCCGCCAGATCGCCGTCGTCCTTGTTGACCAGCACCATATCCGCCATTTCGACAATGCCGCGCTTCAACCCCTGCAACTCGTCGCCGCCACCCGGCAGCAGCAGCAGCAGGAACATATCCGTCATGTCGGCCACCGCGGTTTCGGATTGGCCGACGCCGACGGTCTCAACGACAATCACGTCAAACCTGGCGGCCTCGCACAACAGCATGGCCTCGCGCGTGCGCCGGGCGACACCGCCCAGCATTTCCCCCGCCGGCGAGGCGCGGATAAAGGCGGATTCGTTTCGGGCCAGTTCCTCCATGCGGGTCTTGTCGCCCAGGATCGAGCCGCCGCTCTTGCGCGAGGTCGGATCCACCGCCAGCACCGCCACGCGATGCCCCTGGTCGATCACGTGGGCGCCGAAGGCCTCGATAAAGGTGGATTTGCCGACACCGGGCACGCCGGTAATGCCGATGCGGATCGAATCGCCGGCATGGGGCAGCAGCAGATCAAGCAATTCCACGGCCTCCGCGCGGTGATCGCCGCGGGTGGATTCTACCAGCGTAATCCCGCGCGCCAGCGCCCGCCGGTCGCCGGCACGAATCTGATCGGCGAGTTCCTGAGTGCTCATAATGCCAGATCCCCGGCGCCAGGCCCCAGCGGCTGGCCATATGAAAACTCCACCGCATTGCCGTCCGGATCGCGCAAGCCGCAATAATAGCCGACCGGATAGGGCTCCTCGCGCGGCGCCCACAACAGACAGCCCGCGTCCTCGGCCTTTCCGGCGATCGCATCGACGGCCTCGCGGCTATCCAGCGCAAACCCGAAATGGCTGAAGTCCCGGTCGCCCTGATCTCGTCCCGGCCCGCCTGGCAGCAACACGAAGATGAAATCGCTTTCACGCCCCGGCTGGGCCAGCCAGACCGCGTGCGGATCGCCCGGTTCGCCGCGCTCATGCACGATTTTCAGCCCGCAAAAGTCGCGGTAGAAGGCGACGCAGGCGGCCAGATCGCGCACATGCAGCGCCACGTGGGTGAAGGCGGCAGTCATAAAGGGGACAGTAGCGCGTCACGCGCCGCTGTCAAAGCATCAGCCGTCGGACAGGATGGACATCGCCAGGCGCGCCTCGGGGACCGACAGACAGCCATAGGTGATCAGCGACAGCGCGACGACGACCATGACGTAAGACAGCATGCACCAGGCCGTCTGGCCCGGGGGCATGCGCTTCAGGTAGGGGTCGGGGGTGAATCGGTGAGTGCGGCGTTCCACCATCAACTCGAACAGCGAGACCAGCACGACCAGACCCAGCACCCAGCTCTTGAGCCAGAACATCATTCCGATGCCGGCGAAAATACCCAGCATCAATACCGTCATGCCGACGCCGGGGGCCACCGACATGGTGGCGGATTTGATGATGCGCCCGCCGTCCAGCGGCGTAATGGGGATCATGTTGAACAGATTCAACACCGCGATCCAGGCGGCCACCGCCCCAAAAAAAGGATGCTGATAGACCACGAACAGCCCATAAAGCAGCGCCGCTTGCGCCAGCCCGAAGACCGGCCCGGCGATGGCGACGAAATGTTCCTCCAGGCGACTGGCGAAGGCGCGCTCGGGCACCGCGGCGCCGCCCACGAAGGGAATCAGATAAAAGCCCTTGGTCGGGATGCCGACCGCCCGCATGGCCCAGACATGGCCGTATTCATGGATCACCAGCGAGAAGATTATAATCACCGCGAATTCCCAGCTGAACATCCAGGAATAGGCCACGACGCTGGCCCCGGCGAGCCCGGCTTTCACCATCTTGACCGATTTGAACAGCTTCGAACCGACAGCTATGAACTTCGGCCCGAAGGCGGCGGCCAGGATTAACGGCGCATAGCGGCTGCTCACGAAAGGAGGCTCCATTACAATGTTGGCCCGGCAATCTATAATAGCTCCCATTAACGCGCCCTTAAACCCGGTTGAGGCCAATAATGGCGGTTGCCGCGCGCGGGGATGGTGAATGGATACGACCGTTGAATACTGGCCATTGATTACCGCCATCCTGCTGACAGCGGCGATGATCGCCGCTTTGTGGCTGTTCAACCGACAAGTCGCCCGCGACAAGGACGACGGCGACGCCCGCATGAAGCGGGCCCTGGTTTCCGCCCGGAAGGCCGCGGAAAAAACGCGCAGGGGAAGAAAACCGCACCGCTGGGTGCGCGCGCAAATGCAGCTGGCCATGCTTCTGGGCGAGGCCGGCGGCAACAAACCCAACCGCGAACAGTTCGAGGAAGTGCTGGCGATTCTGGCCGAGGCGACCCCGATTTTGAAAGAACAGGGGCTAAAGCCGGAACTGGCCACCGCGATTTATTACAAGGGGCGCGCCGAATGGGGACTCGGCGGGCTGGAGCCCGGCTGGGAGCAGCTTGAGACCGCGGTCGCGACCTTCCGCGAACTGCTGGCGCTCGAACCCTGGCCGCGCCATCTACTGCGCGGCGTCATCGTCAGCCTGCCGGCGGTGATCCTGATCGATATCGGCGACCGCAAGGACGATCTGGCGACCATGGAGGAAGGGGTGGCGCTGGCCCGCGAGGCGGTGGAAGCCGCCCGCCCGCGCGTGCGCATCGACGTGTCCATCGCCCAGCGAAATCTCAGCCACGCCCTGGGCATGGTGGGCCGCAAGACGGCGAACCCGGCCATGCTGGAGGAAGCCATCGAGGTCGCCCACGCCGCCGCCGAGGGCATCACGCAGAAGGCCTATCCAGGGCATTGGGCCGCCTGCCAGGCGAATCTGGGCTATGCGCTGGGCGCGCTGGGCGAATTGCGCGAAGACGAGGCCACGCTCGAGAATGCGCTGTCGGTGCTGGAAGGCGCCCAGGATTCGGGCGACATGAATTGGCGGCGCGAGGGCCATATCATGCTGGCCCAGAATAGCGGAAGCGTGCGGCTGGCATTGAGCCGGCTGCGTCTCGACCCCGCCATGCTGCGCCGCGCCGTTCCGGATCTCGAAAAATCGCTTGAGGCGTTCGGCGAACTCGCCCTGCCCTTCGGCCAGGCGGAAACATCCCGGATGCTGGGCCAGACGCTGGCCGCGCTGGGCGAAATGGAACGCGACGGCGATTTGCTGAAACAGGCGGCGCGCCACTACCGAGCGGCGCTGGATATCTTTACCCGTGCCGGCGCCACGCGCCATGCGGCGGAAACCAGCGAGGCGCTGCGCAATCTGGAAGACGATGGTGCGCCGGGCGACGGCGTCGCCCGGCACCAGCCGATTTATATCATACGGTAGAGGGGGGCCGCTTGCAGCCCGCCCTCTCTCCCCCTCACCGGTTCTGGCGGTTATCCACCAGGTCGCCGACTACCGCCGGGTCGGCTAGCGTCGAGACGTCGCCCAGGTTGGAATAGTCGTTCTCGGCGATCTTGCGCAGGATGCGGCGCATGATCTTGCCCGAGCGGGTTTTCGGCAGGCCGGGCGCCCATTGCAGCCAGTCCGGCGAGGCGATGGGGCCGATTTCCTTGCGCACCCACGCCACCAGTTCCTTGTGCAGCTCGTCCGAGGGCTCCACCCCGATATTCAGCGTCACATAGGCATAGATGCCCTGGCCCTTGATGTCGTGCGGCGCGCCGACGACCGCGGCCTCGGCGACCTTGGGGTGGGCGACCAGCGCGCTTTCGACCTCGGCGGTGCCCATGCGGTGGCCGGACACGTTGATCACATCGTCGACGCGCCCGGTGATCCAGTAATAGCCGTCCTCGTCGCGGCGACAGCCGTCGCCGGTGAAGTACTTGCCCTTATAGGTCGAGAAATAAGTCTGCACAAAGCGGTCGTGATCGCCATAGAGCGAACGCATCTGCCCGGGCCAGGAATCCAGTATGCATAGATTCCCTTCGCAGGCGCCGTCCTGGACATTGCCGCCTTCGTCCACGATGCCGGGCTGGATGCCGAAAAACGGCCGCGTCGCCGAGCCGGGTTTCAACGCCGTCGCGCCGGGCAGAGGCGTGATCAGAATGCCGCCGGTCTCGGTCTGCCACCAGGTATCGACAATCGGGCAGCGCTTGTCGCCGACCACATTGTAATACCATTCCCAGGCTTCCGGGTTGATCGGCTCGCCGACCGTGCCGAGCAGCCGAAGCGAGGAACGGTCGGTTGCCTTGACCGGTCCCTCGCCCTCGCGCATCAGGGCGCGGATCGCTGTCGGCGCGGTATAGAAGATGTTGACCTTGTGCTTGTCGCAGACCTGCCAGAATCGCGAGAAATCCGGATAGTTCGGCACGCCCTCGAACATCAGTGTAATCGCGCCGTTGGCCAGCGGCCCATAGACGATATAGCTGTGGCCGGTGACCCAGCCGACATCGGCGGTGCACCAATACACATCGCCGTCGTGATAATCGAACACGTACTCATGGGTCATCGAGGCGTACACCATATAGCCGCCGGTGGTGTGCAGCACGCCCTTGGGCTTGCCGGTCGAACCGGAGGTGTAGAGGATGAACATCGGGTCTTCCGCGCCCATTTCCTCAGCCTTGCAGATCGGGGAGGCCCCCTCGCGGGCCTTGTGATACCAAACGTCGCGGCCATCGACCCAGTCGATATCGCCGCCGGTGCGATTGACGACGAAGACCGTTTTCACCGTCGGGCATTTCTCGCAGGCGGCGTCGGTATTCGCCTTCAGCGGAATCGGCTTGCCACCACGCACGCCCTCGTCGGCGGTGATCACGCAGTTTGAATCGCAGTCCTGGATGCGGCCGGCCAGCGCGTCGGGCGAGAAACCGCCGAACACCACCGAATGGATCGCGCCGATGCGCGTACAGGCTAGCATCGCGTATGCCGCCTCGGGGATCATCGGCATGTAGATGGTGACGACATCGCCCTTGCCGACGCCCCGCATCCTCATGGCGTTGGCCAGGCGGCAAACCTCTTCGTGAAGCTGCTTGTAGGTGATGGTCTTGCTGTCGGCCGGGTCGTCGCCTTCCCAGATGATCGCTGTCTGGTCGCCGCGCGTCGCCAGGTGGCGGTCGATGCAGTTCGCCGAGGCATTCAGCGTGCCGTCCTGGTACCAGCGGATATGGACGTCGCCGTTGTAATCGACATCCTTGACCTTGCTGTATGGTTTGATCCAGTCGATGCGCTTGCCCTGCTCGCCCCAGAAGGCGCCCGGATCGTCGACCGAGGCCTGATACATTTTCAGATATCCGTCGTAATCTACGATCGCCCTCTCGGCGACTTCGGCGGGCACGGGATAAAGATGGGTTTCCGACATGGTTCTGGCTCTCCCTGTAATAATTCTCGGCCAATAATGCGCAAGAATTGGGCGGGTGACAACCGCCTCGAACATTTCAGGAAAATTAGCGGTCGCTGGCCACCTTTGATGTTGGAAAACCGCCGGGAGGGAAGCCCGCGTTCAGGCGATCAACCGGTCGGCCATCAGCGCGGCCTGCGTTCTGTTTTCAGCGCTCAGTTTGCGCATGACCTGTTTTACATGCGCCTTGACCGTGTTCTCGCACATATCCAGCGAGCCCGCGATGTCCCGGTTGGTCAGGCCCTGCGATAACAAGGCCAGAACATGGCGCTGGCGCGGGGTCAGTGCCGGGAATTTTTCGGCGATCACCTGCTCCCGCTTCACATTTGTCCGGGTCCGGCCTTCGGCCTTACCCGGATTGGATGGATTATCCAATACCATGGATGCCGGCGCGTAAACACCGCCCTCGATAACCATATGAAGGATGGCCACCAGAAGGGGCCCGCGCGTCGTCGACGGTAAAAACGCTTTCGCCCCGCGTTCCAGGACCCCGCGCATGATCTCGCTGTCATTGGCGTCGCACATGACAGTCAGCGGTATATTACCGAGAGATTTGCCGAGAGTTCCGACGAAATCTATCCCTTCCCTGTCCGCCAGGACAAGGTTGTAAAGAACGACGCCGCGCCCTGGCGCCTCCGCCAGCAACGGGACGATCTGGCCCACGCCGTTGGCCTCCACGACGTCCAGGCGCGGGTCGATCGTCTCAATCAAAAGCTTGACGCACTCCCGGCAAAGACGCCGGTCATCGGCCAGAATTACGCGTATCGGCCGATTATCGTCTGTCTGAGTTTTCGAATTCGAATTTATGTTCATGCTTGAGATTTCGCGCGCGGGACCATCAGTCCCCCGCCAACCAGCAACCCCATCCGTCATAATTTCCACCCCAAAAATATAGCCGAAACGTACAAATTTTCCAAGTTTTCCCACAAAGTGTGTAGGGTTACTATACCACGGTCTATCAATTCAGCGTTAGCAAAATAACTCCTTTTTAGGTAATAATCGCTATCCTTTTTGAGGTGATTATACTAAAAATTGCTGTTCGCCCCATTCATACTGTCCTTACGTGCATGGAATCGTAGTGAAACAGGTATGCCGGTGCGGCGGCGCTATAGTAGCCTTAATAATTTTATGGATTTTTTAACCGTAAAAAATTGACAACTCCGCCAGGTACGGATCCTCTTGCGAAACTGGTGAAATAAAATTGGGAATCATTGGGAAGGAGCCATCGTCGGCTGCAACGGGAAAACGCAATAATAAAACCCGTTGAATACGGGAACGATTTACCGGATCGAAAGTCGGCAGACGATCACAATTGCTACAGTATCGCGGCAAATTCACCCGGCGCCGCCGGGCTTGCCCTTATGCTGTACATGCACGACCGGCGCGCCTGCCGCCCGAGCGCGTCGTCGCCGTCGACGGCTAGAGCATCATCCGATCGGATATTGCTCTAATCAATTACGATATCACCGTCGCGCACGGTAACGGCCACCGGCGCCAGCGATTTGCCCCGACAGGGACCCAACACGCAAAACCCGTCCTCGATGCGAAATTCGGCGCCATGCGTGGCGCAGAGGATATGGCTCTTGTCGAGGCTCATATACTGATTCTCGACCCAATCCAGCGGCGAGTCTGTGTGGGGGCAGGAATTGACGTAGCCGAAAGCCCGTTCGCCCCGGCGCACCACGAAAATATCGTCCCCACCGTCGTCCATCTCAAACCCGCGGCCTTCGCCGTCGGGGATATCTTCCAGCCGGCAGAGAATGCGACTCAAGCGCTCGTTTCTCCCATGCGGCAGATCAGCTCCCAGGCGGCATCGTCGATCGGCATGACCGACAGGCGCGACTGGCGGATCAGCGACAGATCCTGGAGCTTCGGCTCGCCCTTGATATCGGCCAGGCTGACCGGCTTGTTCATCGGCATCAGCGCCTTCACGTCCACCATGCCGAAGCGACCCGAGGCATCGGTCGGGTCGGGGTAATATTCGCGCGCGACCTCGGCGATCCCCACGATGCGCTTCTCGTTGACCGAATGATAAAAGAAGACGCGGTCGCCGATCCGCATGGCCTTCATGTTGTTGGACGCCTGATAGTTACGCACGCCGTCCCATTCGGCGACGCCGTCACGCACCTGATCGTCCCACGACCATGTGCCCGGTTCCGTTTTCATCAGCCAGTAAGCCATAAGTTCCCTCGTCTCGCCCGGTTTTTATATGCGCGCCGAATGTGCCACAGGATGGCGGCGCGGAAAAGCATTCATACCGGCGGCGGCTTGCCCTCCACGATGGTCGACAGGGCCACCGAGGATACGGTGCGGCCAAGATCCCGGAACCGGTCGATGACCCGCTCCAGATGTTCCACGGACCCCACCGCCAGCTTGACGAAAAAACAATCCTCGCCGGTGACATGGTGGCAGTCAATGACCTCCGGCAGATCATGGGCCAGCCGCCGCACGGCCTGATACTTCTCGCCCGGGCAGGTGATGCGCATGAAGGCGGTCATGCCCCACCCCAGGCGCGCCCGATCGACCACCGCCCGCCAGCCGGTGATCAGGCCGACATCCTCCATGCGGCGAACCCGGTCGGCCACGGCGGGGGCGGACAGGCCGACGCGGCGGCCCAACTCGCTGAACCCGATCCGCCCCTCGGCCTGAAGCGCCGCCAGGATATTTCGCCCCGTTTCATCCAATTCGCTTTCGATTGCAAGGCCGTTCATAAAATAATCCTTCTTTACCGGCGTATTTTTCTATTATATCTTTTGTTTTAAAGTTTGCAACTGCGTTCCACCAATATATCCTAAGGTCCTCGGGCAATCAGGCATTCAAAATGACTGCAACTGGATTCGACATACTCACCCTGTTCGCAAAGGCGCTGGGGATCGGGCTTCTGCTGGCGGTACCGGTGGGGCCGATCGGGCTGTTGTGCCTGCGGCGCAGCCTGACCCTGGGCATGACGGCGGGCATGGCGGTCGGGCTGGGCGCCGCCACGGCGGACGGTGTTTACGCGGCAATCGCCGCTTTCGCGCTGGGCGTCGCCGCGCCGTTTATCACCGACGCGGCCTGGCTTGGCATCGCCGGCGGGATCGTGCTGATAGCTATCGGATTGAAGGACATCGCGCACCGCGACGCCACCCCTGCCCCGCCCACATTGCGCGGCCATATGGGGGTCTATGCGGGAACCGTGCTGCTGACCATGACCAACCCCGCGACGGTGCTGACCTTCGCGGCGATTATCGTCGGGCTGGGGCTAGTGCCCGATATGGCTTCCCTGTTGGACGGGCTGGTCTTCGTGGGTGGCGTATTCCTGGGCTCCACCGCATGGTGGGTGGTGCTCAGCGGCGTCGGCGGCAAGATGGGAGACCGCTTGCCGCTCGGCGCCATACGCTGGACGCGCCGCATCGCGGGCGCCGCCTTCGTGGCGTTCGGGGTTTATGCGATTTTATCGTGAGCGAGCCTTGATATCAGGTGATATCTTCCTCGTCGCGGCCCATGGCGCCGCAGAGCATCAGGTATAGCTTGCCGACATCGGCAGTCAGGAATGTCGAATGCAGAAGCTGTTCGGGGTCGCACTCGCGGGCCTCGGCCAGCAGCCGTTCGAACTGATCAATATACTGGGTGACGTAGCGCCGCATATCTTCGTTATGCCGCAGCTTTTCGCCAACGCGCCCGGCGCTGGTAGTGGTGTTACGGCCGCGCAGCAAGGTGCGGGTGAACACGCCTCTGTCGCCCGCGGCATAGCGCTTCCAGTCGGCCTCGGGGACCTCGTCGAATAGCGAGCGCGACAGGTCGATCGCGGTCGAATTCAGATCCTCGATCACGAAACGCGCGGTCTTGAGGAACAGGTCGCGGCGCAGCCCCGTCTCCTTGACCTTGAACTCCTTGGCGCGTTCCTCGGCCCGGTCGGCGGCGTGAATCATTCTTTCTGCCGTTTCGTCGAACGCCGTACCAGCGTGGCCGGCGCGCGTCATGACCTCTTCCAGCGTCCGCAGCAGCGAGCCGCTGTGCTGCTGGATGTTCTGGCCAATCTCGGCGACCTGATCGATGCTGCGCGACGTGGAGGCGTCCAGCGTCTCGCGCTGACGCCCTAAATTCTGGCCAGCCGATTCTATCTGGCGAGCGGCCACCTCGATAGCCCTATCCAGGTCGCCCGACTGGGCACGGAACTGCTCGGTCAACGCCGTAATCCGGGTCGAAACCTGGTCGGCCGTGCCGGTCAGTTGCGTGCTTTCGCCGGCGAAGGCATCGCTGATATTGCGCAATCCGTCGGCCGCCTGCATCACGGCGTGCGACAAATGTTCGGCATGCTGGCGCACCACGGTACCGGTAGCGTCGATCTGACCGCCGGCCTGCTGCGCCCGCAGGGCCATATCGTCGGTTTGCTGGCGGAACCGCGCCGACACCTCGTCGACCAGCCCCAGCGCCGTGCGCACCGCGTCGTTCATTGAACCGGACTCGGCGGCGAAGCCGCGCCCGGCTTCGGCAATGCGGTCGGTGACCCGGTCGGCAGCCGTGCTGAGTTCGATCACCAGATGCTTCATGCCGCTGGAGATATCCTGCGTCTTCCGGTCGCTGGCCTCCACCGCGGCGCCCAGAGCCGCGGTATGCTGGCCGACCATGGTCGCCACCGTTTGGGCGCGCTGGCCAATCAAATCGGCGAGCGCCGCCAGGTCGCGGCTTTCTTGATGCAGCGTGTCGCGGATTGTCGCGGCATTGGCCACGGCGCGCTGGGTGCTGCTGACCATGTCCTCGGTATTCTCGCGGACCGTCTCGCGCAAGGTATTGCGCACATGGACGACATCGGCGGCGATCTGATTGGCGCCGCGGGCCATTTCCTCTGTATTCTCGCGCAGTGCATCGCGCATTTCGCGCGACTGCGACACCGTGTTGTCGGTCACCAGGCGCAGCGTCTCGCTCTCTTTTTGCAGCAGCGTCGAGATCGTCCGCGCCTGCACGGTTGCGGTTTCGGAGGCTTCCTGCAGCGCACGCGTCTGTTCGCGCATCACCTCGGCCATGCCGCTTGCCTGGCGGACTGACGGGTCGACAGCCTCGCTGTATCTCTGCGCGCCCTCGCGCATGGTGTCGCCCAACTCGGTGATACGCGCCGCGACCAGGGCCTCGAAATCAGCGGTCTGGGTGGCCGAGCGTTCGGCCGCCATGGTCAACTCGCGTGCCTGGCGTTCCAGCGCGGCGCGCACGGTCTCGGCACGCTCGGTCGTGGTCCGCGACGCATCGACCAGTTCGCCCACCTGGCCGCGCAACAGATGGCTCATGACCATAACCTGCTTGCTGGTTTCATCGCTGGCATTGGCGAGCTTGCGGGCCTGCTCACCGGCAGCCTCTTCTACCCGGATCGCCTGGTCGCCGACATGTTCAGCGGTGCGGTTGAGGTCCTCTGCATTGGTCCGCAACGCCGTGTTGAGATCGCCGATCTGGGTGAAACTATATTTCCCGGCCTCGGTGAGGTCCTCGATCTGGCCACGCATAACCGCCGCGAGTTCTTCCACCTGGTCGGAACTGCGCTGCACCACGCCCGACAATTCCTGCGCGCGCTGCGCCAGCACCCGGTCCAGCCTGCTGGCGACTTCGCTGGTCCGGTCGTCGAGCGTCTCGCCCATCGAATTCACGCGCGATGTCGCCGAGACCAGGAATTCGTTCAGGGCCTCCTGCTGGCCCGTCAAGGTATGCTCCATCGCGTTTGTGACACCGGCGATTTTCCGGGTCAGGGTCGCGGTTATGTCATCCATGTAACCGGCGCTGCGATTGGTGGCTTCCGCCAGCATCACGATCTGTGAGCCGATTGCCTGCTCCAACTCGTCGGCGAAGGTCTTGCCGCGGCTCTCGAGGTTTTCGACCGTTTCGTCGACTTTATCGGCGGTCCGCTTGGTCACGTCGTGCAGATGGGCCGCCGCCTCGATCAGCGTGCGTTCGATATTGGCGGCGCTGTCCTTCGCGGTCAGCGCGGCGTCATGCAGTTGCCCGCTGTAGTCGCTGAACAGGCCGCCGATCTTTTCGGCCTGGGTGGCCGCGGCCTCGGAGGCATTGGTCATTTCGGAAATCTGCAGCCGCATCGCCGAGCGCATTTCGTCGGAATGGTCCAGCGCGTTGCTGGTTGCCGCGGTCATGTCCTTGGCCTGCTTTTCGACGGCCTCGCGCAAATAGGATTCCTGCTTGTGGAACCGGTCGGTCAAGTCGCTAAGCGTGCTGGTATGGTGCTCCAGCATCGACCCGATGGTCTGGGCCTGGCCGGTCGCGCCCTGCGAGGCCTCGGCGAGCGAGTCGGTCCGGATGGCCAACGTCTTGGACAGTTTTTCCATCTGGATGGTGGCCGTATCGGTCACCCGGTTCAATTCCTCGGCCTGGGCGCGCAACGATTCCGCCACCTTGCGCACGCGCAGCTCCGCATCCTCGGCCGGATAGGTCAGCAGGTCGAGCTGCCGACGCAACATTTCGGTATGTTCGCGCAGATCCGCATTGCGGCGAACAACAAGCACGATAAGCCAGACCACCGCCAGCGGCGTCGCGACCCCGGCGATAAGCATGGCGATTTCCGGCAGGGCGAGCCCCGAGAGTTCCCCCTCGCTTCCATTGCTGGCTACAAAGACCAGCGCCAGCAGCACCCAGGTGACGCTGACGCTCGAGGCGATTATCGCGGCGCGCCGTTGGGCCCGCCTGGCCGCCTCTATTGCCTCATGAAGTCCGCCGGCGCCGCGTGCCGCGCCTTGGCGTCCCGACCGCGGGAGTTCGGTAACATTGGTGCTCATAGCCGATCCGTCCGGTGAATCTATGCGAATCAGTCAGTTATATCAATTTTTCTGTAAATGAAACATTAATAACCGAAAGATGTTAACGCTCGAAATCCACCAAAACCACAAGATATTGTGGGAGCTTTCCTTCGAGCCACCAAACGAACGTAAATATTCATCACAACTGGTTTGCGCCATGTGCCGGCGGCCAGAATACTGCTTCCCCCGGTGCGGCGGTGGGAGTAGAAGGCGCGATGCTTCCATTATCGTTCCTTCGCGCACATGGGGCCCTGATCGCCTTCGGGGCCTTTATGTGTTTTGCGTCCAGTTTTGGGCAGACCTTCTTCATCTCGCTGTTCGGCGGCAAGATCCGCGAGGCCTTCGCCCTGACCCATGGTGAATTCGGCACAGTGTACGCCACCGGCACGATGCTGAGCGCCGTCACCCTGGTCTGGGCGGGCCGGTTGATCGACCACATGAAGCTGGCCCATTTCGCCGTTATCGTTCTGCTGGGACTGGCCGGGATGAGCCTGTTGATGGGCGCCGCCTGGAGCATTCCGGCGCTGGGCGCCGCCATATACGGGCTGCGGCTGTTCGGCCAGGGACTGGCGAGCCATACTGGGATTACCGCCATGGCGCGCTATTTCGAGGCCGAGCGCGGGCGCGCCATCGGCATCGCATCGCTGGGCCATCCCGTAGGCGAATTCCTGCTGCCCCTCCTTGTAGTAGCCGCCTTCGCCGTGGTCGACTGGCGCACATTATGGACCGGCACGGGAATCGCGCTGATCGCCACTGCGCCGCTGATTTTCCTGCTGTTGCGCGGTCACGACGCGCGGGACCTTGCTCTGCGGGAGAAACGGCAGGCGGAAGGGACGGGCGCGGGCGACAGAACACTGGGCGGCGTGCTGCGCGACCCCGGCTTCTGGCTGCGCCTGCCGGCGCTGGCCGCGCCTTCCTTCATCTTCACCGGCCTGATCTTCCATCAGGTTCACCTGGCCGACAGCAAGGGCTGGCCGCTTGAATTGATGGCGGCATCATTCACGCTCTTTGCCATCGGATCGGTGGTTACCATGATCGCCACGGGCCCGGTCGTCGACCGTCTTTCAGCCAGCCGGCTGACGCCCTGGTTCCTGGCGCCCCTGACGGTGGCCTGTCTGGTGCTGTTCGCCACGAACTCGCCGCTCGGCGCGCCCGTTTTCATGGCCCTGCTTGGCCTCAATGGCGGTGTCACCTTCGTGCTGAAGGGGGCACTTTGGGCGGAACTGTACGGGACAACCCATCTAGGCGCGATCCGGTCTTTCGATCAAGCGGTCATGGTGTTTTCCACGGGCCTTGCCCCGGCCGCCATGGGGTTGCTGATCGACGGCGGCGTCTCGATGGAGGCGATCGCCCTGGGCTCGGCGGTCTGGTGCGTTGGAGCATCGGTATTGGCCGCATTCGCCGCCCCGCCGGCGCGGCAGGTGGCGCCCGACTAAAATGCCGGGTCAGATCCCGCCGTCACGCATCAGGCGATGGTAGTCCAGAAAGCTGGACAGGTTGTGCTGGATAAAATCGATCCGCATCAGGCTTTTCCCCTCGCCTTGGACGAAAGCGCCATCGGGGCGGCGAAACTGCAACTGAAGACGCAAGTTTTCCTCGACCTCGGCCAGGCAGCGCTCGCGAAATGTCCTGTCGGCCGCAATATCGACACGGCTTGCCATGCGCAGAAAGGCCAGCATGCCTTCGGATCTGCAGGCCGTTGGCGTGCTCTGATTCCGGTCGCGATAGGCGGGATACTCGATAATATGCCCGACAATGCGCCGGCCATGTTCGTAGAGTTCCGGCATTGGCTCGAACTGGTGC
>CBFDDT010000094.1:0-14393 GCA_965603635.1 uncultured bacterium | reverse complement strand
CGGGCAGGCTTGTGTTTCCCTCCGGACAGCGTCGAAGGCCGCCGGCATCGCGGCGCGACATTCTCCTAACCGGAGGAAAACACAAGCCCGTGAAAACAACAACATATTCCGGGCCAGACTCTTATGGCCGCAGTTGTTGTTTTGAAGGGTTGACGGCGGGTTCGGACCCCGTTATAAACCGCCGCCTTGAACGATTTTCAGTAAATGTTCGGAACAGATATATGGCTAACCATACTTCGGCCAAGAAACGGATTCGCCAGACTGCTCGGCGGACCGAGGTCAATCATAACCGGATCAGCAGAATCCGCACCTTTGTGAAGAAATTCGACATGGCGGTGGCCAGCGGTGACAAGGCGGCGGCGGAACTGGCTTTCCGCACGGCGATGCCGGAAATGCAGCGCGGGGTTACTCGCGGGGTCCTTCATCGCAACACTGTCTCGCGCAAAATTTCGCGTATGTCGGCCCAGGTCAAGGCACTCGGATAAGTTTACCGGCGCCCACAATCCGCGCAGTTTTGATGTGCCGCGTTCCCTCGGGAGCGCGGCATTTATTTTCGCAATTTTCTTTCGCGTCCCCTTTCTTCTGAAAATTCAATCGGCTGGCGGGAGTCAAATATTTTATTTGCAGTGTTCCCTATTCGGTCTCATTGCATCTGGCGAAAACCACCGATACATTGTCCTCGCTTTCGGGGGGCGGATAACAAGGTGCGCAAAGTACTTTTCGCCAAAATTAAAATGCAAAACGAGAAGGAATTCGAACAGCTGCCTAGCGTGAAGTAGATCGTCTATTATTCACAACGGTAGATGCGCGAACCTTTTCCTGTGTTTCTTAAAATCGTGTCGCGATTACTTTCGCGCACCGGCAAAGGGTTGGGTTATGCTGTCTGGATTGGACGACATTAAATGCCCGACAAATAGAGAAGAAACGCTTTTCTATTATTCCGGACCGTGCCGGCAAAGCTGATACCGGACCGCGATGTATGGGCCACCAGCGTTCGATAGGGCGGAAGCCGGGCAGAACGCCAAACAGAACAAGGGCCGTTGGGCCAGTGGGTTGAGTGAGTTGATGGACACCTTTTATGACCAGGACGTTGCTGCACAATGGATGCAGGTTCGCAATCGGCTGCAGGCGGAATTCGGCGAGGCGGCATATCGGAGCTGGCTGAAGCCTCTGGTGCTCAAGGGCTTCGATGGCGGCGAGGTTGTGATCGCCGTGCCGACCGATTTCATGCGCGAATGGGTCGAGGCGCAGTATGCGCAGAGGCTGATGGATCTGTGGGAAGAGGAAAATCATAACGTTCGTGTCATCAAAATAGTCACCGCGCCGACAACCGCGATGTGCCAGCCCCGGCCGCAACGCGAGGTCCCCGTTCCCGGGCGCCCCGCCGTGTCGGATAATAACGGCCTCTCCATCGACAGTCTCAGCGCGCCGCTGGACAAGCGCCTCACCTTCGACAGTTTTGTGACCGGCAAACCGAATGAGTTGGCCTTCGCGGCGTCTCGTCGCATCGCCGAGTCTTCGGAGGTCACCTTTAATCCGTTGTTTCTGTATGGCGGTGTCGGGCTGGGCAAGACTCATCTGATGCATGCGATCGCCTGGCAGATCACCCGGCAGGACCCGACGCGCCGCATTCTTTATTTGTCGGCCGAGAAGTTCATGTATCAATTCATCCGGGCGCTCAGATTCAAGGACACGGTTCCCTTCAAGGAGCAATTCCGCTCCGTCGATGTTCTGATGATCGACGACTTTCAGTTCATCAGCGGCAAGGAAAGTACCCAGGAAGAGTTCTTTCACACCTTCAACGCGCTGGTTGACCAGAACCGGCAGATCGTGATTTCGGCTGATAAGTCGCCGAACGATCTGGAGGGCATCGAGGAGCGCATGCGTTCGCGCCTGGGATGGGGTTTGGTCGCCGATCTGCATCCCACGACCTACGAGCTTCGTCTTGGTATCCTGCAGTCCAAGGCGGAAATGATGGGTGCCGAGATGCCGCCAAGGGTGCTGGAGTTTCTGGCACACAAGATTACCTCCAACGTTCGTGAACTGGAGGGCGCGTTGAACCGCATCGTCGCCTATGCCAGCCTCGTCGGACGCCCGATTACGCTGGAAAGCGCTCAGGAAGTGCTGCACGATCTGCTGCGCGCCAATGACCGGCGGGTGACTATCGAAGAGATTCAGAAACGCGTTGCCGAGCATTTCAATATCAAGTTGGCAGAAATGTCGTCGGCCCGGCGGTCGCGCGCGGTCGCCCGGCCTCGCCAAGTGGCAATGTATCTCGCCAAACAGCTTACCGCGCGCTCGTTGCCCGAGATTGGCCGCAAGTTCGGCGGTCGCGATCACACAACGGTCATGCATGCGGTTCGCAAGGTCGACGAACTGCGCGGACTGGATGCGGCCTTCGCCGAGGATGTGGAACTTCTGAGGAGGATGCTGGAGAGCTGACGGCCTTCTTTTGCCGGCTTTTCGCGCCTGTCCGGATTCGCACCGCCGGCTCACAAAAAAAGTGCGATTTCCTTTACCCTTTGCTATAGTCCGTTTCCGTACGGGGCTGGCGTCGATTCGCGTCGATTTGGCTGCGGGCGGGCCTTCCTTCCGGGCGGCGAAAGCCATTGGGAAGAGAATGGAAAAGTCCAAGAAAACCAGGGGGTTCCCATTCCCGCCACCGGTGACAGGGTAAAATGAAACTTACGATAGAACGCGCCGCACTGCTTCGTGCGCTAGGCCATGTACAGAGCGTCGTCGAACGGCGCAACACGATCCCGATTTTGTCCAATGTCATGCTGGACGCGCGCGACGGCAATCTCAGCCTGACCGCAACCGACATGGAAATCGCCATCGTCGAGACCGTTCCGGCGGAGATAGCGACCGCCGGCGCGATAACCGTGCCGGCGCATACGCTCTATGACATCGTGCGCAAGCTTCCCGACGGCGCCCAGATCGGCATCGAAACGGACGCGGAGGTCGGACAGCTTAGCCTCAAGGCGGGCCGCGCGCGCTTTAAACTGGGCACGCTGGACACGGCGGAATTCCCGGCGATGGCCGATGGCGACCTGCCTACCGGTTTCGTCGTTTCGGCACAGGACTTCCGTTCGCTGATCGACCGCACCCGATTTGCCATCTCCAGCGAGGAAACCCGCTACTATCTGAATGGCATTTATCTCCATGCCGAGGGCGAAGAGGGCGCTAACCGGTTGCGCGCGGTCGCCACCGACGGCCACCGGCTGGCCCAGGTAGAAATGCCGCTGCCTGCTGGCGCCGCTGGAATGCCCGGTGTCATTGTGCCGCGCAAGACCGTAAACGAGCTTCGCAAGCTGATTGAGGAAACCGGCGGCGACGTCGACGTATCGCTGTCGGAAAACAAAATTCGATTTGCCTTCGATGATGCGGTGCTGACCTCGAAACTGATCGATGGCACCTTCCCCGACTACAAACGCGTCATCCCGGTCGGCAACGACAAGACGATGGAAGTGGACCGAAAGATTTTTGCCGGCGCCGTCGATCTGGTTGCCACTATCGCAACCGAAAAATCCCGCGCCATCAAGATGACGGTCGAAAACGGCAATCTCTCGCTGTCGGCCAGCAGCCCCGACGCCGGTTCGGCCGAGGAAGAGCTGGAGGCCAATTATCAGGGAGAATCGATAACCATCGGTTTCAACTCGCGCTATCTGTTGGACATCACCCAGCAGATCGAGGGTGACCAGGCGCGGTTCGTGATGGCCGACGCCAATTCGCCGACCATCGTGCGCGACGCCGCCGACGACAGCGCGTTGTACGTCTTGATGCCGATGCGGGTGTAATACCAATGCTCGTTGATAATGACCCATTTGATGGCGGGCCGCAACACGCCACCGGAGGCCGGGCTCTCTTGCCCGCTCGCTACGTTGCGCTCCGCTTGTGGTGCCCGGCACCACGGCGCGAACCGCGCCTTGCGAGCGGACAAGGGAACCCGGTCAAATGAGTCATTATCAACGAGCATTGGTATAAGGATTAGAGTGAGCGCTCTGGCGACTGTCGAGGATTATCGGACCACTGGCCCCGCCGCCCTGTCGATTGCGCGGCTGGCGGTGACCCGGTTCCGCTGTTATGAGTCGGTGCGGCTGACGCCGGACGCACGGCCGGTCGTACTCGCCGGGCCGAACGGGGCGGGCAAGACCAACCTGTTGGAGGCGGTGTCGCTTCTGTCCCCGGGGCGCGGCCTCAGGCGCGCCGGTCTGGCCGAGATGGACCGTCAAGGCGGCGCGGGTGGCTGGGGTGTGGCGGCCACTATAGCCACGCCGGACGGCCCGGTGGAAATAGGCACTGGACGGGAACCCGACGGCGAGCGTCGCGTCGTAAGAATCAATGGCGAGCCGGCCCGCGGCCAAGCGGCGCTCGCCGAATTCGTCAGCGCCCTGTGGCTGACGCCGGATATGGACCGGCTGTTCCGCGAGGGTGCGTCGGCTCGCCGTCGCTTTCTGGACCGGCTGGTCTTCGGTTACGACCCGGCCCATGCCGGCCGCGTGACGGCTTATGAGCATGCCATGCGTGAACGCGGGCGGCTGCTGGCCGACGGTAATGGCGACGATGGCTGGCTGTCGGCGCTGGAAGAAACCATGGCCGCGCGCGGTGTCGCCCTCGCGGCGGCCCGGCTGGAGATGGTGCAGCGGCTGACGCGCGCGCTGGCCGGCGCGGACGGACCGTTCCCGGGCGTCGCCCTGTCGGTCGATGGCATGGTGGAGGAGTGGCTTGGAAGCGGTCCGGCGCTGGCCGCCGAGGACCGGCTGAAGGCGGAATTGAGGACGGCTCGCCGGCGGGACGCACAAAGTGGCGCGACCGCCGTGGGGCCGCATCGCAGCGACCTGGTGGCCCGCCACCTGGCGAAGGACATGCCGGCAGACCTTTGTTCGACCGGTGAGCAGAAGGCAATGCTGATCGCAATCGTGCTGGCCGAGGCACGGCTGCAGGCGGCCGAACGCGGCGTGGCGCCGCTGTTGCTTCTCGACGAGGTGGTGGCGCATCTCGACGAGGAACGCCGCGAGGCCCTGTTTAATGAGATTTGCGGCTTGCCGGGCCAGACCTGGATGACGGGAACGGACGCCGCGCTATTTGCCCCGCTGGGCAACCGTGCCCAGCATTTTTCGGTAGCCGCCGCAACGGTATCAGGATTTGCGTGAAGGAATGATTGAATGAGCGAGAACGGTGACGATACCCCCAAGGGCAGCGCCGGCGGAGACAAGGTTCCGGAAGAATACGGGGCGGATTCGATCAAGGTCCTGAAGGGCCTGGATGCCGTTCGCAAGCGGCCGGGTATGTATATCGGCGACACCGACGATGGGTCGGGTCTGCATCATATGGTCTATGAGGTCGTGGACAACGCGGTCGACGAGGCCCTGGCCGGCCACTGCGACACGGTGACGGTCACGCTGAACGGCGATGGCTCGGTCACGGTCACCGATAACGGCCGCGGTATCCCGGTGGAAATGCACACTGAAGAAGGCATGTCGGCGGCCGAGGTTATCATGACCCAGCTGCATGCCGGCGGTAAGTTCGACCAGAACTCGTACAAGATATCCGGCGGCCTGCATGGCGTCGGCGTGTCGGTGGTTAACGCGCTGTCCGAATGGCTTCAGCTAACCATTTTCCGCGATGGTAAAATTCATGAAATGCGGTTCGAGGACGGCGTGGCGACGGCGCCGCTGGCCGTCACCGGCGATTGCGGCGACGAGAAGGGCACGCATGTCACCTTTTTCCCCTCCGTGAAAACCTTCACCATGACGGAGTTCGATTTCGGCACGCTGGAACATCGCCTGCGCGAACTCGCCTTCCTGAATTCGGGCGTGCGGATCAAACTGACGGATGCCCGTCATCCTGAACCGAATGTGGTCGATTTCCATTACGAGGGCGGTATTGAGGCCTTTGTTGCTTATCTCGACCGATCCAGGAATGCGGCGATCGAAGCGCCGATTGCCGCATCGGTGGATCGTGACGATGTCACCGTCGAATTCGCCATGCAGTGGAACGACAGTTTTCATGAAACCATGCTCTGTTTCACCAACACCATTCCACAGCGCGACGGCGGCACCCATCTGGCCGGCTTCCGTGGCGCGCTGACGCGTCAGATCAACAATTACGCCGCTTCAAGCGGCATCGCGAAAAAGGAAAAGGTCGCGATTTCCGGCGACGACGCGCGCGAGGGCCTGACCTGCGTCCTGGCGGTTAAGGTGCCCGACCCAAAATTCTCCAGCCAGACCAAGGACAAGCTGGTGTCGTCGGAGGTTAAGCCCATCGTCGAATCGGCGGTCAACGAAAAATTGGGCCAGTGGTTCGAGGAACACCCCGTCGAGGCCAAGCGCATCGTCCAGAAGGTGGTTGAGGCGGCGGCCGCGCGCGAGGCGGCCCGCAAGGCGCGCGATCTCACCCGGCGTAAGGGCGCGCTCGACATCGCCAACCTGCCGGGCAAACTGGCCGACTGCCAGGAACGCGACCCGGCCAAGTCCGAACTCTTTATCGTCGAGGGCGATTCGGCGGGTGGTTCGGCCAAGACGGGCCGCGACCGCAGCAACCAGGCGATCCTGCCGCTGCGTGGCAAGATACTGAATGTGGAACGGGCGCGCTTCGACAAGATGCTGTCCTCGGTCGAGGTGGGCACTCTGATCGCGGCTTTGGGCACGGGCATCGGCCCCGACGAGTTCAATGCCGACAAGGCACGCTATCACCGCATTATCATCATGACTGACGCCGACGTGGACGGCAGCCATATCCGCACCCTGCTCCTGACCTTCTTCTTCCGGCAGATGCGCGAGGTGATCGAGCGCGGGTATCTTTATATCGCGCAACCGCCGCTTTATCGGGTCAGCAAGGGAAAATCGCAGGTCTATCTGAAGGATGAAGCGGCCTATGAGGATCACCTGATCGACGCCGGCATCGGCGACGCCGTCCTCTTGCTCGGTGGCGGCGGCCAGATCGCCGGCCAGGATTTGCGCCGTACCGTCGATATAGCCCGCAATGCGAAGCATTGGCTGGAGCCACTGGAACGCAAGGTCGGCAGCATGCAGGTCGTCGAACAGGCGGCTATCGCCGGCGCGCTGGACCCGGCGCTGCTGGACGATTCCGAAGCCGCCGCCGAAAAGGTCGCCGTGGTGGCCGGACGGCTGGACAGGCTGGCCGAACAGTACGAACGCGGCTGGGAGGGCCAGGTGGATCTGGACGGCGCCCACATTTACACGCGCACCCTGCGCAGCGTGCCCGAACGCTATGTGATAGACGGCGACCTGATCCGTAGCGGCGAGGCCCGCCGCCTGCATGCAACGGCGGCGGAGTTGCGGGAAACCTATGGCGATCAGACCGCCCTGCAGATAGGTGACCGCGAAACCAAAATCAGCGGTCCCGTCGGGCTGGTGGACCTGATCATGGCGGCGGGGCGCAAGGGGATCGACGTGCAGCGTTACAAGGGGCTGGGCGAGATGAATAAGGAACAGCTCTGGGAAACCACGCTGGACCCGAACGCTCGAACGCTTCTGCAGGTGAGGGTCGGCCACGAAGAAGATACAAAAGCCATTTTTTCCACTCTCATGGGCGATGTGGTGGAGCCGCGCCGCGAGTTCATTCAGACCAACGCATTGAGTGTGGAAAATCTGGACGTATGACCTTAAATGTATAGTGGCGCGGTCCGCACTAAAGGTGTAGTTTGCGGCCCGTCCAACGGATCTTTAACAATCAGGTAAACCACACCCGTGGTACAGAAGAACAGCGATAGTTACGAGGATTTGCTGGAGTGCGGTCATGGCCGGTTATTCGGGCCGGGGAACGCCCAGCTTCCCCTGCCGCCAATGCTGATGGTGGACCGCATCGCCAGCATTACCGCGGATGGCGGCGAGTACGGCAAGGGCGAAATCGTCGCCGAATTGGATATCAATCCCGATTTGTGGTTTTTCAAATGCCACTTCGAAGGGGATCCGGTCATGCCGGGTTGCCTGGGCCTTGACGCCATGTGGCAGCTTGCGGGGTTCTTCCTCGGCTGGTCCGGCGGGCAGGGACGGGGCCGCGCACTGGGCGTGGGCGAAGTCAAATTCACGGGAATGGTCCTTGAGACCGCGAAAAAAGTGACTTATCGGATCAATATCAAGCGAATGGTCATGCGCAGACTCGTTATGGGAATCGCCGACGGCACCCTTTTGTGCGACGGCGAACCGATTTTCGAGGCCAAGGATATGCGCGTGACATTATTCACCGCGACCGAAGGGTCCTGAAGAGGATTTCATGCGAAGAGTAGTCGTAACCGGACTGGGCATCGTTTCCAGTATCGGCAATAACCAGATGGAAGTCGTTGATTCGCTGCGCGAGGGTCGCTCGGGAATTGAATTTTGCCCGGAATATGCGGAACTGGGCTTCCGGTCCCATATCCACGGCTCGATCAATATCGATATCGAAGCCTTGGTGGACCGAAAAATCCGGCGTTTCATGGGCGACGGCGCGGCCTATAATTACATCGCCATGGCCGAAGCCATTGCCGATTCCGGGCTTGAGCCGGCCGACATTTCCAACGAACGAACCGGCCTCATCATGGGTTCCGGTGGTCCTTCGACCAGCAATCTTGTCGAGGCGGCCGATATCCTGCGCAGTAAAGGCGTGCGCAAGGTCGGCCCCTACCGGGTGCCGCGCACCATGTGCAGCACGAACTCGGCGACGCTGGCCACGCCGTTTGCCATCAAGGGCATCAACTATTCCATCAGTTCCGCTTGCTCGACCAGCGCGCACTGCGTCGGTAATGCTACCGAGCAGATTCAGTGGGGCAAGCAAGACATTGTCTTCGCCGGCGGCGGCGAGGAATTGCACTGGTCGCTAACCGTCCTGTTCGACGCCATGGGGGCGCTGTCTTCCGGCTATAACGATACGCCGACAAAGGCCAGCCGCGCCTTCGACAAGGATCGCGACGGTTTCGTAATCTCCGGCGGCGGCGGTGTCGTGGTGCTGGAAGAACTCGAGCACGCTCTCGCGCGTGGCGCGAAAATATACGGTGAAGTAGCCGGTTATGGCGCGACTTCGGACGGCTACGACATGGTGCAGCCGTCGGGCGAGGGCGCAGTGCGCTGCATGCGCCAGGCAATGGCCGGGCTGAACGCGCCGGTCGGCTATATCAACGCGCATGGCACCAGCACACCGGTCGGCGATACCCGGGAGGTTGAGGCGCTACGCGAGGTTTTCGGCGATACCATACCGCCAATCAGCTCCACCAAGTCGCTGACAGGCCATTCGCAGGGCGCGACCGGCGTGCAGGAAATAATTTACTCGCTGCTTATGATGAAGAACGGATTCATCACGGCGTCGGCCAATATCGACGAACTCGATCCCGAAACCGAAGGCGTGCCGATCGTGCGCGAAACCATGAATGACGTGACGCTGGACTGTGTCATGTCGAACAGTTTCGGATTCGGCGGCACCAACGCCACGATGGTGTTTAAACGGCACACCGATTGAAAAAGTGGATCCCGTCGAACAGGCGGGACAAAACATAATTAAGGCGGGCGCAAGAGGGACATGACGCAGGGTACAGGATTGATGGCCGGCAAGCGGGGTCTGGTCATAGGCGTCGCAAACGATCACTCCATTGCTTGGGGGATCGCCCGAATGCTGGCGGAGCACGGCGCGGAGCTGGCATTCACCTATCAGGACGAGGCGCTCTTGAAACGGGTGCGGCCGTTGGCCGAATCGGTCGGTGAGGATCCCATTCTCGTGCCCTGCGATGTGTCCAGCGATGCGGATCTGGATGCGGTGTTCGACAAGCTGGCCGGGAAGTGGGGTTCGCTGGATTTCGTGGTCCATGCGGTGGCTTATTCCAACAAGGACGAACTCACCGGCGATTATCTCGATACGAGCCGCGCCAACTTCGCCCAAACACTCGACATTTCCTGCTATTCCTTCACCGCCGTGGCCCAGCGCGCCGCGAAACTGATGAACGAGGGCGGCAGTCTCATTACCCTCACTTATGCAGGTTCCGAGCGCGTGATGCCCAATTACAACGTCATGGGCGTCGCCAAGGCGGCGCTGGAGGCCAGCGTGCGCTATCTTGCCACCAGTCTCGGCAGCCGCGGCATCCGGGTAAATGCCGTTTCCGCCGGACCCATGCGCACGCTAGCCGGGGCCGCGGTCGGCGGGGCCCGGTTCGTCTATAAATGGCAGGGTGAGAATTCCCCCTTGCGCCGCAATATCACTCTCGACGATGTGGGCGGCGCGGGTCTCTATCTGCTGTCCGACCTGTCGACCGGCGTTACCGGCGAAGTCCATTTCGTCGACAGCGGTTACAACATTATTGGAATGGCTACCCCGCCGGAGTGAGGCGCCGCCGTTTCTCGCATCGCAATGAAAAACGGCGGCCCCTTGGGACCGCCGTCATTCGTTTCACCTGTATCGGCCGAGATCAGTCGCCGCGTTTACCGCGGCCACCGCCACCACCACCGGCCGGGCGGGATTCGCCGACCTGCTCGGTGATGTCGTTGCCGGTCGCCTGATCGACGACGCGCATCGACAGGCGGACCTTGCCGCGGTCGTCGATGCCCAGAACCTTGACCTTGACCTCGTCGCCTTCATTGACGACTTCGTTCACGGTCTGTGGCCGGCCGTCGTTCAACTCCGAGATATGAACCAACCCGTCGCGGGCGCCCATGAAGTTCACGAAGGCGCCGAAATCGACGACTTTCACGACCTTGCCGGTATAGATCACGCCAACTTCCGGTTCGGCCACGATGCCCTTGATCCACTCGATTGCCCGCTCGCCGGCTTCCTGGTCGACAGCGGCGACCTTGATGGTGCCGTCGTCCTCGATGTCGACCTTGGCGCCGGTGACCTCGCAAATCTCGCGAATAATTTTGCCGCCGGTGCCGATGACCTCACGAATTTTGTCGCGGGGGATCTGGAAGGTGGTGATGCGCGGCGCATTGGCCGAGACATCCTCGCGACCAGCGGTCAGAGCCTTGGCCATCTCGCCCAGAATGTGCAGACGACCTTCCTTGGCCTGGGCCAGGGCGATTTTCATGATTTCCTCGGTGATCGAGGTAATCTTGATGTCCATCTGCAGCGACGTGATGCCCTTATCCGTTCCGGCGACCTTGAAGTCCATGTCGCCGAGATGATCCTCGTCGCCAAGGATGTCGGAAAGAACGGCGTAATCGCCGTCATCCTTGATCAGCCCCATGGCGATGCCGGCCACCGGGCGGGCCAGGGGCACGCCCGAATCCATCAGCGCCAGCGAGGTGCCGCAAACGGTCGCCATCGAGGACGAACCGTTCGACTCGGTGATCTCGGAGACCACGCGCATCGTGTAGGGGAAATCCTCCTTTGTCGGCAGCAGCGGGTGGAGCGCCCGCCAGGCCAGCTTGCCATGGCCGATTTCGCGGCGGCCCGGGCTGCGCAGGAAGGATGCTTCACCGACCGAATAAGGCGGGAAGTTGTAATGCAGCATGAAATGCTCACGATACTCGCCTTCCAGCGCATCGATGATCTGCTCGTCCTGGCCGGTGCCCAGCGTATTGACCACAAGCGCCTGGGTCTCGCCGCGGGTGAACAGCGCCGATCCGTGGGCGCCTTCCAGAATACCGACTTCGGCCACGATCTGGCGCACTGTCTTGGTGTCCCGGCCGTCGATGCGAATCCCGGTTTTCAGGATGTTGCCGCGCACGATTTCCTTTTCAAGCTTTTTGAAAAGACCCGCCGCCATTGCAACGTCGAACTCTTCTTCCTCCATCTGCTTGAGCGCGGCATCCTTGGCCGCGGACACGGCCTCGACACGCTCTTGCTTGACGGTCTTGGAATAGGCGTCGCGCAGTGGCTTCTCGGCGATTTTCCACAGACGGGTTTTGACCGGCTCGACTCCCTCCGCGGGCGCCGGCAGCGGCCAGGGCTCCTTGGCGCAATCGTCGGCGAAGTCCATGACGAATTCGATGACTTCGCGGATTGCCTTATGAGCGAAACTGACACCGCCCAGCGTCACGTCCTCGTCGAGTTCCTTGATCTCGGACTCGACCATCAGCACGCCTTCCATGGTGCCGGCGACGAGCAGGTCCATGTCGGAGGACGGCAATTCGTCCATCTGCGGGTTCAAGACATACTTGCCATCGATATAGCCGACACGCGCGCCGCCGATCGGGCCCAGGAACGGAATTCCGGAAATGGTCAGCGCGGCCGACGTGCCGATCAGGCTGACAACGTCCGGGTCGTTCTCCAGGTCATGCGCCAGCACGGTGCAGATGATCTGGGTCTCGTTGCGGAATTCCTTGTGGAACAGCGGCCGGATCGGCCGGTCGATCAGGCGCGAGGTCAGGGTTTCCTTTTCGGAAGGCCGCCCTTCGCGCTTGAAAAAGCCGCCGGGAATTTTACCGGCGGCGAACGTCTTTTCCTGATAGTTGACCGTCAGCGGGAAAAAATCGATTCCCACGCGGGGTGTTCTTTGCGCCACGGCGGTGACGAGAACCTGGGTTCCTCCGTAGGTTACCAGGACAGCACCGTCCGCCTGGCGCGCGATGCGCCCGGATTCGAGAATCAGTTTACGACCGCCCCAGGTGGTTTCCTTGCGGGTTATCTTGAACATAGAGTCTTCCTTTACTTCCGTCCTTCACGCGGGCAACCGGATCGCGCCCGCGGGGTATACCAGGAATTCCTGGCACTAATACTGCGGCCAGCATGGCTCATTCCATGCCGCGCCGCTTTCCTGCACCGCGCCCCGCCCCCGGAAAGTTGGGCGTGGGCGCGCAAAAAGGACTGCGGCGTTAACGGCGCAGCCCAAGTTCCTTGATGATATTGTCGTAGCGCGAGACTTCCTTGCGCTTAAGATAGTCCAGCAGACTGCGACGCGCCCCGACCATGGAGATCAGGCCGCGGCGGGTGTGAAAGTCTTTCTTGTGCTGGTTCAGATGGTCGGTCAGGTTCTTGATCCGCTCGGTAAGGATAGCGACCTGGACCTCCGGCGAACCGGTATCGCCATCTTTGGCGCCAAACTGCTTGATAAGCTCTTGCTTCCGCTCTGCGGTAATCGACATCAAATCCTCCTGGGATTTCAAAGGTTCAATACGCGAACAGGCTGGATTGCCCCGGCGGTATAGCGCACCAGGGCGACGGCTTTTCCGTTCGCCATGGCAAGGGCCGTATCGCCGCTTTCAAGATCGGCAATGCGGTCCAGATCGGCTTTCCGCAACAAGGAAACTGCCTGTCCGTTTCGCAAGGATCCTGCTTCGATATCGGTCACGGCCAGGGCCGGGATGTCGTCCAGCGCGGTCTCGACCGGAAGCAGGTATTCACAAGCGGCGGCAACATGCATATTTTCCCTCAGTTCGTCCAGCGAAATCGCACTTTTTTCGTCAAATGGCCCGACCTGGGTGCGGCGCAGGGCCGACAGATGTCCTACCGTACCCAAAGCCAACGCGATATCGCGTGCCAGGGCCCTTATATAGGTGCCCTTTCCACAGACTGCCTCAAATACCGCATGGTCCGCGTCGGACATCTCCAGCAACCGCAGTTCGTCGATCGTGACCATGCGTGGCGGCATCTCCGGCGCCTTGCCTTCGCGCGCCAGATTGTAGGCTCGCTTTCCGTCGAGCTTGATCGCCGAGTAGGCGGGTGGGATCTGTTCGATCTCGCCGATGAAGCGGTCCAGCACCGCCTCGATCGCGGCGCGGTCCGGACGCCCGTCCGATTCCGCCGTTACCGCACCGTCCCGATCCTCGGTGTCGGTTGCGACACCCCAGCGAATGGTGAACCGATAGCGCTTTACCCCGTCCACCACATAGGAGACCGTCTTGGTGGCTTCGCCCAGCGCGATCGGCAGGATTCCGGTGGCGAAGGGGTCCAGGGTGCCGGCATGGCCGGCCTTGGCGGCGTCGAGATGTCGCTTTACCGCGCCGACGGCGGTGGTAGACGTCATGTCTTCAGGCTTGTCCAGGATAATCCAGCCATGGATCGGTTGGCCCTTGCGTTTACGCGCCATCGTCCGTGTCGTCCCTGGTCAGATCTCGGGCGACATCCGGGCGGCGCAGAATGGCGTCGACGCGCTGAGCCTCCTCGAATACCCGGTCAAGCTCGAAGTGAAGTCTTGGCGTGAATCTCATCGTAATGCGCCGTCCAAGCTCGTGGCTCAGATAGGGCGCCGCATGGTTCAGGGCGCCGACAATTTCCTCCACGTCCCCGGCGCCGCCCAGCGGCATCACGAAGACAGTGGCGTGGCGCATGTCCGGGCTGGACCGGACCTCGGAAACGGTGATCGACTTGCCGGCCAGGGCCGGGTCGTGCAGGTCCCCGCGGCCGAGAAGCTCCGCAAGAATATGGCGTAATTCCTCGCCAACACGCAGTTGCCGCTGGCTCGGCGCCTTCCCTTTTTTCTTTCTGCTCATGATTTCCCGCTCGCCGCCGGTTCGGACCCCGGCAGG
>CBFDDT010000093.1:0-14473 GCA_965603635.1 uncultured bacterium | reverse complement strand
AACACGCAGGCGGACAACGTCGAGCGCATCTGCAAGGCCCTGGCGGCGGTGGACGACCCGGAAATAAGGGCCGTGCTTGCACGCCTTGGCCGCGCCATGATAAGCGACACTCGAGGAGACGGGGAAGAATGAAGATTCCGTGCCTCGCCTTGAAGGGGCCGTATTCGACCCCTTATATTCGTACCTCGTCTAATTCTTACAGGAGGCATCTCGTGACCAAACCTATTCGCTTCGCGGCAGCCCTGTTATTTGCAGGCGTCCTGCTGCCCGCCATAGCCTCGGCGGAAATTCTTTCGACCGAAGAAGCGCTTACGGATCGGGTCATTGGCGATCCGGCGGCTCCGATAACGATTATCGAATATGCCTCGCTGACCTGTCCGCATTGCGCCAAGTTCCATGCGGAGACTCTGCCGCGGCTCAAAGAAGATTGGATAGAAACCGGCAAGGCCAAGCTGATCTATCGGGACTACCCGTTTGACAAATATGCGGCCTCGGCAGCGATGATCGCGCGCTGTGCGCCGAAGGACAAATATTTCACCTTCCTGAAAGCTTTCTTCGCACAGCAAAGAAACTGGAGCAGCGCGCCAGATCCGATCAAGGTCCTGACCCAACTCGCCGGTCTCGGCGGCATGAGCAAGGAAGATGTCGATGCCTGCCTGGCGAACGAAGCACTTCAGGACGGCATACTGCAAATGCGGCTGGATGGGCAGATGGAATATGAAATCAACAGCACGCCCAGCTTCGTTATCAACGGCAAAAAAATCACGAACTTGCCCTATGCGGATATTAACGACCTTCTGGAAGACGCCGCGAAATGACGACTGCCCGCCCGGCGCCTGAATAATCAGGCCACAATTCCGTGCATTTCACCAAGCTTCGCGTTTCCGGCTTTAAGTCCTTCGTCGATCCGGTCGAACTGCTGATCGAACCGGGGATGACCGGCGTCGTCGGCCCCAATGGGTGCGGCAAGTCGAATGTAGTCGAGGCGCTGCGCTGGGTGATGGGCGAAACCTCGGCCAAGAGCATGCGCGGTGGCGGCATGGAGGACGTGATCTTCGGCGGCACCACCACACGGCCCGCGCGGAACATCGCCGAAGTGGTCCTGTATATCGACAATTCCGACCGCAAGGCGCCGGCGATGTTCAACGACGCCGACGAACTGGAAATCTCGCGCCGCATCGAGCGCGACTCGGGCTCGAACTATCGCATCAACGGCAAGGATGTCCGTGCCCGCGATGTGCAGTTACTGTTCGCCGATATGGCAACCGGCGCCCATTCCACGGCAATGGTCAGCCAGGGCCGGGTCAGCGCGATGATCAGCGCCAAGCCGAAGGACCGCCGAAGCTTGCTGGAGGAAGCCGCGGGCATCAAAGGGCTGCATTCGCGCCGGCATGAGGCGGAATTGCGGCTGCGCGCGGCCGAAACCAACCTGGAGCGGCTGGAAGATGTTATTGGCGCGCTGGAGGCCCAGCATCAGGGCCTGAATCGTCAGGCCCGGCAGGCGGGCCGCTATCGGCGGCTTTCCGAGCAGATCCGCAAGTTCGACGCTATCCTGCTGCATCATGCCTGGGCCGACGCCATTAAGGCGGTGGAGGAAACCGGCGCGCGGCTTGACGAAGCGAGGGCGGAAGTCGCCACGCGCACCGAGGCGGCGGCGAAACTCGCCACGACACAGGCCGATTCCCAGTCGGCCTTGCCGGGATTACGCCAGGCGGAAGTAGAGGCGGCCGCTGCCCTGCAACATCTGCAACTGGCGCGTCGAGAACTGGACAGCGAGGCCGAACGCGTGGCCAGTGCACAGGCCGGACTACAGCAACAACTGGTGCAGATCATTGGCGATATTGAGCGCGAAAAAACGCTGGAGGGAGACGCATCCGAGGCACTGGCCCGGCTTGAAACAGAGCGCGAGCAGCTCTCCGCCGCCCAGGCCGATGAAACCGTGGATCGGGAAGAAGCCGCCGAGGCGCTGGCCGGCGCCAACGAACAGGTCGAGGAAAGAGAGGCGCTTCTTCAGGAGTTGACAAGCCGGCTCGCGGAAACCGAGGCGCGGCGGGATTCACTAACCGCGCGGGCCTCTGAACTGACGGAGCGCGTAACGCGCCTGACCGCCCGCGAAAGCGAGTTGGAGGCCGAGCGCACTGAACGAGCCGGGGCGCTAGGCGCCGACGAGGCAATGACGGCCGCCGCCGCCGCGATGGAAGAGATGGAAGCCGCGTCGGAAGAAGCCCGCGCCACGCAGGAAACAACCGAGGCGATGCGCGCCGTCGCGGAAGATGCGGAAAATACAGCGCGTGCCGCGGCCCAGGACGCCCAATCGGCGCTGGCCAGGCTGAAGGCCGAGGAACAAGCGCTGGCCGAACTGCTGGAACCGGCGGAGGGCGACCTGTTCCCGCCGGTGATCGACTCGGTTACCGTCGATGCCGGTTACGAGACCGCGCTGGGTGCGGCGCTGGGCGAGGACCTGAATGCGCCGATCAACAGCTCTGCCCCTGTCCACTGGCATCGGTTGCCGCCGCTGGACTCGTCAAATCTGCCGGAAGGCGCGCCGGCGCTGGCCGGTTTCGTAAAGGCACCCGATGAACTGGCCCGCCGGCTGTCGGCAATCGGCGTGGTGGAGGACGCAACGGCGGGTGCGCGACTAGCGCCGTCGCTGAAGGCCGGGCAGCGGCTGGTCTCGCGCGATGGCGGGCTGTGGCGCTGGGACGGTTATACGATTTCCGCCGGCGCCCCGACCGCGGCGGTAACCCGGCTGGCACAGCGCAACCGGCTGGCCGAAATCAGGGCGACACGCCGCGAGGCCGAAGCGAAGGCCGAGGCAGCGGAAGAGGCCGCGAATGCCGCCCGCGAGGCCCGGTCCGAAGCAGCAACGCGCGAACGCGAGGCTCGCGAGGCAGTGCGAAACGGATTTGCCAGGCTCAATGCGGCCCGCGAGGAACATACCCGCCTGACCAATGCCCGCGTGGCGCAGGAATCGCGGCTGACGGCGCTGATCGATTCGTTGGAAACCACTAGCGCCGACCGCGAATTGGCACAGGCCGGGCTTGTCGAAGCCGAGGGCGAGCTTTCAGAACTGGACGACGGGCCCGCCGCGCGCGAAACCGTCGCGACCATGCGAACGGAACTGGTGGAATTGCGCGCTGGCCAGGCGGAGCGGCGCAGCGCCCATGACCGGCTGGTGGCCGATTCCGAACGGCGCAGGGAGCGGCTGCTTGCGATCGAGACCGAGGCCGACGGCTGGCGCCGGCGCGCGTCGGGCGCCGCCGAACGGCTCGCCGACCTGGTGGAACGCCGCGGCGTCGCCGAGGAAGAACGGGAACGGCTAGCCGCGCGCCCCGACGAGATGGAAGGTCAGCGGGCATTGCTGATGGACCAGATTTCCGAGGCCGAGGCGAAACGCGGGGAAGCCGCGGACCATCTGGCAACGGCGGAAGCCGGGCAGATGGAGGCCGATCAGCAACTGAAGGCAGCCGAGGCCGCCCTGGCTGTGGCCCGCGAACAGCAGGTCCGCATCGAGGGACAGGTCGAACAGGCCGAGCGCGAGCGCCAGACCGTGGCCGAGCGGGTGCGCGAAAAACTGGCAATATCGCCGGAAAACATTCTGGAAGCCGCCGAAATCAGCGATAATGAGGCAATCCCGGCCGCGGATGCCGCGGCAGCGCGGCTTGATCGGTTGACCCACGAGCGCGACGGAATGGGTCCAGTGAATCTGCGCGCGGAAACCGAGGCGGAAGAACTGAACGAGCAGATCACCGGTATGCGGACCGAGCGCGAGGACCTGCTGGCGGCCATCGCGCGACTGCGTCAGGGAATCGGCGCGCTGAATCGCGAGGGGCGCGAACGTTTGATGGCGGCCTTTGCGCAGGTCAACGAACATTTCCAGGAACTGTTCACCAAGCTGTTTGGCGGTGGGCGTGCGCACCTGACCCTGACAGAGGAAGACGACCCGCTGGAAGCCGGGCTGGAAATCATGGCGAGCCCGCCTGGCAAGAAACTGACCTCGATGTCGCTATTGTCGGGCGGCGAGCAGGCGTTAACCGCCGTATCGCTGCTGTTCGCGGTGTTCCTGACCAATCCGGCGCCGATTTGCGTGCTCGACGAGGTCGATGCGCCGCTGGACGACAGCAATGTCGATCGCTTCTGCTCGCTTTTGAGCGAACTATCCCACAGCGGCGCGACCCGCTTCCTGATGGTCACCCATCACCGCATGTCGATGGCCCGCATGGATCGGCTTTTCGGCGTCACCATGGGCGAACCCGGGGTGAGCCAACTGGTGTCTGTCGATCTGGCGCGCGCCGTGGCATTGCGAGAGTCTGCGTAGGCCACCTCGCAAGACTGCTGTAACCCTATGGTTTGCGGGCTTTTTGGACAGCTTGCCGCAGCGCGGTATTCCGCCTTGACTTGGTTTTTTCGCATAAGTATGGTGCCCGCGCTTTGCAGCGTGGCGTCACTAATTCCAGGGGGCCGAGATGGGCGAAGATAACAGACCGCCTTCCCTCGATGATCTGGATGAACGGCTTCGCGCGGCACGGGGACACAGAGGGACCGATAACCAGCCAAACGATGCTCATTCCGGCGGGCAGCCGGGAATGAGTGGGATGGGTTGGGCTTTGCGAATCGGGGTGGAAATGGTATCCGCCCTGGTTGTGGGAGTCGGCATCGGCCTGGGACTGGACTGGTGGCTAGATACGAAGCCTTGGTTCCTCGTTGTGTTTTTCCTGCTGGGCTCGGCGGCGGCGATGCTGAATGTTTATCGCGCCACCAAGGGTTACGGGCTCGCTGTCGGCTACAAAAAGCCGGAGGATGGCGGGCGCGGGCCGGAAGGGCCGGCGCAGGACGGGAATACAAACGCGGATTCCGAGAGGAATTCCGTAAGTATTGAAGACGAGAGGTAGGCGAGGTCAAACGTGGCAAGCCCGATTAAACAGTTCGAGATACACACGATCATCCCGATTCATATCGGCGGCGTGGATCTTTCCTATACGAATTCCGCACTCTGGATGACTATTTCCGTCGCCGTGGCTTCGGCATTTCTGGCACTCGGCGCACGGCGCCGCGCGCTGGTACCCGGCCGCTGGCAGGTCATGACGGAAATGGCATACGAATTCGTTGCTAACATGATAAGGGACAATGTCGGCGACGCTGGACGGCGCTACTTCCCTTATATCTTTACGCTTTTCATGTTTGTTCTGTTCGGGAACCTGCTTGGCTTGATCCCGGGCGCCTTCACCTACACAAGCCATATCATCGTGACCCTGGGGCTGGCGCTGACGGTTTTCCTGGCGGTTACGGTCGTCGGTATCGTTAAACATGGGCTGCATTTTTTCAGCTTCTTCGTGCCCTCTGGCGTGCCGGCGCTAATGATGCCGTTGATGATCCCGATCGAGGTGATCTCTTATTTGTCACGCCCGGTCAGCCTGTCGATTCGCTTGTTTGCGAACATGATGGCCGGCCATACCATGATGAAGGTTTTTGCCGGTTTTGTAGTGCCGCTGGGCGCCGCCACCTTCGGGCTTGGCGGTCTGGCGCCGATCGCGATGGATGTCGCGCTGACCGGTTTCGAACTGCTCGTCGCTTTTCTGCAGGCTTATGTCTTCACCGTGTTGACCTGCCTGTACCTTAACGACGCGTTGCATCTCCACTAGTACGAAACGCACCATAGAATTCGTACTTCGCATTAATTATCTGAACCAATATACGGGAAACAAGACAATGGAACTCGAAGCCGCAAAGATGATCGGCGCAGGCCTTGCCGTGATCGGACTGTCAGGCGTGGGCGTCGGTATCGGTAACATCTTTTCATCGCTGATCAGCTCGATCGCCCGCAACCCGGCGACCAGGCCGCAGATCTTTCCGATGGCCATGCTGGGCTTTGCTCTCGTCGAGGCGGTCGCGCTGTATGCCCTGCTGATTTCGTTCCTGATCCTCTTCGGTTGAGGCGTCGCGCGCGGCCTTTCCGCCGTGCGCCCGTCCCAGGCAACAGGAAATCCGGGAAAGAAATGATGGCCGTACAAGTGAGATCCATCCTGCTGGCAAGTATCGCGGTGATCGTCGCGTTGTTGCCCGCGCTCGCCTTCGCAGCGTCGGAAGGTAGCGATACGCTGCCACAATTCGATGCTTCGAAGTTTGCGACGCAGCTATTCTGGTTGACGGTCTCGCTGGTCGTCTTCTTCGTCATCATGCGCAACAACGCGTTGCCGAAGATCGAAGATGCGCTTGAGACCCGTCGCCGGAAGATCGATGACGATCTGGACAAGGCGTCCACCCACCGCGAAGAGGCCGAGGCCGCCATGGCGGCGTATGAAAAAGCGCTGGCCAATGCAGCCGAGCAAGCCAAGGCGATTCACCGGGAGGTTGCCCAGGAAATTGCCGAGGCCGCCACCGGACGCCGAACGGCCCTGGCCGCCAAGCTGGCGGAAGACACCAAGGCCGCCGAGGCCCGCATTGTCGCGGCCAAGGAGCCGGCACTCGCAAATCTTCAGGATGTCGTCGTGGACGTTGTCCAGGAAGTCGCAGCCAAGCTGGCGGGACTGAAGGTATCCGGCGCCGACGCCAAGGCCGCCGTCGCCGCCACATTGAAGGAAAAGGCGTGATGATTGATGCTTTGATGCACAATCCGACATTTTGGGTCGGCGTCGCATTCGTCGTCTTTGTTATACTAACCTTCAAGCCGGGCAAGCGGATTCTTATCCAGGCGTTGGACGCCAAGATCTTGAAAATCCGCGCGGAAGTCGAAGAAGCCCAACGCTTGCGCGAGGAAGCCCAGGCCACGCTGGCCAGTTACCAGCGTCGCCAGCGTGAGGCCATTCAGGAAGCCGAACAGATCATCGCCCATGCCCGTGAAGAAGCCGGGCGGGCCAAAGTGAAGGCCGAGGCCGAGCTGGAAGAATCCATCTCGCGGCGTGAACAGCAGGCGACTGACAAGATTGCCCAGGCCGAAGCGGCCGCGATTGAGGAAATCCGCGAAAAGGCTGTCGATATGGCGATCGACGCCACGGCCAGGCTGTTGGAAAAAAAGATGACGGGCAAGGCCGGCGAACAATCCATCGCCGACGCGACCAAGGATATTCCGAACAAGCTGCATTAAACCAGGCTGCCCGGAATCAATAAAAAACCCCCGCTTTTTGGCGGGGGTTTTTGTTTCGGTTTATCGGCTTGTCGGGCGGGCGACGTCACCCCTGTGCGTCGGTAAAAGCCTTATATGCCGCGGCGTCCATCAGTTCATTTACTTCCGCCGGATCGTTCAGGCGCATCTTGAAAAACCAGCCGTCCGCCTCGGGCGACTCGTTGACCATCGATGGCCCGTCGGCCAGGGCGTCGTTGATTTCGACAATCTCACCCGACAGCGGCACATAGATTTCACTGGCCGCCTTGACCGATTCGACGACGGCAACCTCTGCGCCGCGTTCGACCGCGCGGCCGACATCCGGCAGTTCGACAAACACCACGTCGCCCAGTTGCTGCTGAGCGAAATCGCTGATGCCGATCGTGGCAATATCGCCGTTCACCAACACCCATTCATGTTCCTCGGAAAATCGAAGATCGCTGCTCATGACTTAAAACCCTCGTCTATTGTGCGTCCCAGATTATTCAACAGGTGATGCTTGTCAATAGCTGCGGTCATTGGCCGAGCCTCTCCCTGTTATGGGACAGTTCCTCCTTGGTCAGTTCGAAACCCAGATAAAGCACATAATTTTCCACATTGCGATCATCGGGGCGCGGTATTGTAATCTCCAGCGTATCATTGTAGCGCAAGCCACGCCGACCCGACGGTATCCTGGTCTGCACCTGAAACGCCTCGCGGCTGTGGACCACTGGCTCCAGCCCGCCGCCGGGCACCCATTCAGCAACCGCGACAAAGTAACCGAACGACACCTTGCCGTCGGTCAGGGCCGCGCCTCGGATTACTTCCATCACGACTTCCAGCTCGATCTCGATTTCACCGCCATCCAGATCGTAGGCGCATTCTCCGACCACCCGCATCATGCGGGCCTCGAACAGAATGTCGGTGGGGTCGTTGCCCGGAGCGTCGCGAAACCTCGTTAGTTCCGACGGCTCGCCCAGCACCTTGGCGGCGGGACAAGGCGCCTCGTCCTCGTTATCGTCGCCGGAACAACCGGCCAAAGTTACCGCCGCGCACGCGATAACGGCCCATCGCACCAGCCATCGAACGGTTTCAGACAAGGGTTTTCCCTCCTGCCGCCCCGGCGTGGCGGAGCCTGTCAAACTTCATCGCCTGTTCGGCCATTTCTGCGCACCTTCGGTTTCGGACAAGCGCCAGTCTGTGATAGTCTGCGCCGATCCGTTGAGTCATGCTGGAAAAGCGTGATTGACGGGCCAGCGTCCGCGATATTAAAGAGACGCCGGGGCTTGCACAAGGCCTGCAAATGGCGGGCGGCCAACGATTTGCGAGCACAATGAACGATTGACGGAAACAGCATGACAGACAATACGGCTAGTCACGAACCCCTCACGATTTTACTGGCGAAGCCGCGCGGATTCTGCGCCGGCGTGGACCGCGCCATCAAGATCGTCGAAGTGGCATTGGAGAAATATGGCACCCCCGTTTATGTCCGCCACGAAATCGTTCATAACCGCCATGTTGTCGAGAATCTGGAGGCTAAGGGCGCGGTTTTCGTGGACGAGTTGAATGAGGCGCCGAACGACCGGCCCATAGTGTTTTCCGCCCATGGCGTGCCAAAAAGCGTTCCCGCCGAGGCCGAGCGCAGGCGCATGATCTATCTGGATGCAACCTGCCCGCTGGTCAGCAAGGTACACCACGAAGCCGAGCATCAATTCCAGCAGGGCCGGCGGATCGTCATGATCGGCCATTCGGGCCATCCAGAGGTTATAGGCACCATGGGGCAACTGCCCGAAGGAGCCATTATCCTGATCGAAAACGTAGAATCCGTCGCCGACCTGGATATCCCGGCCGATGTGCCACTGGCCTATATCACGCAGACAACCCTGTCGGTCGACGATACAGCCGACATCCTCGACGCGCTACGTAACCGTTTCCCGGACATCTACGGGCCAGGCAAGGAAGATATCTGTTACGCCACCACAAACCGCCAGGCGGCCGTTAAAGCAATGGCGCCACAGTGCGACGCAATGATCGTTGTCGGATCGATAAATTCGTCGAATTCGCGGCGTCTGGTTGAGGTGGCGGCGAGCATGGGTTGCGAGAACGCCTTCCTGCTTCAGAACGCAGATGCACTCGACTGGCCGCGGCTGGACGGCGTGTCCAGACTGGGCATAACGGCAGGCGCATCGGCGCCAGAAGTCCTGGTCCAGGAATTGATCGAGGCTTGCCGCAAACGCTATGACGTGACGATGGAAACCGTTTCGGTCGGCGACGAGACCACCCATTTCAACCTGCCGCGCGCGCTGAGCGCCTGAAGGGTCAAGGATGGCGGTCTATACCGAAGTTGGCGACGAGGAACTGGAATCCTTTGTCGCGGAATACGACCTTGGCCCCGTTCTGTCCTGCAAGGGCATTGCCGAGGGGGTGGAGAACACCAACTACTTGATTCACACATCGACCGGCAGCTATATCCTCACGCTCTACGAAAAGCGCGTGGTGGAGGCGGACCTACCCTTTTTCCTGGGGCTGATCGAACATCTGGCGGGTAAAGGCATCCTCTGCCCCACGCCGGTCCACGGCAAGGATGGCAAGGCACTGAGGCGGCTGTGCGGCCGCCCGGCCGCCATCGTAACATTCCTTGACGGCATGTGGCCGCGGCGCATACGCACCGAACATTGCGCAGGTCTCGGCGCGGCGCTGGCGCGACTGCATGTAGCGGGACAGGATTTCGCCATGTCCCGGCCGAACGCACTGACCGTGGATAGCTGGCGCCCCCTTCTGGAGGCCTCGGTCCCGCGTGCCGGCGAGGTACAGCAAGGCCTGGCGGAGTTCTTGGAGAAAGAGCTTGGTTATCTGGAAAAGAACTGGCCGGCCGGATTACCTTCCGGCATCTGCCATGCCGATCTGTTCCCGGATAATGTGTTTTTCATCGGCGACAAATTGTCCGGCCTGATCGATTTCTATTTCGCCTGCAACGATTTTTTCGCCTACGACCTGGCGATCTGCCTGAACGCATGGTGCTTCGAGCGCGACCGCAGTTTCAATGTCACCAAGGCGCGCGCCATGCTGTCGGCCTATCGCCAGGTGCGGCCCTTCTCGGATGCCGAATTGGCGGCCCTGCCCTTGCTGGCCCGGGGATGCGCCCTCAGGTTCCTGCTGACCCGGCTTTACGATTGGCTGAACACGCCCACCGGCGCGCTGGTTAAGCCGAAAGACCCGCTGGAATTTCTCACGATCCTGCAGTTCCACCAGGCCGTTGCCGGCCCCGGCGCCTACGGCTTGGAATAGGAAGCAAATTTTGTCGAAAGAACGAGTCGAAATTTATACAGACGGGGCCTGCAGCGGAAATCCCGGTCCCGGGGGCTGGGGCGCCTTGTTGCGCTGGAATGGCACGGAAAAAGAGCTGTCGGGGGGCGAGCGCGAAACCACCAACAATCGCATGGAAATGATGGCGGCCATAAAGGCGCTGGAATCGCTCAAACGCGCGGTGCCGGTCGATCTTTATACCGACAGCACCTATGTCCGCGACGGCATCACCAAATGGCTGCCCGGCTGGAAGGCAAGAGGCTGGAAGACAGCGGCAAAAAAACCAGTCAAAAACCAGGATTTGTGGGAGCGGCTGGAGGCCGCCCTGCGGGATCACGACATCAAATGGCACTGGGTAAAGGGCCATTCCGGCCATCCGGAAAACGAACGCGCCGACGAACTGGCGCGGTCCGGAATTCCAAAGCGATGAGACAGGGGAACAGGGAATGAGTGAACTGAGGGACCTTTATCCGGCGATCGATTGCCGCGTGTCGGGCCATCTGGATGTAGGCGACGGACATCAGGTCCATTACGAGGAGTGCGGCAATCCGGACGGCAAGCCCGTGATCTTCGTGCATGGCGGGCCGGGCGGTGGCATTACCGGGGTCTATCGCCGCCTGTTCGACCCCGCGGCCTACCGCATTATCCTGTTCGACCAGCGCGGTTGCGGCGCCAGCACGCCCCATGCCTCGCTGGAGGCCAACACCACCTGGCATCTGGTGTCCGACATGGAGCGCATCCGCGAACATCTGGGTGTCGAACGCTGGCAGGTGTTTGGCGGCTCCTGGGGCAGCACCCTGGCGCTGGCCTATGCCGAAACCCACCCCGAGCGCGTTACCGAACTGGTACTGCGCGGAATCTTCCTGCTGCGCCGCAAGGAGATCGAGTGGTATTACGGCGGTGGCGCGGCGGCGATCTTCCCCGACGAATGGGAAAAATTCAGCGCGCCGATCCCTGAGAACGAACGCGGCGACATGGTCGGCGCCTACTACAAACGCCTGACCAGCGACAACCGCGACGAACGGATCGAGGCGGCGCGCGCCTGGAGCATGTGGGAGGGCGCGACTATTTCGCTACTGCCCAACCCCGGACGTGTCAGCGGGTTCGGCAATGAACGCTTCGCCGAGGCCTTCGCGCGCATCGAATGCCATTATTTCATCAATGGCGGCTTTATGGAAACCGACGGCTGGCTGCTGGAAAACGCCGGGCGCATTCGCCACATCCCCGGCGTCATCGTACAGGGCCGCTACGACATGGCGACGCCCGCAACCTCCGCCTGGGACCTGCACAAGGCATGGCCGGAAGCCGACCTCCGCCTCGTCCCCGACGCCGGCCACGCCTTCTCCGAACCTGGCATCCTGCACGAACTGATCGAAGCAACCGACCGCTTCCGCGGGTAAATGGGCAAGAGAAAGGGCGGCAGGTTTCCCCGCCGCCCGGTCTGTTTCCAAAACCCGCCATGCCGGTTTAGACGGCGTCCAGCATCTTTTCCGCCGCCGATACGTCAAGGACCGGGGCTTCCTCAATGGCGAGGGTCCGGACAACGCCGTCATCGACGATCATGGCGAAGCGCCGGCATCGAGTGCCATAGCCCCGCGCTGACATATCCGCATCCAGACCGATCGCGCGGGTAAATTCCGCGTTGCCGTCGGCGAGCATTTCCACCTTGCCGGCGGCGTCCTGATCCTTGGCCCAGGCCTTCATCACCCAGGCGTCGTTCACCGACAAACAGGCGATAGCGACGCCCTTTGCCGTGAATTCGTCGGCACGCTTTATATAGCCCGGCAAATGCTGGGCCGTGCAGGTCGGCGTGAAGGCGCCCGGCAACCCGAACACCACCACCTTCCGGCCCGCGAAAAATTCTTCAGCCTCAAAAGACTCGATCCCGTCACTGCCTACGCGAAACAGGGTCGCATTCGGCAGTTTGTCCCCAACCTTGATCGTCATATCCGGCCTCGTCTGGTTTTTGTTCCGATACCCGTTCTGACCGCTGTTCAGCTAACCCTTGCGGTTAAATCCGGCAATACCAAAAGTAGCGTAAGGGCCGTTCTTGTCCAGCCCGAAACAGTAACTATTTTGCCGCGATTCCGGTCGCGCCGGCCGCTTCCTCGAAGGCGGCGAGGACCGTATCGGTCACCAGGATTTCCGGCAACACCACGCCGCCCGGCGCGCGCGGGCCGTAGACCGCGTTAAAGGGGATGCCGTAGCGCCCGAAACTGGCCAGATAGTCGGCGATTTCCTGGCTGGGGCGGGTCCAGTCGGCCTTCATGCCCACCACCTCGCCGCTCTCCAGCATGCCGGCCACCGGGTCGCGGTTCAGCACCACGCCCTTGTTGACCTGGCAGGTCAGGCACCAGTCGGCGGTCACGTCCACCAGCACCGTCTTGTCGTCGGCGACGAGGCGCTTGATTTCGGCCTGGTCGAAGGGTTGCCAGATACTGTCGTCCAATGCCCGTGCGTCGTCGCCCGCGCCGGCCGGCGCAAGCAGGGGCGCGGCGACGATAACCGCCGCCAGCAACGCGGCGACCTTGCCGCCATGCGGGCCCAGGCGCGAACCTTCCATCCGCCTCACCGCCAGCACCACGCCAATCAGCGCCGCGGCTATGGCGATCCCTGCTGCGGTTTCAAACCCGACCTCGGCGGCGATTACCGTGACCAGCCACAACCCGGTCGCGGCCAGCAATAGCCCCAGGAGGCGCTTCATGCCGACCATCCACTTGCCCGGCCGTGGCAGTCGCGTCGCCATGCCGGGGAAGGCGGCGACCAACAGGTAGGGTAGAGACAGGCCAAGTCCCAGGGCCGCGAACACCATGAAAATCTCAGCCGTCCCGCGCGCGAAGGCGAAACCGACGGCCGTGCCCAGGAAGGGCGCCGAACAGGGCGTGGCCAGAAGGGTGGCGAAAACCCCGGTCAGGAAATGCCCGCCCAGCGAATGGTGGTGGTCGTGTTTCGGGCCGGTATCCAGCGCCATCAAGTCGTTGAGTCTGGTGGGCAGAATGATCTCAAACAGGCCAAACAGGTTGGCGGCGAAAAGTGTCACCACCACGATCATGATGGCGAGGAAGACCGGCTGTTGAAACTGAATGCCCCAGCCGATCGACGCGCCGGCGGCCTTAAGGGCGGCCAGTGCGGCTGCGAGGACCATGAAGCTGGTGACAATGCCGGCGACGGAAGCCAGAAAACCCAGCCGCACGTCGGCGTTTTCGCGCCCGCCATGACCCAGCACGCTGAGCAGTTTAAGCGACAGCACCGGCAGCACGCAGGGCATCAGGTTGAGGATCAGCCCGCCCAGCAGCGCGAACCCCAGGATCGCCCACAAAGTGCCGCCGGAGAGGTTCAGCGCCCTTTCGAATTCCGGCGGCAGGGGCGGGAAACTGTCCACGAGTACGGGATTTATAACCGCTACCGCCGCCAGATCGGGCGTGACCAGGGTGCCGAGCATGGGGCTGGCGGCGATCTCTTCCGGCGTCGCGCCGATGCCCAGTTCGGTAATCACCGCGTACCGGCCGTCCCTGGAAATCTGGACTTGCGGATTTTCAAAAAAGACCAGCGGCGGACCCTCGGCGAACAGGTCGGGCTCGACCATCGGCCGGTCCGACTTTATCGCCAAGCGCAGGCTCACCCCATCCTCGACCGGCATGAACACGCCCTGTTCGATGGACATTCCGATTTTCTTGGCGGACACCGGCACCCTGGCCCGGTACCGGTCGATTAAGGCGGCGAAAGGCGTCGCGTCGGCGGGGCCGGCGGGTATATCCAGCGCCAACAAGACATTGCCCGGGATACATATCTCCTTGCAGGTAAGGTAATCGACTTGCGCGCGCAGGCTGACCGCCTCGCCGGGGCGTGTCAGCGCGACATTCAGCGGAAAGACGACCTCTTCCTTGTAACCCACGAAATCCGCTGGACGCAGGGAGTACTTGTAGCCACCGTTGCCATCGTCTTCGACTTTCATGGCGCACAGGTGGTGGTCCAGGAGCGCAAGCTGCTGCTGGTTGTCGAGCTCGTTCTCCCACACGTCAGCACCGATCTCGATGATGAACCGGTAGCTGAACTTCTTGTCCGTCAGGACTTCGATCTGCCAGC
>CBFDDT010000092.1:0-15021 GCA_965603635.1 uncultured bacterium | reverse complement strand
ATGTGCTGGAAACGGACGCTATCGAGATCGCAACCGTACCGGCGGCGGCGGAGTAAGGGGAATGCTCCGCCGCCGCCGAAACGGACATCACAATAGAGTCTCAGCGCCAGGGAACCTCATAGATCGTGATCGGATCAGCGAACCCCTTCATGGTCTTTGCGCCAATTTCCTTCAGTTCCGTGTCGCTTGACGCCAAATCGCGAACCGTCTCTGTGATGTAAACTTCGTCCGCACCGGCTTCATCGCAAATTCTCGCCGCCATCTGAACCGTTGCGCCAAACAGGTCGTTACTGTCTTCGACCGGCTCGCCGGCATGCAAACCAATCCGCACGCGAAGTTTCTCGGGGCTTGCCAGATTGAAGGCGTCAAAGCCGGATTGTATGGAACGCGCGCATCGGATCCCCGCATCCGCATCGCCGAATGATGCCATTATTCCGTCACCGGTATGTTTTACCTCGCGGCCATCGGTATCTTTCAGGGCGCGGCGTACGATCGAATCATGCGCCCGCACCATTTCGACGGACCGCTCATCCCCCAGCCGGGCGGTCATGCCCGTCGAGTCAACGATATCGGTGAACATTACCGCGCGAAACGCCTTATCCGGTGCAGGCTGTTCGCCAGACACCGATCTCGTGGGGTCGGCAATCCGGCCAAGGAACGCCTCAACGGCGGACAATTCGACCTCAATTACATCAAGTGCGACGTTACCATGCGTCTCGCCATGGACCCGCACCGCCGTTTCGGAGTCCGGAGCGTCTATCAGGCAGAATCCGGATCCCCTGTCTTCATCGAACCAGTAGGTCATGAATTTGACCCCGTATTTTTCCTGCACTTCCACGTCCATGCGGTGCGCTTCGGCGATGTCCGTTGCGCTCAGCCCACTCAGATCGTGTCGATCCAAAAATATCGGCATTCTCGCGATCCCCCTCTGGTTAAGTTGGTTATGTGACCTGTATCGTTACGCCTAAACCGTTTCCAAAACAATAATGCTGGCCGGCATGGGGATTCACGTTTTCGCCGGGTCCAGATTAAAACTGAAACACTGCCCCTGCTTGACAGCACCGCCGGCGGGCGCGTATAAGCTCCGCCCTGCCGCCGGTGCCTCGTCGGTCGGTAAAGAAATGAATGTTATTTGGATTGGAACGATGGTCCTGGACCTGAGAGCGATAGCGCAAGAAAGCAACCTGACGCCGAGTGGCGGTCGGGACAGCGACCCTGTGCGAATTTTCGGGAGACCCGTGACGATGTGATCGTCGAACGCATAGCTGCACCAGCAGCGCGTTTCCAGGCCCTCCCGAACGTCGTTCGGGAGGTTTTTTTATTTTTGCGGTAGGATTGGAAGAGGAGAAGGACGATAACTGGATACAATTACATCGAAACCGACGGCGCGGGCATCAAGGCCTGGACCGACGGCGTGCCGGTTGAGGACGCGGCGCTGCAGCAGTTGAAGAACGTCGCCTCCCTGCCCTTCGTGCATAAACATGTCGCGGTGATGCCGGACGTGCATTTCGGCAAGGGCGCGACGGTGGGCTCGGTGATTCCCTGTAACGGCGCGATCGTGCCGGCGGCGGTCGGCGTCGACATCGGCTGCGGCATGATGGCGGTGCAGACCTCGCTGACCTCGCACCAGTTGCCGGCGGATCTGTCGGGTCTGCGCTCGGCGATCGAGGCCGCCGTTCCGCATGGTCGCACCAACGACGGCCGCAAGGGCGATGCGGGCGCCTGGGCCGACGTGCCGAAGGATGTGGAAAAGGCGTGGACCATCGCGCTTCACCGCAACCAGCCGCTGGGCGACGGGTTGGCCGTGATCGCGGAAAAGCATCCGAAGATCGGCAAGTCCAACAACGTGAACCATCTGGGCACGCTGGGCACCGGCAACCACTTCATCGAGATCTGCCTCGACGAAGCGGACCGCGTGTGGGTGATGCTGCATTCGGGTTCGCGCGGGATCGGCAACCGCATCGGCTCGTACTTCATCGAACGCGCCAAGCGTGAGATGGAGCGTTGGTTCATCCATCTGCCAGACCAGGATCTTGCCTATCTGGCGGAAGGGTCGGAGCATTTCTACGACTACATCAAGGCGGTCGGCTGGGCGCAGGATTACGCGCGCACCAACCGCCAGATCATGATGGACCGGGTGCTGGCCGTGATGGAAAAACGCATCCGCGATTTCGCCCTCGGCGACGTGGCGGTGAACTGCCACCACAACTACGTCTCGAAGGAGACGCATTTCGGTGCGGAGGTCTGGGTCACCCGCAAGGGCGCGGTGCGCGCCGGCGCGGGCGAACTGGGCATTATCCCGGGCTCGATGGGGGCGCGGTCCTTCATCGTGCGGGGCAAGGGCAATGCGGATTCGTTCTGCTCCTGCTCGCACGGGGCCGGCCGGGCCATGTCGCGGACCGCGGCCCGGAAACGTTTTACGCTGGCCGACCACGCGAAAGCGACCAAGGGCGTGGAATGCCGCAAGGATGCCGACGTCATCGACGAAACGCCGATGGCCTACAAGGACATCGACGCGGTGATGGCGGCGCAGGCAGACCTCGTCGAGGTCGTCCATACGCTCAAGCAGATTGTCTGCGTGAAGGGGTAAACGAGGGACGGCGGAAAAACCCGCCGTCCCTTTCGTTCAGTTGGGTCAGCCCCCCGCTTCGGCCTCCATCTCGGCTTCCAGCTTGTCCCAAGCCTCATATGCCTCGTCGGGCAAGGTGTGGGCGATGCCCTTGTGGCAGTCGATGCAGGTGCGCCCTTCGTCGATGCCTTCCTGATGCCTGCGCGAGGCGCGACTTTCCTGAAGGGTGTAGTCCATATAATCGAAATTATGGCAATTCCGGCATTCGCGGGAATCGGTGGATTTCATCGTGCGCCACACATTCGTCGCCAGTTCGACGCGCTTGGCCTCGAATTTTTCGCGCGTTTCGATCGTTCCCGCGAAGTGATGAAACAGCTCGCCGGTCGCCTTGATCTTGCGGGCCACCTTGTGGATCCAGGCCTTGGGCACATGGCAGTCCGGGCAGGTCGCGCGCACGCCGGTGCGGTTCGAGAAATGGATGGTTTCGCGATATTCGCGGAAGACGTTCTGTTCCATCTCGTGGCAGCCGATGCAGAAGGTCTGGCTATTGGTCATCTCCATCGACCAGTTGAACCCGCCCCAGAATATGACGCCGGCGACGAACCCGGCCGACAGCAGCGTGCCGAGCGCGGCCGTGCCGGGCCGGGATATAAACTTCCATAACTGAATCACTCTGCCGCGGACAGTAGACCCGCCTTTACCGTTTTTATCACTCATGGCCGAAGCCCCTCCCTCTACTGGTCCAGATCCTTGGCGGATTTGAAATCGTTTTTCACCAGCTCGCGCGCGTTCACTTGCGGCACATGGCACTGAGTACAGAACCAACGTCCGGGCGTGACCTGATCGAGCGCAACCCCGTCACGGTTGAAGTAATGGGTCTCGCTGATCTTCGGCGCACCTTCGTCGACATTATAGGGCCAGTCATGGCATTGCATGCACTGATTGACCGTACGGGAAATCTGATAGCCCTCGATGCGATGCGGGATCAGAGGCGGCTGCTGTCGATAGGCCCGCGAGAACACACCGGCGGGAGTATTCTGCCGCTGGATTTCAGGCGCCAGATTCTCGTCGGGGATCGCGGTCTCGCCGCGAAGCGATTGAACCTGGCCTGCCTGTTGCGCTATAGCGCGCGACCCATCAGGCAAGGACAGGGCCAGCGTTACGCCGAGCGCCAGTAGGACCAGCGCCATAATGGCGGCGGGTTTGGAGATTCTGCTGTTAGTCTGTTTCACGGTGACTCTCCCTTGGTCTGGGTGCCTCATGCTGCTTTCCTCCTCGGTTCGACGGTTTCGTCCGGTTGCCCTGCGAACCGCGAGGAAAAATTAAAAACCTGTTTGCCGCATACGTCGATGCAGCGTCCGCAGTTGGTGCAGTCCGCCGATAAAATGACCGGCCCCACGCCACGCGCCGCGCCCTTCAGCGCCGGCGTGATGACATGGGGTTCAGGGCAGACCGCGTAGCAATCCATGCAATCGTTGCAGGCCGCGCGGTTCGGCGCATTGACGCGCAGAAGTTGGAAATGGCCGATGAGCCCGTAGAACGCGCCGACCGGGCAGAGATGCCCGCACCAGCCGCGACGGCTGACGATCAGATCGAACAGGAACACCGCCAGCACCGCGGCCCAGGCGAACCCGGCGCCGTACAGCATCCCGCGATGCAGCAGCGTGATCGGGTTGACCAGCTCCCAGACGATAATTCCGGTGACCGCGGAGGCGGCGAGCGTCATGGCGAGCATCCAGTAGCGCAAGGACCGCGCCGGCTGCCAGCCCTTTGGGATATCGAAGCGTTCGGAAAGGTAATGCGCCGCGTCGGTGACGATATTGACCGGACAAACCCAGGAGCAATACATCCGCCCGCCGATCAGCGCGTAGGCGGCCAGCACAATGGCGGCGCCGGTAAGGGCCGCGGTCGCCGGCATTTGCCCGGCGAACAGGCCTTGTAGCAGCATATGGGGGTCGGTAAGCGGCAACAGGCCCAGCGTCAGGCTGGAGGCCAGCGTCCCCTTGACGATCCAGATTCCGGCAACCGGCCCGGCGAGGAACAGCGCCAGGATGAAAAGCTGCGAGGTCCGGCGCAGGATCAGCCATTTGCCGCGCGCCAGCAGGCCGCGCCCGTCCGTCGTATAAATGTGTCGCGCGTTCATTGCATCATCCCCGGCGCCCGGTCGGGCAGGTCAATGATGTCGGGTAACAGCGGCCCGCCATGTTTTTCCTTTTCCTCCCAGCCAAGCCGGTAATGGGCGCCGAGCTGGCCCTTGGCGAGATCGATCGGCAGCACCTTGATGGCGGCCACCTCAAGCACGCAACTCCTCTCGCACTTGCCGCAGCCGGTGCATTTGTCGCCATGCACCGTCGGGATGAACATCGCATGCGCACCGGTGCGTTGGTTATGATGGCGCTCCAGCGTGATCGCCTTGTCGATCAGCGGGCAGACCCGGTAGCAGACATCGCAGCGCAGGCCCAGCAGGTTAAGGCAATCCTCGGTCCCGACCAGCACGGCAAGGCCCATGCGGGCGTCCTCGATTTTCGTAAGCTCCTTGTCCAGCGCGCCGGTGGGGCAGGCGGCGACGCAGGGGATATCCTCGCACATCTCGCAAGGCACATCGCGGGCGATGAAATAGGGCGTCCCCGTGGTCACGGGCTCGCCAAGTTCCGCCAGCCGCAACGTGTCGTAGGGGCAATCGCGAACGCACAAGCCGCAGCGGACACAGGCCCCGGCAAAATCGTCATCGCCGAGCGCCCCCGGCGGCCGGATCGCCCATGCCGGCCGCACGCGCCCCTGGCCCGCCAGAAGGCCGAGCAGCAGGCCCGCTATCCCGACGCCGCAGGCAGTGCGGGCGGCCCCGGCGAGGAACCGCCGCCTGCTCGAGCGGCCGGGATTGGCCGTATGGGGATCATGCGTCGCCATGCTGGTTCAGCCTCAGGCCGTCTCCACCTTGCAGGCGCACTTCTTATAGTCGGTCTCCTTCGAGATCGGACAGGTCGCATCGAGCGTCAACTTGTTGATGAGCTGACTTTCGTCGAACCAGGGGATGAAGACGACGCCTTCCGGCATCACGTTGCGCCCCTTGGTCTCGACCCGGCTGAGGATCGTGCCGCGCCTGGAACTGATGCGAACCGCCTGGCCGCGCTTCAGGCCACGCTTGCGTGCGTCGTCCGGGTTCATGAACAGCACCGCGTTCGGCACGGCGCGATGCAGCTCCGGCACGCGCCGTGTCATCGATCCGGAATGCCAGTGTTCCAGCACGCGGCCGGTGACTAGCCAGAGGTCAAATTCATTGTCCGGCTCTTCCGCCGGCGGCTCGTAGGGCAGTGCGAAGATCAACGCCTTGCCGTCGGGCTTGCCATAGAACTCCACGCGATTGCCGGCCTTGACATAGGGGTCGTATCCCTCGCGGAAGCGCCACAACGTTTCCTTGCCATCGATCACCGGCCAGCGCAGCCCGCGGGCCTTGTGATACATGTCGAACGGGGCCAGGTCATGCTTGTGGCCGCGACCGAAATCGGCATATTCCTCGAACAGGCCCTTCTGGATATAGAAGCCAAAATCCTCGGATTCCTGGTTGGCGAAACCGTCCTGGGTCTCGGTCAGCGGGAATTTGTCTACAACGCCGTTGGCGAACAGGATGTCGTAGAGCGTCTTGCCCTTGTATTCCGGTTTTTTGGCGACCAGATCGGCCGGCCAGACTTCTTCGACCTTGAAGCGCTTGGCGAATTCCACGACCTGCCAGAGATCGGATCTGGACTCGCCCGGCGGATCGATCTGCTGGCGCCAGAACTGGGTCCGGCGTTCGGCATTGCCATAGGCGCCTTCCTTCTCCACCCACATGGCGGTGGGCAGGATCAGATCGGCGGCCATCGCGGTCACCGTCGGGTAGGGATCGGAGACAATGATGAAATTCTCCGGGTTGCGATAGCCGGGCCAGGTCTCCTCGTTCATATTGGCCGCGGCCTGCATGTTGTTGTTGCACATTACCCAGTAAACGTTGAGGTCGCCGTCCTTCAGCTTGCGGTTCTGCAGCACCGCGTGGAAGCCCGGTTTGCCCGGAATGGTCCCTTCCGGCAATTGCCATTTTTCCTCGGCGATTTTCCGATGCGCTTCCTTCATCACCACCAGGTCGGCCGGCAGGCGATGGGCGAAGGTGCCAACCTCGCGCGCCGTGCCGCAGGCCGAGGGCTGGCCGGTCAGCGAGAAGGGGCCGTTGCGGGGCTCGGATATCTTGCCGGTCTTCAGATGATCGTTGTAGCAAAGCTGGTTCTCGCAGGTGCAGCGTGCTTGCTGGTTGAAGCCCATGGTCCACAGCGACATGACCTTGCGTTCCGGGTCGGCGTAGAGTTCGGCCAATGCCTCCAGCTTATCGGGTTCGACGCCGGACAGCTCGCTGACCTTCTCCAGCGTGTAGTCGGCGACGAACTTCTTGTATTCATCGAAGCTGTATTCCTTCGAGCCGCCGCCCTTGCCGGAATTCTTCGCGGCCTGTTCGCGCGGATCGTTCGGGCGCAGGCCGTAGCCGATATCCTGATTGCCGATGCGGAAGTTGGTATGGTCCTTGACGAAGGCCTCGTTCACCTTGCCATTCTGGATAATGTAGTTGGCGATGTAATTCAGGATCGCCAGATCCGTGCCCGGTTTGAACACCATGCCGATATCGGCGAGATCGAAATTGCGGTTCTCGAAGGTCGACAGCACCGCGACCCGGGTATGATCCGCGGTCAACCGGCGGTCGGTCAGGCGGGACCAGAGAATGGGGTGCATCTCGGCCATGTTCGCACCCCAGAGCACGAAAGCGTCCGCCTGCTCCAGATCGTCGTAACAACCCATCGGCTCGTCGATGCCGAAGGTGCGAATGAAGGCCGCGACGGCCGAGGCCATGCAGTGGCGCGCGTTCGGGTCGATATTATTCGACAGGAACCCGGCCTTCATCAGCTTGGCGGCCGCATAGCCTTCCCACACGGTCCACTGGCCGGAACCGAACATACCGATCGAGGTCGGACCCTTCTTCTTCAGGGCCGCCTTGTATTTCTCGGCCATGATGTCGAAGGCTTCGTCCCAGCTTACGGGCTCGAATTCGCCGTTCTTGTCGTACTTACCGTTGGTCTTGCGCAACAAGGGTTGGGTCAGCCGGTCGCGGCCATAGACGATCTTGGACAGGAAGTAGCCCTTGATACAGTTCAGGCCGCGGTTTACCGGCGCGTCCGGATCGCCCTGGGTTGCGACCATGCGGCCGTCCTTGGTGCCGACCAGCACGCCGCAGCCGGTGCCGCAAAACCGGCAGGGCGCCTTGTCCCAGCGGATGCCGGCCGTGGCCGCCTCCGCGCTTTCGACTTGCGGCAGGCTGACGCCGGCGGCGGCCGCGGTGGCGGCAATGGCGGATGTCTTGATGAAATTGCGCCGTGAATGTTCCATGGCTCTTACTCCCCGCTATTCGTGGCAGTGGATTCGATGATCTGTTCCGGTTCGAAATGATGGTAGACAAGGGCGGCCGACAGCACGCCCGGAAGCCTGTGCAGGGCAAGAACCGTATCGCCCGCTGAATTGTTGTCGGTATCCTCGACGGTGACGATCATGCGGCCGTCGGGAATGGTGTCATGTAACTCGGCCCCGTTCAGGCCGGCGATTGCGGTCGCGACGTCCTTTCCCTTTTTGGGAAGGGCATGGACCAGTACGCCACAGATATTCATTAGCTTTCCTCCATCGAGATGGCATTGGCGGGACAGACCGCGACACATTCGCCGCAACCGGTGCAGGCGGCGTCGCTGATTTCCGGGTGGGAACGGCCGCCGACTTCCAGCCGGAAGCGAATCGCCCGCGCGTCGCACCATTCGGCACAGACGCGGCAGGTCACGCCCCGGGTTGACAGGCAATCGGCGCCGACGCGTGCTTTAACGTTCCAGGGCGCCGCGTCGCGCTCCGCGAACAATGCTTCGGGGCAGGAATCGGCGCAGGCCCCGCAGAAGTCGCAGGCGCCGCGCGAAAAATTGACAACCGGATAACCGGCGCGACCTTTGACGAGAATTTTCGGGGGACAGGCGGGGATACAATCTCCGCAGCCGGTGCAGCGGTCGGTAAAGTCGGCCTCCGGCGGTGTCCATGGCGGTCGGATGGCAACAGGCCGCCCCCGCCAATCGCCCGCAAACAGGGCCTTGCGACTTAGTATTCCGCTCACGCTTGCTTCCCCATGGCTCAAGGATTTGAGTAGCCGCGGAAACTCCTACGCTTAATCTGCGACCGTTAAATTGATATTAATCAAATTAACAGCCAGCCGGTTGTAGTATTTGACGATATTTTAGAAAAATTACACAAACAGGGTGCCTGGGCGAGAGCTCGCGTGATTGGATTCCCGGCGGGTTGCCGGCGCCACGGCAAACCCGCCTGTCATGCGGTCAGGGGCGGTGCACGACCATCGAGGCGCCCTGGGACTGGGCGTAATTGTCGTAACCGATCAGGCGGACCAGATGGTTCGGCCAGGCCTTGCGACATTCCCCCACCTCGGCGAGGATGCGTTCGATGTCCTTCTCGCCGAACATGGGCAGTTTCCACATGTACCAGTAATTATCCGCCGAATGGGCCGGCTCTACATGTTCGATCGCCGGGTTCCAGCCCTTGGCGATCATATGTTCGATCTGCTTGCGCATGCGGTCCGCATCCATTTCGGGCAGATAGGAGAAGGTGCCGTATTTGCGGCTGCCCGGATCGTCCTGGCTGGACCGGTAGTCCTGGATATTCGCGACTTTACTCATTTCATTTTTTCCTCTCGTTACCGGGCTCAGCTCGCCGCCAGCTTGTCGACGGTGTCGAACTCGAACTTGATTTCCTTCCAGGTCTCCATGGCGGCTTTCAGTTCGGGGCTGTGCTTGGCCGCCTCGATCAGGATTTCCTTGCCTTCGCGCTCCACATCGCGGCCGGCGTTGCGGGCCTCGGTGCAGGCTTCCAGCGCGACCCGGTTGGCCGCCGCGCCCGCGGCGTTGCCCCAGGGATGGCCCAGCGTGCCGCCGCCGAACTGGAACACCGCGTCGTCGCCGAAGATCGCGACCAGTGCGGGCATGTGCCAGACATGGATGCCGCCGGAGGCCACCGGGAACAGGCCTGGCATATGGCCCCAGTCCTGGTCGAAGAAGATTCCACGCGCCCGGTTTTCCGGCACGAAACGCTCGCGCATCTGGTCGATCCAGCCCAGCGTCGCCTCGCGATCGCCTTCCAGCTTGCCGACCACGGTGCCGGAATGCAGATGGTCGCCGCCCGACAGCCGCAGCATCTTGGTCAGCACCCGGAAATGGATGCCGTGGTCCGGGTTGCGGTCCATCACCGCATGCAGCGCGCGATGGATATGCAGCAGCATGCCGTTTTCGCGGCACCAGTTGGCCAGCGACGTATTCGCCGAAAAACCCGCCGTCAGATAATCATGCATGATGATCGGCATGCCCAGCGATTTGGCGTATTCCGCGCGCTTGAACATTTCCTCGACGGTGCCCGAGGTTACGTTCAGATAATGGCCCTTCTTCTCGCCGGTTTCGGCGGTCGCCTTGTGCACCGCCTCGGCGACGAAATCGAAGCGCTGGCGCCACCGCATGAAGGGCTGGCTGTTGACGTTCTCGTCGTCCTTGGTGAAATCCAGCCCGCCGCGCAGGCACTCATATACCGCCCGGCCGTAATTCTTGGCCGAAAGGCCCAGCTTCGGCTTGATGGTACAGCCCAGCATGGCGCGGCCGTATTTGTTCATGATATCGCGCTCGACCCGCATGCCGTGCGGCGGGCCGCCGCAGGTGGTCACATAGGCGATGGGGAAGCGGATATCCTCCAGCCGCAGCGAACGCACCGCCTTGAAGCCGAACACATTGCCGGCGATCGAGGTGATGACGTTGACCACCGAGCCTTCCTCGAACAGATCCAGCGGATAGGCGACGAAGGCGAAATAGGCGCCCTCCTGGCCCGGGACCGGTTCGATTCTGTAGGCCCGCCCCTTGTAGTATTCCAGGTCGGTCAGCAGGTCGGTCCAGACCGTGGTCCAGGTGCCGGTGGAGGATTCGGCCGCGACGGCGGCCGCCGCTTCCTCCGGGTCGACGCCGTCCTGCGGCACGACCTTGAAGCAGGCCAGAAGGTCGGTGTCCTTGATCGGGTAGTCGGGTTCCCAATAGGTCTCGCGATAGTCCTTTACGCCGGCGCTGTAATTCTTTCCACTCATGTCTTTAACCTCTCATTGTCCGACAATTATTCGGCGGCCTGTGCGGCGCCCGCGACCTTCGGGTCGAGCGCGCCTGACTGATATCGTTTGGCCATCTCGGCCAGCGGAATGGGTTTTATTTTCGAGGCGTTGCCCGCTGTGCCGAAAGCCTCGAAGCGGTTGGCACAGAGCTTCGCCATCTCCGCGATTGCGGGTTTGAGGAAGGCGCGTGGGTCGAACTCGGCCTTCTTCTCGGCGGCCACCTTCCGGAACTGGCCGGTGATCGCCATGCGGCAGTCGGTATCGATATTGACCTTGCGCACGCCATTCTTGATGCCGACGACAATTTCCTCGACCGGGACGCCGTATGTCTGCGGCATCTCGCCACCGAACTCGTTGATGACGTCCTGTAGATCCTGGGGCACCGATGACGAGCCGTGCATAACCAGATGGGTTTCCGGCAGGCGCGCGTTGATCGCCTTGACCACGTCCATCGCCAGGATGTCCCCGGTCGGCTTGCGGCTGAACTTGTAGGCGCCATGCGAGGTGCCGATGGCGACGGCCAGCGCGTCGACCTTGGTGCGCGCCACGAAATCGGCTGCCTGGTCCGGGTCGGTCAACAGCATGTCGCGGTCCAGCTTGCCCTCGAAACCGTGGCCGTCCTCCTTGTCGCCTTCGCCGGTTTCCAGCGAGCCGAGGCAGCCCAACTCGCCCTCCACCGACACGCCGACCATATGCGAGGTGTCGGTCACCTGCTTGGTGATATCGACGTTGTATTCATAGCTGGCCGGGGTCTTGGCGTCCTCTTCCAGCGAGCCGTCCATCATCACCGAGGTAAATCCGTTGGTCACCGCCGACATGCAGGTCGCGACGTTGTTGCCGTGGTCCTGATGCATGCAGATCGGGATGTCGGGATGCATTTCCACCGCGCCCATCACCAGATAGCGCAGGATGGTGTCGCCGGCATAGGAACGCGCGCCGCGGCTGGCCTGCAGGATGACCGGGGAATCGGTCTTCTCGGCCGCCTGCATGATGGCGATAAGCTGTTCCATATTGTTGATGTTGAAGGCGGGCACGCCATAGCCATGCTCGGCGGCATGGTCTAGCATCTGGCGCATCGAAATCATCGGCATTTTCGGTCTCCCTTGAATTTCTGGCGGTCAGATCGCATGTACGCCCATCGCCGCCTTCACCATATGGTAGGTGATGAAAAGCTGCGACAGCGCCAGCGGATGGCTGATCGCCGTTTTGTTGTGTTCGTCGATGAACTGCCCCAGCTTGTCTCGCAGATGCTGCGCCTCGGGAATCAGGCCCCAGAGCAACTCCTCCATCGCCTTGGCCCTTTTTGCGTCGATATCGCCGGCGATATCCAGTACATCGACAGGCTTGCCGTCGATGTCGCGTGATAGTTCCAGCTTCAGCCCGTTGCGCACGCCCAGATCCAGCACCGGGGACAGGTCAGGATGCGGCAGGGTTGGCCGCAGCGTATGCCGCGCGTTCAGATTGGCGCCCGTTTCGTCCGACTGCCCGGCCGGTGGGTAGAACTGCACGACGATGTCGGCGAAAGTGCGCTGGGGGCGGATGAAATCGGCGCTGTCATGCTGGCGCCGCTTCAATGAATCCACGACCTGCGCCTCCGTATAGCCGCGCTTGCCGGTATCGCGCTGGATTTTCCACTTTACGCGCAAATCCTCGATCGGCTCCAGATAGACCTTCACGTCATAGCAGTCGCGCATGGCGCGGGTCGAATAGCCCAGCAGCCCCTCGAGAATGACGTATTCCTTCGGGGCTATATAGTCGGGCGCGTCCAGGGTGCCGTGATGATGGTTGTAGACGGGTTTGAGGATCGGATGGCCCTCGCGCAGCTGCTTGATATGCTGCTCGAGGATATCGATATAATTGCCGCGCGGATCCAGCGCGGAAATTCCGTTTTCCGCCCGCTCCTCGCGCGAATAGCGGTGGTAATCGTCGGTGCAGATCGTCACCACGCGCTCTGGCCCCAGAATATGGGCGATACCGGCGGTCAGGGTGGTCTTGCCGGCGGCGGAATCGCCCACGATCCCCAATATGATCGGGCGGTCAACTCTGCGGTTAAGTGGCATCGGTTTGGTCCTCCCGGCGTCCCCTGTCGTCGATGCGCGGGTGCCATGTAGTGAGGATCTGACGCTCCCCTCCCGGCCCCGCGATCATCAGGGTCTGTGTTTTTTCCAGGGTGCGCGTGCGTTCGACCCCGTCGAACAGCAGGCCGGTGGTAATGCCGGTGGCGCAGAAATAGGCTTCGTCGGAACGGATCAACTCGTTGACGCCATGCCACTGGCTGGTGTCCATCCCGGCCTCGCGAACGGCGATGATCTCACTGGGAAGCTGCGGGTCCAGCCGGCCCATGAATTCACCGCCCAGCAGGCGGATGGCGCAGGCCGAGATCACGCCCTCGGGCGTGCCGCCGGTTCCCATCAGGGCGTCGATGCCGGAATCCGGGATTGCCGCCATCAGCGCGCCGGCCACGTCGCCGGCGGGATAGAGCGCTACCCGCGCGCCCGCCGCATAAATGCGCGACACCATTTCCCTGTGGCGCGGTTTTTCCAACACATAGACGGTGATTTCCGAGATCGGCTTGTCCAGCGCCTCGGCCAGCACCCTCAGCTTTTCGGCCACCGGCGCCTTCGGGTCGATCTTGCCGCGCACCGCTGGCGGGCCGGCGAATTTTTCCATGTAAAAAGCCGGGCCCGGATCGAACATGCTGCCGCGCGGGGCCATGGCGATCACCGCCATTGCATTGGTCATGCCCTTGGCCAGATAGCTGGTGCCCTCGACCGGATCGACGGCGATGTCGTACTGGTAGGGTGACGACAGATCGCCCAGTTTCTCGCCCTTGTACAGCTCCGGCGCCTCGTCCTTCTCGCCCTCGCCGATGATGACCGTGCCGCCGACCGGCATGCGGTTCAGCGCGTCCCGCATCGCCTCCACCCCGGCCAGATCGCCCTGGTTCTTGTCGCCCCGCCCGATCCAGTCATAGGCCGACCGCGCGGCGGCCTCGGTTACGGCGCGAAGCGCATAGATGAATGACGGGTCCGAAGCCGTGGTCCGTGGCGTCGAGCTCATATCCTGTTCCGCCGCTATTTGCGTTCTCTGCGTCATGGCCCGCAGTCTGCACCGAATTCCGGGCGAGGCGAACACTCGCGCGGGTGGGTTGTCAGTATCATGCAGACAGGATTTTACCTACCCGTCGGTATAGAACCAATGCGGTAAATTGGCGCTGCTACCGGGTTGCGCGGCCTAGATATTTGGCGACGGCCTGGGAGCGGTTTTCGACTTCCATCTTGCCGTAGAGGTTCTTCAGGTGGAATTTCACGGTGTTCAGGGAAATCTCGAAGACCTCGGCGAGCTGCTGGTTGGTCATGCCCTTGGACAGCGATTCCAGGATCTCGCGCTCGCGCTCGGTCAGGCCCGCCAGCGGGTTGAGATCGAGCTCGCGCACATCGACATAGGGGAAGGCCATGCGGCCGGAGGCGACGGTGATCATGGTCTCGACCAGGCGCTCGGGCGGGTCGCTTTTATGGCAGAATCCCGCGGCGCCCAGCGCCATCGCCTGGCGCGGCACATCGATATCCTGGCTGCCGGTATAGATCACGATGCGGGGCGCGCCCGGCAGCCCGCGCAGCGCCCGCAACACCCCGGCGCCGCTGAGATAGGGCATCTCCCAGCCGATCACCGCGACGTCGAACGACAGCCGCTCCACCGCCTCCATGAAGCGCTCGCCATCGGCGGCGACGGCGACCACGCTAAAGCGGCTGTCACCCTCGAACAGCGTGCGCAGGCCGCTCTGGACGATCGGGCTCTTGTCCACGATCGCGATATCGATAAGCTGTTCCCCGGCCTTGTCGGACATGCGTTCCCCATCGCCAATATTGCCCTATCGTGCCCGCTGAGGCCGAAGGATACAAGTGCTAGAGCATATCCCAATCGCCCACCCCCGCCCCGGCCCCGAACCGGCCCGCCTTGAATCGACCAAAACAGTTAAAAGCAGGCATATCGCACGAGCCCCCCGCGCCCCACCCCCGGTTTCCGAGGCTTTAATACGGATTCAGGCGTCCCGGCGCAGGTAAAATACGGGTAAGCGGCAGTTAAAAGGCAGGCAAAAGGCAGGTAAAAGCTGGGTAAGAAGCGGGTGTTATAGGCTTCTGATGCCGAAAGCCCCGCGTGAACAGCCTCTCTCCACTCGACGCCGGGCGGCGGGATGGCGCCGGGAGAGGGTGGCGTATCCCTGATGCGCGACCCATGGCGCTGGCCG
>CBFDDT010000091.1:0-15266 GCA_965603635.1 uncultured bacterium | reverse complement strand
GATATTCTGTGCGTTGGGCAGGCCCAGCCCGACGCCGAACGGCTTGGTGCTGAACAACGGTTCGAAGATTTTTTCCATCAGTTCCCGCGGGATACCGACACCGTTATCGGACACCGACAACTCCACGGCTTCGCCGGCCGGCCTTGTCTGAATCTCAATGCGGCCCTCCGTCGCTTGATTCGGAGAATCCGCGCGGGCGGCGATCGATTGACATGAATTGTCGATGAAGTTCAGAATAATCCGCCGGATCTGTTCCGAATCGACCATGATTTCCCGGTCGCCCAATGCAAGGTCCAGGGTCAGCGAGATACCGTCCGGCAGGGCGTATTCCTCAACGGTCTCGCGCACCAAATGGTCAAGTCCGGTGGCCTTGCAATCCGGCGCCCTGACTTGCGCATATTCCAGAAGATCGTCGATGATCCCGGTGCAGCGGTCGATGTTTCGCTCGGCCCGGTCGAAACTGCGGGCCAGGTCGCCATCGCTGAATTGAAGCTTGTTCTTTATGACCGCGAAGGAGGTGACGATCGAGCCTAGCGGATTGCGCAGTTCATGCGCCATCGTGCCCGTCAACTCGCCCAGCGTCGCCAGGCGCTCCTTGCGCAACAGTTCGGCTTCGGCGGTTCTCAGGGCCGATGTCCGTTGTTCGACCCGATCTTCCAGCGTTTTGTTGAGGCGGATAATTGCCCGGTAATGCCACAGGGAGAAACCGAGCACGACGAGAACGAGACCGCCGGCCGCGAAAGCTATCACACGCGCCGCCGTCCAGTATTCCGGGGGTCGGCCGAACCAGCGCAGATATATCTCCTGATATTCCGGTGTTTGGACGAAGTCCGCAACCGCGGCGCCGAGGCGGCGGTGAATTTCGGTCTGGCCCGGATGAACGGCGATGGCCCGCTTGACCTCAAGCAAGGGCTCGCCAACAATCTTGATCCGGTGGTCGATGCCGACCTGCTGTGCCATATTCTGCAGTACGGGCGCCGGGTAAATCATCGCGTCCACGCGCCCCGCCACCAGATCGAACAGCGCCGAGCGCACATCGTCGAAAATCACGGATTCGACATCCGGGCGCTCGCTCATCAATTTCAAGCCCATATTCCGCTTGACCACGGCGACCCGCCGGCCCGCCAACTCTGCGGCGCTCTCTATATCCCGGCTATCCGCTCGCACGAAGATCGACACCACGAATGTCTCGACCGGGTCGGTAAAGGCGAAGGTATCCATTCGCGACGGGACGACCCCGATATTGGGCATCAAATCCACCTCGCCGTCTGCGGCAAGATCGTAAGCTTCCCTCATGGTCTTCGTGACCCTGTAGGAGACTTGGTATCCAGCCCGCTTGGCGACTGCGTTCAGAATTTCCACGGCGAAACCAGTAGGCTCTTCTCCCGGCAATGCGATGTAATGGGGCGGCCAGGATTCCGGCATCGAGGCGGTGATTGTCGTATCGCCTTCAGGCTGCCTGGTTTGCGCCGCCGCGGGGAAACCGGAACACAACAAAAGCGCCGCGCCAAACAGGGCGCCGGCAAGGCTAGGGAAAATTCGATCTGTAAAAACGAGTTTCATGCTGCGCTCTGTCAAAACCACCCCTTGTTCCCGGAGGCTGGATTTAACAATGCAGGAACTATGCCAAAGCATTAATGACGGTCTCCGGGCGCTACCCTAACGATCAACTCAACTCAACGCATCGCGCAAACGGTACCAGAACATGGCGAGCGCCAGGATCGGTGTGCGCAGCTTGCCGCCGGGGAAGGGCGGGTGGCGGAAGCGGGTCATCAGGTCGAACCGCTCGGCTTGGCCGGCGATGGCCTCGGCGATCAGCTTGCCGTACATTCCGGCCAGCGCCACGCCCTGTCCCGAATAACCCTGCGCGTACCACACTTCGCCGTCCAGGCGGCCGATGTCGGGCATGCGGTCCACCGTGATGCCGATATTGCCTTCCCAGCAGTAATCCAGCCGCGCGTCGGCCAGTTGCGGGAAGACCCTGACCAGGCGGGGCCGCATGAAGGCAAACATGTCGCGCGGCCTGATCTGGGAGTAACTGGCCCGTCCGCCGAACAGCATGCGGCGGTCTTCGGACAGGCGGAAATAATCGACGATGAAGTTGGTGTCGCTAACCGCGTCGTCGCCGGGCAACGTCGCGTTCGCACCGTCCTCGCCCAAGGGTTCGGTGGCCAGAACATAGCTGGCGACCGGCATGATGCGGCGGTATAGCGGGCGTGATACCGCCCCCAGATAGGCATTGCCGGCCAGCACCATATGTTTGGTGCGAACCGTGCCCTCTGCCGTGTAGGCGGCGGGTTGCGGGCCGGTGGCAACGCGCTCCACCGGCGAGCGTTCGAATATGCGCACGCCGGCCGCCTCGGCTGCCTCGGCCAGCCCCAGCGCATAGTTCAGCGGGTGGAAATGCCCGGCCCCGCCTTCCCAAAGCGCCCCGTGATAGGCCGGCGACTTCAGCCGCTCCATCATTGCGAAGCGGTCCAGCAGCTTGGTGTCCTCACAGCCGTAACGGGCCAGACTTTCCTGGCCCCGCTTCAGTTCCTCCATGCGCGATGGCTTGGTGGCGGCATGCAGGTAGCCCCATTTCAGGCCGCAATCGATGTCATGGCGTTTGACCCGCTCGCGGATCAGGGCCTTGGCTTCCTCCGCGACCTCCCAGCAGGCGCGCGCGGCCTCCATGCCAAGTTTCTCCTCGATGGGCTCCATGCCCTTGGAAAAGCCGGTGCAGATCTGTCCGCCATTGCGGCCTGAAGCGCCCCAGCCGATGCGCTCGCCCTCCAGCAGCACGACGTCGTAGCCGCGCTCGGCAAGATGCAGCGCCGCCGACAGGCCGGTAAAGCCGCCACCGACGACGCAGACATCGGTCGAAACTTCGCCTTCCAGCCGCAGTCGCGACGGCGCCGGGTTGGCCGAGGCGGCGTACCAGGAGTCGGGATGGCCCTGCATCAAACCGTCCTTAGATACCAGTCGAAGTCCAGCGGCTGGATGCGGGCGTGATACTGGTCGCATTCAAAGCGGCGGCAGGCCTCGTAAAGCCCGTGATATTTCTCGCCCAGATAGGCGGGCAGAATCTGGCCGTCGCGAAAGCGGTCCAGCGCGGCGTGCCAGTTCAGCGGCAATTCGGGCAGATCGTCCGGGTCCCGGTCGCCGATACTGTGCGGCGGCGGGTCGATTTTGTTGGTCAGCCCGTGATGGATGCCGGCCAGAATGGCGGCGGTGACCAGATAGGGGTTGGCGTCGGCGCCGGCGTTGCGGTGTTCGATGCGCAACGCGTGATCGTCCGATGGCGGGATGCGCAGCCCCGCCGACCTGTTGTTGACGCCCCATGACGGCGAGACCGGCACATACATCCCCGGCTGGAAGCGCCGGTAGGAATTGGCGTTGGGCGCGAATATCGCCATGCTTTCGGGCAGCGCCGCGACCAGCCCGCCGATCGCATGGCGCAGCGCCGGCCCCGCATTTATGCCCAGCGCCTCGTCCATCGGCCCGGCGAAGGCGTTGTTGCCGCCCTTGTCGTACAGGCTGACATGCACATGAGTGCCGCTGCCGGCGGTTTCCTGGAAGGGCTTGGCCAGGAAGCTGGCCAGCAGGCCATTGCGCCGCGCCACCCCCTTGATGGCGCGCTTCAGCATCACCGCCTGGTCGCAGGCCGCCATCGCGTCGGCCACGTAATGCAGATTGATCTCGTACTGGCCCGGCGCATATTCCTTCGACGCGGCCTCGGCCGAGATGCCCTGCGCCTTGCAGGCCTCGTCGACCTCGTTCAGGAATATCTCGAAATCGAACATCTCTTCCATGCCCAGCACCTGGGTCGTGCTCTGGCGGTATCCGCTTTCCTCCGAATATGCCGGGCGCGGATGGCCGTCGAGGCCCGAATCCTGGTCTAGAAGATAGAATTCCAGTTCGATGGCGACCGTGGGGGAAAGCCCGATCTCGCCCAGCTTCGCGACCGCCTTCGACAGAATGCCCCGCGGGTCGTAAAGCAACGGCTCGCCGTCCTCGTCCACAATGCTGGCCAGCACCTGGCCCATCGGCTGCTCCGCCCAGGTGACCGGCGCCAGCGTTCCGGGCGCCGGGCGGCAGAAATAATCCGGGTCGCCATCGGCGATGCCGTAATGGATCGTGTCCACGGCCTGCCCCCTGGCGTCCAGCAGGCAGATCGAGCCCGGCATTCTGATCTCGCCGGCAAACAGCTTGCCGAAACTGTCCCGCGTCAGCCGCTTGCCCCGCAACATGCCGCACATGTCGGGGATCAGCAGTTCAATCAGTTCGACCTCGGGATTGGCCGCCAGGAAGGCATCCATCTCCGGCATTTTCGTATCGTCCGGCATTTGTCGCGCACCTTATTCTAAGATTGTCAGCATCGTGCCCATCCAGCGCGGCGCGTCAAGGGATTTGCGCGGGCCTTCCCAACGCGGCCAAAGGCGCTAGAATAGAAACATCTTCAATTGTTTTACAGGTTCCCATGACATCGCTCGAAGAGTGGATTACTTCTCGGCGTATCCAAGAGGTGGAATGCCTCGTCCCCGATATGTCCGGCATCGCGCGCGGCAAGATTTTGCCGTCCGCCAAGTTTATCAAGGGGGCGCAAGACGGCGGCCTGCGCCTGCCCGAGGTGGTATTCGTGCAAAGCGTCACCGGCACCTACAAGGATGTGTCCGACGTGGCGGCGCCGGAGAATTCCGACGTCATGCTGCTGCCCGATCCCTCGACCATCCGCTCCGTGCCCTGGTATCCCGAGCCCACCGCTCAGGTGATCTGCGACGCCCGTTACATGGATGGGCGACCGGTCGATATCGCGCCGCGCGAGGTGCTGCGCCGAGTCGTCGGGCTTTACGAGGATCGTGGCTGGCGGCCGGTCGTGGCGCCGGAGCTGGAGTTCTATCTCGTCAAGATGAATACCGATCCGGATTATCCGCTGGAGCCGCCGGTCGGCATGTCCGGCCGCCAGGAATCCGGACGCCAGGCCTATGGCATCGAGGCCGCCAACGAGTTCGACCCGATCATGGAGGATATCTACGATTACTGCGACGCGCAGGAGATCGACATCGATACCCTGGCGCATGAGGCCGGCGCGGCGCAGTTCGAGATCAATTTCAATCACGGCGATCCGATGGTGCTCGCCGATCAGGTCTTCCTGTTCAAGCGCACGGTTCGCCATGCCGCCCTGAAGCACAAGGTATACGCCACCTTCATGGCCAAACCGCTTCAGCACGAGCCGGGCTCGGCGATGCATGTCCATCAGTCGGTGGTCGATGTGAAGACCGGCCGCAACCTTTTCTCCACCAAGGCGGGGGCCGATTCGAAGCTGTTCCTGAACCATATCGGCGGGCTGCAGCGTTATCTGCCGGCGGCGATGCCGCTGCTGGCTCCGAACGTCAATTCCTATCGCCGGCTGATGCCCCATTCGGATGCGCCGATCAACGTGCACTGGGCCCATGACAACCGCACGGTGGGCCTGCGCGTGCCGCATTCCGACAATGAAAACCGGCGGGTCGAAAACCGCATCCCCGGGGTGGACGCCAACCCGTATCTCGCCATCGCCGCCTCGCTGGCCTGTGGCTGGCTGGGCATGACCGAGAAGATCGATCCCAGCAACCCGGTAGAGGGCAACGCCTACCGTTACGCCTTTACGCTCACCCGCCATCTCACCGACGCCCTGTCGAAGCTGAACCATTCGCGGCCCCTGAAGGACGTGCTGGGCGACCGCTTCGTCGCCGCGCTCAACGAGGTGAAGAACCTGGAATACGATGCCTATCAGGAGGTCATCAGCTCGTGGGAGCGCGAGAACTTGCTGTTGAATGTGTGAGCGATTGAATCGATTTTCAAATGGGAACAATTCAATTATAATGAACGCATGATGCACCATCTGCCCAACCGGAAACGACGCCAACGCGGACGCAGCCGTTATGCCGAGCTGATGATCCTGTGCGCGCGGATCGGCTATAACCCGTAGGCCGGGGCGAACCGGAAAATCACCCTTTTTGTTAATTCGCCCGATGGAGCTTGCGAACAATGAACGATTCATTTGAGGGCCGTAGCGGCCGCAATTACAACACCCAGGAACTTCTGCGCGACGACGTGGCGCATCACATGCGCCCCTTCACCGATTACAAGGAACTCGCCGAGGAAGGCGGTGGCCGGGTCGTAACCCATGCCGACGGCATCTATTTCTGGGATTCCGAGGGAAGGCGCTTTCTCGACGGCATGGCCGGCCTGTGGTGCGTCAATATCGGCTATGGCCAGCGCGAATTGGCCTCGGTGGCGGCCGAGCAGATGCTGGAGCTGCCCTACTACAACACCTTCTTCAAGACCACGCACCCGCCGGCCGCCGAGCTGTCGAAGCTGCTGGCCGAGCTGACGCCGGCTAATTTCAATCATGCCTTCTTCGCCAATTCGGGTTCCGAGGCGAACGACACCATCCTGCGCATGGTGCGCCAGTTCTGGCAGCTCGAAGGCAAGCCGGAGAAGCGCACCATCATCAGCCGCCATAATGCCTATCACGGCAGCACCACGGCGGCGCTCAGCCTGGGTGGCATGGAATCAATGCATACCCAGGGCGGCATCATCCCCGACATCGCCCATGTGGCCCAGCCCTACTGGTATGGCGAGGGCGGCGACATGGACGAGGACGCGTTCGGCATCCAGGCGGCGAAGGCCATCGAGGAGAAGATTCTCGAACTCGGCGCCGACAAGGTAGGCGCCTTCATCGGCGAGCCGATCCAGGGCGCCGGCGGCGTCATCATCCCGCCCAAAACCTACTGGCCGGAAGTCCAGCGCATCTGCAAGCAGTATGACGTGCTGCTGATCTGCGACGAGGTGATTTGCGGTTTCGGGCGCACCGGCAACTGGTTCGGTTATGAGAGCTTCGGTATCGAGTCCGCCGACTTCATCACCATGGCCAAGGGGCTGTCGTCGGGCTATCTGCCGATTTCCGCCGTCATGGTCGGCGACCGGGTGATGAAAACCTTTATCGACAAGGGCGGTGAGTTCTATCACGGCTTCACCTATTCCGGCCATCCGGCGGCCTGCGCCGTGGCGATCCGGAATATCGAGATCATGCGCCGCGATGGGCTGATCGAGAAAGTGCGCGACGAAACCGGGCCGCATCTGGCCAGGGCGCTGAAGACCCTGGAAGACCATCCGCTGGTCGGCGAAACGCGATCGATGGGCATGATCGGCGCCATCGAACTGGTCGAGGACAAGGCCAAACGCAAACATTTCGACGAACCCGGCAAGGTCGGCGGAATCTGCCGCAACCACTGCATCGAAAACGGCCTCGTCATGCGCGCCGTCAAAGACATAATGGTGATGTCCCCGCCGCTGGTCATCACGACCGCGCAAATCGACGAGATGATCGGGCTGGTCCGGAAGGCGATCGATGCGACGGCCAGGGATATCGGTCTCTGAATGTTGAGATAAGGCCTTCCCTCGGGCACTCCCTCAACCTGCCCTCTTCCGCAAGGGGAGAGGGTTCTTTCTTCGAGGCGGCGCCAGTATAGCCCTCTCCCCTCGCGGGAGAGGGTTGGGTGAGGGGGTGTCGGGGAGGCGTCGCGCCGATTTTACCCCCGCCGCAGCACCGCGACTGTTTCCACATGGGCGGCGTATTTGAACTGGTCTACCGGGGTGACGGCCTTGATGCTGTAGCCGCCCTCCACCAGGATCGCGAGGTCTCGGGCCAGTGTCGCCGGGTCGCAGGATACCGCCACGACCGTCGGCGCCTTGGATTGCGCCAGTTCCCTTGCCTGGGCCTCGGCGCCGGCGCGGGGCGGGTCGAACACCACTACTTCGTATCGGTCCAGTTCGCGGGCCCTCAGGGGGCGGCGATAGAGGTCGCGGATTTCGGTGGTTACCGGTTTCAGGCCGGGCGTGGCGCGCGCCGCGCGGTCCAGGGCCTTGAGGGCGGGTTCGTTGTCGTCCACCGCCAGCACCGACGCGCCTGCCGCCAGCCTCAGTGCGAAGGGGCCAATACCGCAGAACAGGTCGACGACGCGCGCGGACTCGCCGGCGGCTTCCATTACCAGCCGCGCCAGCGTTTCCTCGCCCTCCGCCGTCGCCTGCAGGAAGGCGCCCGGCGGCAGGGGGATGCGCGCCTGGCCGGCCGTCAGCATGGGCATGCGGCGCTCGATGCCGAGATCGCCGTTGATGGTGACGCGGGCGAGGTCCAGCCGCTCGGCCGCCTCGCTGAGGTCCATCTGGATATCCGGATGGTCGGGGATGCGGCCGCGCAGGTCGCAGTCCAGGCCGGTAGCGCTGGCGGTAATCAGGATGTCGAAGCTCTTTGCGTGGCCCCGGACCGCCGCGCCCAGTTCGCGCGCGATGGCCGGGGCGTCGGCCAGTTCGGGCGCCAGGATCGGGCAGCGGTCGAGGTCCAGTAGCCGGTGGCTGCGCCCCTCCATGAAGCCGGCCATCACGCGTTCCCTCGCAAACAGCACATGCAGCGTGACCCGCCGCCGCCCCGCGCCATGGGCATCGATGGGCGCGGCGACCGGCGCGTCCACATGGCGGTGGCGCAGGGCGGTCTCGACAAGCCCGCGGTTCCAGCCGGCGTAGGCGCCATCGCGCCAGTGCTGCACCGCGCAGCCACCGCAGCGGCCGAAATGGGGGCAGGGGGCCTCGACGCGCTCCGGGCTCGGCTCCAGCACCTCCAGCAACCGCCCACGCTTGCCCTCGATCGCCACGCGCACGGTCTCGCCCGGCAGCGTGAAGGGCACATAGACGGGCCCGCCCGGCCCCTCGGCCACGCCCTCGCCACGATGTCCCATGGCGGTGATGTGTAATGTCTCGTTCTTCGTCATGGTCAGCGCCGCGACAACAGGGCGGCGATTTCGGTCGCGGCTTCTTGCAGGCTGGCGACGACCTCGTCGGCCGGGAAGCGGTGCAGCCGTTCGGTCAGGCCGACCAGGCCGATGCTGTAGATCACGCCGACATCCTCCAGATAGATCGGGCAGGCGTAGCTGTATATGCCGGGGTCGAGTTCCTCATCGCACAGGGCATAGCCCTTCGCGCGCACGGCCTCAAGCTCGGCGCGCAGGGCGGCCGGGTCGGTGATCGCCTTGCCGGTGAATTCCTCCAGCGGCCGGGCCAGTACGTCGCCGATAACCGCCTCGTCCTGAAAGGCGAAAATCGCCTTGCCCGAGGCCGCCGCATGGGCCGGCATCTCGCGGCCGGGCTGGACGTAGGACTGGCCCTCGCCCGACGGCATGGCCATGGCGACGGACCGTACCTCGTGCCCCTCCAGCTTGGCCAGGAAGGCGGTCTCGCGGAATTGCGTCACCAACCGGTCGAGGATCGGGCGTACCAGCCGGACGATGATTTCCGCCGGCGTGCCCAGATGCAGCATATGCAACAGGCGCGCGCCCAGGACATAGACCTTCCGCCCCTCGACCGGCGCGATATAGCCGACCTCCAGTAACGCGCCCAGCAGCCGGTGAACGGTGCCGCGGGGCAGGGCGGTCGCCTGCATGATCTCGGTCAGGGTCAGCCCCTCCGGCGCGGCGGCCAGGGTATCGAGTATGGTGGCGTAGCGGCTGAGAACGCCTCTGGTTTCGGTCACGGTGGTTTCCCCAGATTCCGTTTGACTCTCCGGTGACCTTATAGCACAGTATTCCGTATTACGAAACTATTTTCCGTTTTACGGAACTTTTCCACGAGATCATCATGACCAACGGATGGCAGGCAGGGATTGATATAGGCGGCACATTTACCGATGTGGTCGCGCTCGATCCCCTGTCCGGCGAGGTCCGTGCCGCCAAGGTGGAAACCCGCATCGACGACCGGGTGGCCGGGCTTGTCGACGCGCTGGCGGCGGTCGGGCTGGCCTGGGCCGATGTGGGCGACCTGATCCACGGCACCACCATGGTCACCAACGCCATCGTCGAGGATGATCTGGCCCGGGTTGCGTTGGTCGCCACCGAGGGGTTTGCCGACAGCCTGGCCATTGGCCGCCAGAACCGCCTGCATCTCTACCGCCTCGACCCGCCGCCCAAGATCGAACCCCAGGCACCGGCGGAACGGCGCTTCGAAGTCGCCGAACGGCTGGATTACGAGGGCGCGGTGTTGCGGCCGCTGGAGGCCGGCGCCATCGACGCGGTCATCGCCGAACTGGAGGCAAGCAACGTCGAGGCGGTGGCGGTATCCCTGCTGCATGCCTATGCCAATCCGGCCCATGAGGAAGAACTCGGCCGGAGCCTCGGTGAAAAATTCCCCTTCGTTGCGCTGTCGAATCGAGTCAACCCGGAGGCCCGCGAGTACGAGCGCACGGCCACCACGGCGCTCAGCGCCAGCGTCATGCCGCTGGCCGCCGGTTACCTGGACCGGCTGGAAGGCGCCAAGCCCGAGGGCTCGCGCCTGCATTTGTTTCATTCCGCCGGCGGAATGGCCTCGCCCGATGCGCTGCGCGACCTGCCGCTGGGATTGGCCATGTCGGGGCCTGCCGCCGGTGTCGCCGCCGCCGGGCGCATCGCGCGCGAACTCGGCATCGATCACGCCATCAGTTTTGACATGGGCGGCACCACCACCGACGTCTGCCTGATCCTGGATGGCCAGGCCCAGATATCCAGCGACCGTTCGCTGGGCGGCCGGCCGATGCGCCAGCCCATGGTGGCGGTGGAATCGATCGGCGCCGGGGGCGGCTCGATCGCCCGGCTGGATCATGGCGCGCTCTGCGTCGGCCCGGAAAGCGCCGGCGCGGACCCGGGGCCGGCTTGTTACGGCAAGGGCGGGAACCAGCCCACGGTCACCGACGCCAATCTGGTGCTGGGTTACATGGACCCCGAACGCGCCGGGCTGAAGCTCGACCTCGCGGCGGCGCGGGCGGCACTCGCCCCGCTGGCCGCGGAAATGGATATGACGGTGGAGGCCGCGGCGCTGGGCGTCGCGCGGGTCGCTAATTCGGCAATGGTCCGGGCGCTGCGGCGTATCACGGTGGAGCGCGGCATCGACGGGCGGCAATGCGCCCTGCTGGCCTATGGCGGGGCGGGCCCGATGCATGCGGTCGAGGTGGCGCGCGCCTTCGGGATTGCAAGGGTCGTGGTCCCGGCCAATTCCAGCATGTTCTCCGCGCTCGGCTGTGTCAGCGCCGAGATGAGCTATTCCCAGCAGCGCACCCTGCGCATGGCGGTGGGCGATTGGGACGCGGCCCGCTTGAACGAGGCGCGGCAGGTCCTGCGCGCCCGCCTGATGGCGCCGCTGGAGGCGGCCGGCCATGGCGAGAACGAGATGAAGGTGGAGGAGGTGGCCTCGGTCCGCTACAGCGGCCAGAGCTACGCCATCGAAATCCCCGATCCGGCCTATGATGACCCGGCGCGCCTCAGGGCGGATTTCCTGGATCGGCATGAAAAGCTATACGGTTTCGCCACGGACGAGCCCTGGGAACTGGTGGCGATCCGTCAGCGGGTATCGATCCCCCGGTCCCGAGCGGAATATGGCTCGACAGCCCAGGGCGGCGGCGCGGGCCCGGTCAAAACCACGCCCTGCACTTTTCAAGCCGGCGAGGCGATCCCGACGCCGCGTTACGACCGTGCCGGACTGGAAGCAGATCGCGCCATATCGGGCCCGGCCATTATCGAGGACGCCTGGTCGACGGTGATCCTGCCGCCCGGCGCGTCGCTGACGCCGGACCGCGACGGCAATCTGCATATTGAAACGGGAGTCGCACCATGAGCGTCACCGTCGATCCCGTCACCCTGGAGGTCATCCGCAACGCGCTGACCGCGACGGCCGAGGAAATGTCGCTGGTGGTCATGCGCTCGGCGCGCTCGCCGCTGCTGCGCGAGGCCGGGGATTTGTCGTCGGCGCTGACCGATGCCGACGGCCATCTGATCGCCCAGGGCCGCGACATCCCGATGCATATGGGGGTGATGAGCTTCACCGTGCGCGAGTTCCTCAAGCGCGTGCCCAGGGAACGGCTCGCCCCCGGCGACGTCTGGTTCCTCAATCTGCCGGAGGTCGGCGGCAATCACCTGCCCGACGTCAAGGCGATCCGGCCGGTCTTTATTGACGGGATGATCCAGGCCTTCGCCGTCAATCTGGCGCACTGGGCGGATATCGGCGGGGCGGTGCCCGGCAGCTACGTGGCCGACGCCACCGACGCCTGGCAGGAAGGCTTGCGCATTCCGCCCTTCCGCCTGTTCAGCGCAGACGGGCCGGACCGCGAGAAGCTGGACATGGTGCTGGCCAACGTGCGCGGCGCGGCCGAGCGCGAGGGCGATATCCTGGCCCAGATGGCCTCGACCCGCGCGGCCGAGGAACGCATCCACCAGCTATTCGCCGAGCATGGGACCGGGACGGTGACGGCCGCCATCGCCGCCATCCATGACCGCGCCGAGGCCCAGATGCGCACGGCACTCAGCGCCATCCCCGACGGGACCTACGAAGGCGAGGACTGGCTGGACGATGATGCCGGCGGCGGCGGCCCGGTGCCGGTGCGGGTGCGGGTGACGGTCGAGGGCGACCATGCCCGCTTCGATTTCTCCGACTCCGGCGACGCCACGCGCGGGCCGGTCAACACCACCCCCTTCATTGCCGCGGCCTCGGTGTTCTATGTGGTCAAAACCCTGTTCGGGCCGGACATTCAGCCCAGCGGCGGCTGCTACCGGCCGTTCGAGATTATCACCCGGCCCGGTTCGCTGCTCGATCCGGGGCCGGAAAAGCCGGTGGTCGGCGGTAATCACGAAACCTCCCAGCGGGTTGCCGACGCCGTGTTCCGCGCCTTCGAGCCGATCGTGCCGAAGTTGCTCTCGGCCGGCGGACCGACCACTTCGGGCCTGATCCTGTTCGGCGGCCGGCGGGCCGATGGCGCCTGGACCACGCTCTACGAAACCCATGGCGGCGGCGAGGGCGCGCGGCACAACCGCGATGGCGCGCCGGTGATTCGCGTTCATATGTCGAACGTCATGAACACCCCGGCCGAAATCATCGAGGCCGAATATCCCATCCGCATCGACAGCCAGCGCCTGCGCGGGGATTCCGGCGGGGCCGGCGCGCACAGGGGCGGCGAGGGACTGCACCGCGAATACCGCATTTTGTGCGATGACATGTCGGTCACATCCATGTTCGAACGCCGCGTCGTGCCGCCCTATGGCTTGCAGGGCGGCGAGAATGGCGCGCCCTTCCGCGTCACCATTCGCAAGGCCGACGGCGGGGAATCCGACATGCCGGGCAAGGCGAACATACGGCTGCAGCCGGGCGACGTCGTTGTTGTCGACAGCTGCGGCGGCGGTGGCTACGGACCGCCGCAAAAAGACGAATAACCGAACCAGTTCAATTCGCAAGAGGAACAGACCGATGAGACTTGAAGGCAAGAAGGCAATCGTTACCGGCGCCGCCAAGGGCATGGGCGCCGCCATCACCACCACGCTGGCGCGCGAGGGCGCCGATGTGCTGTTGACCGCGCGCGACACCGCCGCCCTGGAAGAGGTGGCGGCCCAGGTTCGCGCACTCGGCCGCGAGGCCCATGTGGTGGCCTGCGACGTTATCGAGGAGGCCCAGGTCAAGGCGATGGTCGACAAGGCCAAGGAGGTTTTCGGCGGGCACATCGACATCCTGGTCAATGTGGCGGGCGTCACCGGCCCCATCGAGACCCCGGTTCAGGATATCGACGTGGATGATTTCACCTATGTCATCACCGCCAACGAGCGCGGCACCTTCCTGCCGATCAAGCATGTGGTGCCCACGATGATCGCCCAGGAAAGCGGCAAGATCGTCAATATCGGCGGCACATCGGGCCTGCGCGGCTATCCCATGCGGACCTCCTACAGCGCGTCGAAATGGGCGGTGCGCGGCATTACGCGCACGGTGGCGCTGGAACTCGGCAAATACAACATCAACGTCAATGCGGTCTGCCCCGGCATCGTCGAGACGCCGCGCATGATGAAGCTGTGCGAGGGCAAGGCCGAGAAACGCGGCTGGACGGTCGAGCAGGTTTATGAGGAATATGTCCAGGACATGGCCCTGAAACGGGTCACCACGACACAGGACGTCGCCAACGCGGTGCTGTTCATGGCCAGCGAGGACGCCCGCAACATCACCGGCCAGCAACTTGCCGTCGATGGCGGCTGGGACGTCTGAGCAGGATCCGACAGGGAGAACACCCATGTATGCGCAATTCGATCTCGACATTCCCGACACGCTGGCCGGCGCCCTGGAAGTGATGGCCGGCGCCGGCCGACGGGATATAGCCCCGCTGGCCGGCGGCACCAACTTGCTCATCGATATAAGGTCTCGGCGCGAGAGGCCCGACCGGGTCGTCGGGCTGGGCAATGTCGGTGAGCTTTGCGGCATCGAGGCGGGGGCGGACCGCGTGATCATCGGTGCGCGCACCACCGTCAGCGAACTGCTGGCCTCGCCTGAAATCGCCGCCGCCGCGCCGTCGCTGATCGACGCCTGCAAGGTTTTCGCCGGCCAGATGGTGCGCAACACTGCGACGGTGGCCGGCAATATCGCCTGCGGTTCGCCGGCCGCCGACCTGGTGCCGCCGTTGATGTCGCTGGACGCCGAGGTCACGCTGGTTTCGAAATCGGGGACGCGGACGGTGGCGCTGGACGACTATTTCCTGGGCTACAAGAAGGATGCGCGGCGAGCCGATGAGCTGATTACGAAAATCTCCTGGCCGAGCCTGCCCGCTAATGCCTTGAATTCCTTCTACAAGCTGGCGCGCCGCAAGGGGGACGCCATCACGATCACCGGCGTGGCGGTCACCATCGCCGTCGCGGGCGGCAAATGCAGCATGGCGCGTATCGCGTTGGGCGCGGTTGCCCCGGTGGTGCTGCGCGCGAAGGCGGCCGAGGCGCTGCTGGAAGGCAAGGCGCTGACTCCCGAGTTGATCGCCGAGGCCGCCGCTTGTGCCGCCGGCGAATGTAGCCCCGTCGACGATATCCGGGCCTCCGCCGATTATCGCCGCCACACCGTCGAAGCACTGACCCGGCGCCTGGTATCCCAGGCTCTTCGGAAAGGATAGAGATCATGTCCAGGGAAAAGACCATCACCCTCAATATCAACGGCCGCGCGGAACAGGCCAGCGTCCCGTCGCACCGCACCCTGCTGGAGGCGCTGCGCGAGTTGGGCCATGTGGAGGTCAAATGCGGCTGCGAGAAGGGCGACTGCGGCGCCTGCGCGGTACAGGTCGACGGCCTCGCCGTGGATAGCTGCCTGACGCTGGCCTGGATGGTCGAGGGGCGCGACATCACCACCATCGCCGGCCTGGGCGAACGCGACGCCCCGCATCCCCTGCAGAAGGCCTTCACCGACGGCGGCGGCATCCAGTGCGG
>CBFDDT010000090.1:0-15426 GCA_965603635.1 uncultured bacterium | reverse complement strand
CGATGTTGCAATGCGGTTTCGTACGTTCAAATTTTGCTTTAGCCATCGTTTCTGCTCCGTATCCCTTGCCTGATCAGGCTTTGGCGCCGCCGCCCTTGTTACCGATTTCGTCGGCAACATGTGGCGGTACGCGTTCATAATGGTCAAATTGCATCGAGTATTGGGCGCGACCCTGGCTCATCGAGCGCAACGTGTTGATGTAGCCAAACATATTGGCCAGGGGCACCATGGCGGTAATCACCTGCGCGTTGCCGCGACCTTCGGTTTCCTGCACCATGCCGCGGCGCGCATTCAGATCGCCGATGACATCGCCCATATACTCCTCGGGCGTCACCACCTCAACCTTCATCAGCGGCTCCAGCAGCACGGCGGCGCATTTTTCCATCGCCTCGCGGAAAGCGGCGCGCGCCGCGATCTCGAAGGCGAGTACCGACGAATCCACATCATGGTAGCCACCGTCGACCAGCTTCACCTTGAAATCGATCACCGGATAACCGGCCAGCGCACCAGACTCACGAGCCGAATTCAGGCCCTTCTGGACGCCCGGGATGTATTCCTTGGGCACCGAACCGCCAACGACCTTGCTATCGAACTGGAAGCCGCCGCCCGGTTCCAGCGGTTCGAACTCCATGATCACCCGCGCAAACTGACCCGAACCGCCGGTCTGCTTCTTGTGGGTATAATCGATTTCAGCCGCCCGCGAGATGGTTTCGCGATAAGCGACCTGCGGCGCGCCGATATTGGCGTCCACCTTGAATTCTCGCTTCATGCGATCGACGATGATATCGAGATGCAGTTCGCCCATGCCCTTGATGATGGTCTGGCCGCTTTCGATATCCGACGTCACGCGGAAGCTGGGGTCCTCGGCGGCCAACCGCTGCAGCGCCTGGGACATTTTTTCCTGATCGGCCTTGGTCTTCGGCTCAACCGCGATCTCGATGACCGGGTCGGGGAACTCCATCCGCTCCAGCACAATGGGCTTGGAGGGATCGCACAGCGTGTCGCCGGTCGTAGTGTTCTTCAGGCCACAGATGGCGACGATATCGCCGGCATGGGCCACCTTGATGTCTTCGCGACTATTGGCGTGCATCAACAACATTCGGCCAACGCGCTCGCGGTTGTCCTTGATCGTGTTCAGGGTAGCGGTGCCGCTTTCGAGTACGCCCGAATAGACACGCGCGAAAGTCAGCGACCCAACGAAGGGGTCGTTCATGATCTTGAAGGCGAGCGCCGAGAACGGGGCGTCGTCGGTAGGCTCGCGGGTCATCACATCGTCGCCCTCGACTTCGAGCCCCTTGACGGCGCCGATATCCAGCGGCGAGGGCAAATAATCGACGACCGCGTCCAGCAGCGGCTGGACGCCCTTGTTCTTAAAGGCCGACCCCAGCAGCACCGGAACGGCGTAACTGCTAATCGCACCCTTGCGAATGCATTTCTTGAGAGTCGCTTCGTCGGGCTCGGTGCCCTCCAGATAAGCCTCCATCGCGGCATCGTCCTGCTCGACGGCGAGCTCGACCAGCTTTTCGCGATATTCAGCGGCCTGATCGGCCATGTCGGCCGGGATATCTTCCTCGAAGAACTCGGCGCCGAGATTTTCGTCCTTCCAGCGGATCGCCTTCATCTTGACGAGATCGATGACGCCGGCAAAATCGCCCTCGCTGCCGATCGGCAGCTGCAGCACCAGCGGCTTCGCACCCAGGCGGTCGACGATCATATCGACGCAGCGGAAGAAATCCGCGCCCATGCGGTCCATCTTGTTCACGAAACAGATACGAGGCACTTTATATTTGTCGGCCTGGCGCCAGACGGTCTCCGACTGCGGCTCAACCCCGGCAACGCTGTCAAACACAGTCACCGCGCCGTCGAGCACGCGTAGCGAACGCTCCACCTCGATGGTGAAATCCACATGGCCCGGAGTGTCGATGATGTTGACGCGGTAGTCGTTCCAGAACGCGGTCGTCGCGGCGGACGTAATGGTAATGCCGCGCTCCTGCTCCTGTTCCATCCAGTCCATGGTGGCACTACCGTGATGGACCTCGCCGATCTTGTGCGAACGGCCGGTATAATACAGGATTCGCTCTGTCGTCGTGGTCTTGCCGGCGTCAATATGGGCCATAATGCCGATATTGCGGTACCGTTCAATGGGTGTCGTGCGTGCCATTACTGTTCTCGTCCGCTTCGTTCTTAATCTTTACCAGCGATAATGCGAGAAGGCGCGGTTGGCTTCGGCCATCCGGTGCGTATCTTCACGCTTCTTTACCGCGGCGCCGCGGTTATTGGCGGCGTCGGCCAGCTCGCCCGACAGACGCTCGACCATTGTGTTTTCCGACCGTTTGCGCGCCATCGCGATCAACCAGCGAAAAGCCAGCGCCTGCGCCCGGACAGGCCGCACGTCGACCGGCACCTGATAGGTGGCGCCACCGACGCGCCGGGAGCGCACCTCCATCTGCGGCTTCACATTCTCAAGCGCCTCATGGAAAAGCTTCACCGGGTCGGTGCTATTGCGCTTTTCGATCAAATCGAAGGCGCCATAGACGATCCGCTCGGCGGCCGACTTCTTGCCATCAACCATAACGATGTTCATGAACTTGCTGAGCACCACGTCGCCAAACTTGGCATCGGGGAGAATCTCGCGTTTTTCTGCTGCGCGGCGTCTTGACATGCCTGAGTCCCCCGCCCTATTTCGGCCGCTTCGCGCCGTATTTCGAACGGCGCTGGCGACGGTCCTTGACGCCCTGTGTATCCAGGGTGCCGCGAATCATGTGGTAGCGAACGCCGGGAAGATCCTTCACGCGGCCACCACGAAGCAGAACAACGGAATGTTCCTGAAGGTTATGGCCCACGCCGGGGATATAACTCGTCACTTCGAAACCATTAGTCAGGCGCACGCGAGCCACCTTGCGAAGCGCCGAGTTCGGCTTCTTCGGCGTCGTCGTATAGACGCGGGTGCATACGCCACGTTTCTGCGGGCAAGCCTCAAGCGCCGGCACCTTGTTACGGGTCGGCGGCGACTTACGTGGTTTCCTGATCAACTGATTGATCGTCGGCATTCTCTATCGTCCTCAGTTCTGTATCCCACACAACCCCGATCGCTATCGCTACAATCGCGATGCGACAAGCCACCGGTCGCAAGGAACAATCCCGCGCCTCCGGCAGTTGGTCGTGCAAGCAGCCGGCTCATCCGGCTTATGTCGGTTTCCAGGGTCGTTGGGCGCTGCGTCTAGATCGTGACCGGAACCTCCGGTCTGACTCTACGGCCAGCCCCCTGAAAGCGGGCGCATACTATTCACGCCCCATGATATCGTCAACAGCAGATTTCGGTTTTCTTCAAAGTATTTCAAGGGTGCGTCAAAGCTTCGCGGGGGGCGGTACGGAAAAAATTATTCCGCCCCCCGGGTAAAGCTTAAGCGTCCTCGGTTTCGCCCTCTGTCGATTGGGCCTTGGTAAGGGCTTCGGCGGCGCTGGCCTCGCTGATTACGCGATCCCGGTCGCCCGCCGTTATCCGGGTCCGATTGACGGACGCGCCCGTGCCCGCGGGTATCAGGCGGCCGACGATAACGTTCTCCTTCAGTCCTTCCAGCGTATCCATCCTTCCGGAAACCGCCGCTTCGGTAAGTACACGGGTGGTTTCCTGGAATGAGGCCGCCGAAATGAAAGACTTGGTCTGCAGCGACGCCTTGGTGATGCCCTGCAACACTGGCCGCCCACGAGCCGCCATGCCACCTTCGGCAACCGCCTTGTCGTTGAGCGCTTCGAACTCGTCACGGTCGACCTGCTCGCCGGCCAGCAGGATGGTGTCACCGGGATCGTCGACCTCAACCTTCTGCAACATCTGGCGGACGATCACCTCGATATGTTTGTCGTTAATCTTCACGCCCTGCAAGCGGTAGACGTCCTGAATTTCCTTGACCAAATAATTTGCCAGCGCCTCGACACCCAGCACATGCAGAATATCGTGCGGCACCGGATTGCCATCCATCAGCAGATCGCCGGTCTCGACATGGTCACCCTCCTGGACACTGATATGCTTGCCCTTGGGGATCAGATACTCAACCGGATCCTTACCTTCCTCGGTCGGAACCACGATGATGCGCCGTTTGGTCTTGTAGTCCTTGCCGAACTCGACACGGCCCTCGCCCTCGCTGATGATTGCATAGTCCTTGGGCTTGCGGGCCTCAAACAACTCGGCCACGCGCGGCAGGCCACCAGTAATATCGCGGTTCTTGCCTGATTCGCGCGGGATACGAGCCAGCACGTCGCCGGCCTGGACTTTCGAGCCGTTCTCGACCGACAGGATGGCGTCTACCGACATGAAGTAACGGGCCTCCAGGCCATTGGCCAGTGTGATGACCTCGTCCTTTTTGTCGCGCAGAGTGATACGCGGCTTAAGATCGGCGCCTCGCGGCTGTTGTTTCCAATCGACGACGACCTTGCTGGAAATGCCGGTCGCCTCGTCCATAGTCTCGCGAATCGACAGGCCTTCGACCATGTCCATATAATGGGCGACACCTTCCTTCTCGGTAATGATCGGGATGGTATAGGGATCCCATTCCGCCAGACGCTGGCCGCGCTCGACATTGGCCGCATCATCGACCAGCAATCGGGCACCGTAGGGTACGCGGTGACGCGCGCGCTCGCGACCCTGATCGTCCTTGACGATAATTTCACAGTTGCGGCCCATCACCACCGGCGTCTTGGTAGTGTCGATAACAACGTTGCGGTTTTCGATGGTCACGACGCCGTCCAGGGTCGATTCGACCGTGGACTGCTCCGCCCCGCGCTGGGCCGCGCCGCCAATATGGAAAGTACGCATGGTCAACTGCGTGCCCGGTTCGCCGATCGATTGCGCTGCAATCACGCCGACAGCCTCGCCGATATTCACCTTGGTGCCACGCGCCAGGTCGCGACCGTAACATTTGCCGCAAATTCCCGGGTGCGTTTCGCAGGTCAGCGCCGAGCGGATCTTGACCGAATCCACCCCCGCGCGTTCGATCTCGATGATTTTCTCTTCACTGACAAAACCACCCGCCTTCACAATGACGTCGCCCGACAGTGGATCGACGATATCGACAGACGAGTAACGGCCCAGGATGCGTTCGGACAGCTCCTCGATCACTTCGCCACCATCGACCACGGCCCGCATCATCAAGCCCTCGGTGGTGCCACAATCTTCCTCGACCACGATACAGTCCTGTGCAACATCCACAAGACGGCGAGTCAGGTAGCCCGAGTTCGCGGTCTTCAGCGCGGTGTCGGCCAGTCCCTTTCGGGCGCCATGGGTCGAGTTGAAATATTCGAGGACCGAGAGTCCCTCCTTGAAGTTGGAGATGATCGGTGTCTCGATGATTTCGCCCGATGGCTTGGCCATCAACCCGCGCATGCCGGCGAGCTGTTTAATCTGGGCCGCCGACCCACGGGCGCCGGAATGCGCCATGATGTATACCGAGTTCAACTCGCCATCGGGGCCCGGCGCCTGCATGACCTTCATCATCTCATCGGCCACGCGATCGGTGCAATCCGACCAGACATCAATGACCTTGTTGTATTTTTCGAGCTGCGTGATCAAGCCGTCGAGATACTGCTGTTCGTATTCCTTGACCGCCTTCTGGGAGTCGGCGATCAGTTTTTCTTTCGCTTTCGGGATGATCAGATCGTCTTTCCCGAAGGAAATTCCCGCGGTGCAGGCTTGACCAAATCCCATGGTCATCAGCCGGTCGGCGAAAATGACCGTCTCCTTCTGGCCGCACTGGCGGTACACGATTTCAATAACGTTCGAAACTTCCCGCTTGGTCAGAACCCGGTTGATCAGGTCAAATGGCACGCGCGGATGGCGCGGCAGTATTTCCGACATGATCAGTCGGCCCGGCGTTGTTTCAACACGCAGCCTGACCGGCTTGCCCTCTTCATCGACGGTCTCGTAGCGCGCTGTGATCTTTGCGTGCAAATCGACAACTTTCTGGTCCAGCGCATACTTCACTTCGGCCAGATTGGCGAAGGACATGCCTTCGCCCGGGGCGCCCGCGCGCTCCATGGACATCCAGTAGAGGCCCAGCACGATATCCTGCGACGGCACGATGATCGGCTTTCCATTGGCCGGCGAGAGGATGTTGTTGGTCGACATCATCAGCACGCGCGCTTCCAGCTGCGCTTCCAGCGACAACGGCACATGGACAGCCATCTGATCACCGTCAAAGTCGGCGTTGAAAGCTGTGCAGACCAGTGGATGTAGCTGAATCGCCTTGCCCTCGATCAACTTCGGTTCGAAAGCCTGGATGCCGAGACGATGCAGGGTCGGCGCCCGGTTCAGCATTACCGGATGCTCTCGGATCACCTCTTCAAGGATATCCCAGACTTCCGGGCGTTCTTTTTCCACCATGCGCTTGGCCGCCTTGATGGTCGAGGCCATGCCGTAGAGTTCCAGCTTCGAATAAATGAAAGGCTTGAACAGCTCCAACGCCATCTTCTTCGGCAGGCCGCATTGGTGGAGCATCAATTCCGGCCCGACCACGATAACCGAACGGCCCGAATAATCGACGCGCTTGCCCAACAGGTTTTGGCGGAAGCGCCCCTGCTTGCCCTTCAACATGTCGCTGAGCGACTTCAGCGGACGCTTATTGGCACCGGTGATGACGCGACCACGCCGGCCGTTGTCGAACAATGCGTCGACCGCCTCCTGCAGCATGCGCTTTTCGTTGCGCACGATGATGTCTGGCGCGCGCAGTTCGATCAGCCGCTTCAGGCGGTTGTTGCGGTTGATGACGCGGCGATAAAGATCGTTAAGGTCCGAAGTCGCGAAGCGGCCGCCGTCCAGCGGCACCAGCGGGCGCAATTCAGGCGGGATCACCGGCACAACATCCAGGATCATCCATTCCGGCCGAGCCCCTGATTCGAAAAAAGCCTCGATCAGCTTGAGCCTTTTGACCAGCTTCTTGCGCTTGGCTTCGGAATTGGTCTCCTTGAGCTCGACACGCACCGTGGCGCGCTCTTCCTCAAGGTCAAGCACCGAAAGCATGTCTTTAAGCGCCTCGGCGCCGATCTTGGCGGTGAAATTTTCGTCGCCATATTCGTCCTGGGCGTCCATGAACTCCTCTTCGGAGAGAAGCTGGTACATGTTCAGCGCGGTCAGGCCCGGTTCGGTTACGACGAAGCTTTCAAAATAAAGAACGCGCTCAAGATCCTTCAGCGTCATGTCCAGCAGAAGGCCGATGCGGCTGGGCAGCGACTTCAGAAACCAGATATGCGCCACCGGCGAGGCCAGCTCGATATGGCCCATGCGCTCGCGCCGAACCTTGGACAACGTTACCTCGACACCGCATTTCTCGCAGATAATGCCGCGATATTTCATGCGTTTGTATTTGCCGCACAGGCACTCGTAATCCTTGATCGGCCCAAATATACGGGCGCAAAACAGGCCGTCGCGCTCTGGCTTGAAAGTCCGGTAGTTGATGGTTTCGGGCTTCTTGATTTCGCCGAACGACCACGAACGAATCCGCTCCGGGCTCGCGATCGCGATCTGGATCGAATCGAAGCTCTGCGGGCCAGACGGCTGACCGAAGATGTTCATCAACTCTTGCATGGGTATCCCCTGGGTTTCTTGTTTGTCCGTTGGTGGCGGGCGGGTCTGTTACGACCCGCCCAAAAAACACCTCGGATCAGTATCCACTTTCCATGAGCTCGACATTAAGGCCGAGCGAACGAAGTTCCTTCACCAAAACGTTGAAGGATTCCGGTATGCCGGCTTCAAAATTGTCATCGCCCCGGACAATTGCCTCATAGACCTTGGTGCGGCCGGAAACGTCATCCGATTTCACGGTCAGCATTTCCTGCAGCGTATAAGCGGCCCCATAAGCCTCCAGCGCCCACACTTCCATCTCGCCGAAACGCTGCCCGCCGAACTGCGCCTTACCACCCAGCGGCTGCTGGGTAACCAGGCTGTACGGGCCGATTGAACGAGCGTGAATCTTGTCGTCCACGAGATGGTGGAGCTTCAGCATATAAATGTAGCCGACCGTTACCTTGCGGTCGAAGGTCTCGCCGGTTCGGCCGTCGGTCAGCGTGACCTGACCGGACTGCTCCAGTCCGGCGAGGTCCAGCATTTTGACGATGTCGTCCTCGCGGGCGCCATCGAACACAGGGGTCGCCATCGGCACGCCGTTGGTCAGGTTACCCGCCAGTTCCAGCAACTCGCCCTCGCCCATTCCGACAATGTCTTCCTTATAGGTTTCCTTGCCGTAAACGCTCTCAAGCTGCTTGCGAAGCTTCTCGGTATTTTCTCCCTTGAACTTGATACCGGCAAGCAAATCACCGATCTGCCGGCCGAGACCCGCCGAGGCCCATCCCAAATGGGTTTCGAGAATCTGTCCAACATTCATGCGGCTCGGCACGCCGAGCGGATTAAGCACGATATCGACCTGAGTTCCGTCCGCGAGATAAGGCATGTCTTCGATCGGCATGATCCTGGAGATCACGCCCTTGTTGCCATGACGCCCGGCCATTTTGTCGCCCGGTTGCAGCTTGCGCTTCACCGCGACGAACACCTTGACCATCTTCATCACGCCCGGCAGCAATTCGTCGCCACGCTGCAGTTTTTCGACCTTGTCATCGAAACGATGCTGCAGGCGACCGATCGCCTCGTCGAATTGCCGATTCAACGCTTCCAATTCATCGTTGACCTTGTCGGCTTTAACAACGATCTGGCGAAGCTGTCCGATAGTAAAGTCATCAAGAACTTCAGGGGTCAGTTTCGTCCCGGACGCCAACCCCTTGGGTCCGCCGGTCGCAACCATGCCCGGAAGCACTTCATTAAGACGGCTACGTAGCGAGCGCTCAAGAATGCCGCGCTCGTCATCGCGATCCTTGCCCAGACGTTCGATTTCCGACCGCTCGATGGCCAGCGCGCGTTCGTCCTTGTCCACGCCGCGGCGCGAGAACACCCGCACCTCGACCACCGTGCCGGTCACGCCCGGGGGCACGCGCAAGGAGGTATCGCGAACATCGGAGGCCTTTTCGCCGAAGATCGCGCGAAGCAGCTTTTCTTCCGGGGTCATCGGAGATTCACCCTTCGGCGTCACCTTGCCGACCAGGATATCGCCCGCATGAACCTCGGCGCCAATATAGGTAATGCCCGCCTCGTCGAGATTCTTGAGGCCTTCCTCGCCCACATTCGGGATGTCGCGAGTGATTTCCTCCTGACCCAGCTTGGTATCGCGGGCCATGACCTCGAATTCCTCGATATGGATCGACGTGAAGACGTCGTCGCGCACGATACGCTCCGAAATCAGGATCGAATCCTCGAAGTTGTATCCATTCCAGGGCATGAAGGCGACCAGCACGTTGCGGCCAAGCGCCAATTCGCCGAGTTGGGTCGAGGGGCCATCAGCGATAATATCGCCATCCGTCACCACATCGCCCACCTTCACCAGCGGACGCTGGGTGATACAGGTGTTCTGGTTGGAACGCTGGAATTTCAACAGATTATAGATGTCAACGCGTGACTCGCTTGACGCCGTTTCACCGGTTGCCCGAACCACGATACGGGTGGCGTCAACCTGGTCGATAACACCGGTTCGACCGGCGACGATGCTGACGCCGGAATCCCGGGCGACCCGCTCTTCCATGCCGGTACCGACCAGCGGCGCCTCGGCGCGGATCAGCGGCACCGCCTGGCGCTGCATGTTCGATCCCATCAGCGCGCGGTTGGCGTCATCGTTCTCCAGGAACGGAATCAGCGCCGCCGCCACCGAGACAATCTGCCTCGGCGAGACGTCCATCAGATTGATCTCCTCCGAGAGAGACATGATGTATTCCCCGCCACGTCGGCAACTCACCAGGTCGGTGACGAACCGGTTCTTGGAATCCAGCTCGGCGTTAGCCTGGGCCACCGTGTAGCGACCCTCGTCCATCGCCGACATATATTCCACTTCGTCGGTGACCTTGCCGTCGATCACCTTGCGGTACGGCGTTTCGATGAAGCCGTACTGGTTGACCCGCGCATAGGTCGCCAGACTGTTGATCAGTCCGATGTTCGGGCCTTCCGGCGTTTCGATCGGGCAAATACGGCCGTAATGGGTCGGATGCACATCGCGCACCTCAAAGCCGGCGCGCTCACGCGTCAGGCCACCCGGGCCAAGCGCCGAAAGGCGACGCTTATGGGTGATTTCCGACAGCGGGTTGGTCTGATCCATAAACTGCGACAGCTGCGACGAACCAAAAAATTCGCGGACCGCCGCCGCCGCCGGCTTGGCGTTGATCAGGTCATGCGGCATAACGCTGTCGATATCGACCGAGCTCATGCGCTCGCGGATCGCGCGCTCCATGCGCAACAGACCGATGCGGTACTGGTTCTCCATCAACTCGCCGACCGAACGCACCCGGCGATTGCCCAGATGGTCGATATCGTCAATGTCGCCGCGCCCGTCCTTGAGGTTGACGAGCGTACTCATGATGGCAAGGATATCTTCCTTGCGCAGCGTGCGGACCTGGTCGTCGGTCTCCATTTCGAGACGCGAATTCATCTTCACGCGGCCCACGGACGACAGATCGTAACGCTCATTATCGAAGAACAGGCCCTTAAACAGCGCTTCCGCCGTTTCCAGGGTCGGTGGTTCGCCAGGGCGCATCACGCGATAGATGTCGATCAGGGCTTCCTCGCGGTTGGCGTTCTTGTCGCCAGCCAGCGTGTTGCGGATATAGGCGCCCACATTGACATGGTCGATCGACAGCGTCGGCAGTGATTTGCAGCCGGCCTCGGCGAGCGTAAGCAGAAGTTCTTCGGTAATCTCAGCGCCGGCTTCGGCGAAGATCTCGCCGGTCTTTTCGTCGATCATATCCTCGGCGATATAGCCACCGATAATATCCTCTTCACTGACCAGGATTTCCTTCAATCCGTCTTCGGTCAGTTTCTTGATCACCCTCGGCGTCAGCTTGGATCCGGCCTCGGCAACCACATTGCCCGTTTTGGCATCGACCATATCCGTCGCGACCTTGAGCCCGCGCATGCGTTCGATGTCGAATTTGGATTTCCAGCCCTTCTTGGTCGCCGCGTAGGTGACGGTGTCATAGAAATAGTCAAGGACTTCTTCCTTCGACATGCCTTGCGCTTCATGCGGCTCAAGCCCTTTATCGTCTTTTGCACGCTCAATACGCAGCGCCGCCGTCACGTCGCTGTCAAGCGCCAGCAGCAGAGTCGATGCCGGCAGTTTGCGGCGGCGGTCGATACGCACGAAGAGCAGGTCCTTGGCGTCGAACTCAAAATCCAGCCAGGACCCGCGATAGGGAATCACCCGCGCGGCATACAGAAACTTGCCCGACGAGTGAGTCTTGCCCTTGTCATGATCGAAGAAGACACCCGGCGAACGGTGCATCTGGCTGACAATCACGCGTTCGGTGCCGTTCACGATGAAGGTACCGTTGCCCGTCATCAGGGGCATGTCGCCCATGTAGACGTCCTGTTCCTTGATATCGCGAATCGAGCGCGCGCCGGTATCCTCATCGACATCCCACACGACAAGACGCAGAGTGACTTTCAGCGGCGCGGCATAGGTAATACCCCGCTGCTGGCACTCTTCCGTGTCGTATTTTGGATCCTCGAGTTCGTAGCGCACGAACTCAAGCTGTGCGCGCTCGGAGAAATCCCGTATCGGGAACACCGACTTGAAAACCGCTTCCAGGCCGAAATCTCCACGTTTTTCGGATGCAATATCCATTTGCAGGAAATTGTCATACGAAGACCTCTGGACTTCGATCAGGTTCGGCATAGGCGCGACTTCGGGAATTCGACCGAAACTCTTGCGGATACGCTTACGCCCCGTGAACGACTTCGCCATAATCTAAACCTCGTCTAATACGATTCGCGACGACAAACTGACTTAAACAAACAGGGCCAGCCACCGAAGGCGCGTCGAGGGGCAACGCCAAACGGCGTGCCCCTCGCGGCCCAAAAGGCCCTGACAAGACTGACTATTTGAGCTCAATGCTCGCGCCAGCCTCTTCCAGTTTCTTCTTGATCTCTTCTGCCTCGTCCTTGGTAGCGCCTTCCTTAACAGGTTTCGGCGCACCCTCGACGAGATCCTTGGCTTCCTTCAGCCCAAGACCCGTGATAGCGCGGACTTCCTTGATGACGTTGATTTTCTTTTCGCCGAAAGCGGTCAGAATAACGTCGAAGGCGTCCTTTTCCTCGGCGGCTTCAGCCGGAGCAGCAGCGGCGGCGGCAGCCACCGGTGCGGCGGCCGAAACGCCCCATTTTTCCTCAAGCATCTTGGACAGATCGGCTGCCTCAAGCACGGTAAGGGCAGACAGGTCGTCGGCCAGTTTATCAAGATTTGCCATTTTTCATACTTTCCTAAACTCGAACATTCGGGACTAAGATCCGGACGCCGCTTCAGTCCTTTGCAGCATATGCGCTGAAGACCCTTGCAAGCTGTGCGGCAGGCGCCTGTGTGACGCGTGCGAGCTTGCCGGCGGGGGCCTGCAGCAAACCAATGATCATTCCACGCAACCCATCGAGCGACGGAAGTTTCGCCAGCGCCTTCACGCTGTTCGCATCGAGTTCCTTGTCACCAAGGGCCCCCGAAACGATGGCTAGCTTGTCGTTCTTGTTCGCGAACTCAACAGCGACCTTGGCGGCCGCCACCGGGTCGACCGAAACGGCAATCGCCGTCGGCCCGGAAAATTGATCGGTGAGGTGTTCGAACTTCGTGCCTTTCAACGCGAGTTTGGCGAGCCGGTTCTTGGTTACCTTGAACCTGGCTCCCGCATCGCGCATCCTGCGCCGAAGGTCGGACGCCTCTGCCACGGTGAGGCCGTTCTGATGGGTAACTACCACCAGTTCGTTCTCATCGAAGGTCTGACGCAACTCGGCGACCAGCGCTTCTTTTTTTCCACGGTCCACTGATCGTCTCCGATGTTTTTAGCCGGGCCCCAACTTGGAGCGCGGCCGGTTCAAAATTGGACAGGTATCCGGGAATTGCTCCCCTTACCCCTGGCCGGTTAGGCCTGTCCCAGCGGTTCGAGCGTTACGGGCGAACCCGCGAATCTCTTCACCATCTGTCTATTGCCGGCCGGTTTCCCGTTTAAGCCCCCCTTGGGTATTCCCTCAGGGTTCGCCCGCAGTCTCGGACAGGTTACCCGGCGGACGCCCCATCATTGGGGCGCTCGCCGGTATTCGTCAGGCAGCGCTGCTAAGGCTGCCGATTTCAAGCTGCATGCCGGGGCCCATCGTTGTGCTTACCGAAACGCGCTTGATATAGGTTCCCTTGGAGCCGCTTGGCTTGGCCCTCGCGATCGCATCGAACACGGCGCGAATATTTTCCGCGATGGCGTCCTCGCCAAAGCTGGCCTTGCCTACGCCCACATGGACTATCCCCGCCTTCTCGGCGCGGAACGTCACTTCGCCGCCCTTGGCGGCCTTGATCGCATCGGCGACATTCATGGTGACCGTGCCCAGCTTGGGGTTCGGCATAAGACCGCGCGGTCCCAACACCTTACCCAGTCGCCCGACAACCGCCATCATGTCCGGTGTTGCGATACAACGGTCGAAATTCATCTCGCCGCCCTGGATCTTTTCGGCCAAATCCTCGGCGCCAACCAGATCGGCGCCCGCCTTGGTGGCTTCGTCGGCCTTATCGCCCTTGGCGAATACGGCGACGCGCACGGTTTTGCCGGTGCCGTTCGGCAGTTGAACCACGCCTCGGACCTGCTGGTCGGAATGGCGCGGATCGATGCCCAGATTCAATGACAGCTCAACAGTCTCGTCGAACTTGGCCTTGGCGTTCGCCTTTACCAGCTTCACCGCATCACCCAGATTATAAGCTTTGTCACGGTCGACGGCCTCATAGGCGGCCCTGATACGTTTTCCTTTAGCCATATCCCTTACCCCACCACTTCCAGGCCCATCGAACGGGCCGAACCTTCAATCATCTTCATCGCCGCCTCTATATCGTTGGCGTTGAGATCGACCATCTTGGCCTCGGCGATTTCACGGACCTGCGCCCTGGTCACCTTGCCCACGGTCTCGCGGCCCGGAGTCTTGCCGCCCTTGGCAAGCTTGGCCGCCTTCCTGAGGAAATAGGAAGCCGGCGGCGTCTTGGTCACGAAACTGAATGACCGGTCCGCATAGGCGGTGATAATCACCGGGGTCGGGACTCCCTGATCCATGTTCTGCGTGTGCGCGTTGAACGCCTTGCAGAATTCCATGATGTTCAGGCCGCGCTGACCCAGCGCCGGGCCGACCGGCGGCGAGGGGTTGGCCTGCCCCGCCGGTATTTCGAGTTTAAATTGGGCCTCAATCTTCTTTGCCATGTCTTCATCCCATATGATTGTTACGGGTTCGCGGTACGGCCCTGGCAGGCCTCCCGCGCGTTATGCCGTCCGATACGGCTACTACAGTTTCTCGACCTGCGAATATTCCAGATCGACCGGTGTCGCCCTGCCAAAAATCGACACCGAAACCTTCAATCTCGCCTTCTCCTCGTCGACGTCCTCGACCATGCCGTTGAACGAGGTAAAGGGTCCGTCAGAGACCCGAACCTGCTCGCCTATTTCGAAGGTGACGGACGGTTTTGGCCGTTCAACGCCTTCCTTTACCTGGCGCAATATACGATCCGCCTCGGCCTGGCTGATCGGCGCGGGCTTGCCCCTTGCACCGAGGAAACCAGTGACTTTCGGTGAATCCTTCACCAGATGCCATGTCTGGTCGGTCAGTTCCATTTTCACCAGCACATAGCCAGGGAAAAATTTGCGGTCCGAACGGACCTTGGAACCGCGCCGCATTTCAACGACCTCCTCGGTCGGGACCAGAACCTCTTCGAACATGTCCTCCATTCCCTTGGAGACGATCTGCTCCTTGATCGACTGCACGACCTTCTGCTCGAAGCCGGAATAGACATGTACCACATACCAGCGGATCGCCATGTCAGCCTCCCCCAACCTGCAGTACGAGCTGCACGAGTTCGGCGAAGATCATATCGACCGTCATAAGAAAAATCGACGCCACCGCCACCATGATGAAAACCATGACGGTTGTAATGCCGGTCTCCTTGCGCGACGGCCAGGTAACCTTTGAGACTTCCTGGCGGACCTGGCGGATAAATTGTGCCGGTGACGACTTTGCCATATTCTGTCGGTAGCTCCCGAGGCTTAAATCCAATAATCCAAAATATTCAAACGAACTGGCAGGAGTGGGGGGACTCGAACCCACAACCCCCGGTTTTGGAGACCGGTGCTCTAGCCAATTGAGCTACACTCCTTTATGCCCGTTCGCGAAATGCCGCCGGGCGCCCCAAAGTCGGGCCGCTCGACAGGCTTTCACCATTTCTCCGTCAGGCCGGCAACCGGCCCGACAATCCAACATGAAGGCCAGGCCTTCCTTAGTCTTACTCTACAATTCCGGTAACGACGCCGGCGCCAACGGTACGGCCGCCTTCGCGG
>CBFDDT010000089.1:0-15615 GCA_965603635.1 uncultured bacterium | reverse complement strand
TCTCTCGACAGGTCATCATATCCCGCGTTTCGGGCGGCTGGGTGGGTTTCAGCTGAGCCGGGCTGGGATTGTAAAAGACGCTGGTAGCGGCGCCGCCGAACAGAGCGATGCAGCCCATATCCTCATCGCCTTCGCGTACAAGCTGATAATGGGAAGCCCAGTCATAACCCGGCCGCGCCAGCTTTTCCGGAATGTGAACCTCGTGGAACCATTCGAGATATTCGGCCGCCCGGGCCGGCGGAAGGTCATGCATGATGAGCCAGATGGCGCTTGTCATATTTTCTTCTCTTCTTTCTCGGTTAAATCGGAATGCCGGTATCACCGCTCCATCGCGTGGTAGTCCGGGTTGGGCATCATGTCCAGCCCGTGGGCCATGCGGTTGGTGTAGTTGAAGAAGGCGGCGGTGTCGGTGATGTCGAAGATGTCGGCGTCCGTGAATCCCGCGTCACGCAGCGCCTGGCGGTCGGGCTCGGCAATATCATGCGGGGACTCGGTCAGCTTCCAGGCATAGTCGAGCATGGCGCGCTGGCGCGGTTCCAGTTCCGCCACGCGATAGTTCATCACCATCATCTCGCCCAGTTGCGGGTCGCCGGAAAGCCTGCGCACCGCCTGACCATGGGCAACCAGGCAGTAATAACAGCGGTTGGCCGACGACACGACGACGGCGATCATTTCACGCTCCAGCTTCGACAGCCCGGACTCCGACAGCATCAGCTCGTTGTATGTGGACATGAAGTTCCTGAGCTTCGCCTGATTGCCCATATAGGCCCGCAGCACATAAGGCACGAGGCCCAGTTTCTCCTGGCAGACGGCGAAATATTTGGCGATGTCCTCGTCCAGCCCCTCCTGGTCAGGCAATGCGATGCGGACGATATGGTCGGGTTGCGGCATGGCGATGTTTCCCTATCTATTGGCGCGATTCACCATCCTACCCGCAAACTCCCCCGAATCCCCGCGCGAATTGGCGCATTAAGACTTGCTTATCGGTTGCGGGCGCAGAATATCCGGGCACGAAGAAGGGGCAGGAGACCGATGCAATTCGGCGAGAACGAGTTTCATATTGTGCATGGCGAATCGGCGGGCGGGATGGTCCGAACCGTATTCGGCGTGTCACCGTCCCGCCTGATCTGCGACCGCGATATGCTGAGCTGCGGACCGCTGTCGTCGCTGGGCGATCCGGAGGAATGGGACCGGCCGCGGCTGGCCTATTGGGCCACGGCGACCATGGAGAAGCCGGAAGGGCCGACGTTGTGGCAACAACTGGCGGCGTCCCGCGACAAGCTGGCCAATGCCGACGCCATCAACCTGTGGCTCGGACCGGCGCTGAACGAAAGCCTGCTAACGGGCTTCGTGCTGGAGGCCTTCGATCTGCTGGAACTGGATATACGACGGCTGCGGCTGATCGACCTGGAACCTGTCTTCGAGGCGCTGGGGGAGCGACAACGGCTGGCAAGTTTCCATAACGATTATTTGCGGCATTTGGGACCGTGGCAGCCGATGGACAAGCCGACAGAGGCCTGCTACCGGCAGGTCTGGCGCGCCGCCACATCGCCGACGCCCGAACTGCTGATCGCCTTCTGCCGGCCCAACATGCCATGGCCCGCCCCGTTGAAGGAAGGCATGCGCACATGGCTGGCCTGGTATCCGGGCATAAAATCGGGGCTTGGTTTCTGGGACGAAATGCTGCTGAACAACAGCAGTTCCAATCCGGTAACCGTGGCGCAAACCATTGCCGGCTGCCTGCGCCTTTCATCTGGCCTGGTTGAGGCGCCGGGCGATGGCTGGCTGTTCCACCGGCTCAGGCGCCTGGCGGACCCGGATCAGGCCTGGCCCCTGTTGGAGATGACGGGGGACGGCGAAACGTACCGCCAAACCTTGACACGGCTTACCGATGCCGGGATCGACGTGCTGAACGGCGACGACAACGCCATCGTGCTGAACGGCATAGAGGACCGCATCGGCGGCGTGAAGCTGGGCCTGGGTGTAGACCAGCTCTGGTTCCACGACGGCGAAACGCTGATGCCGCACGGAAGCATCGCCTGACCCGCGGCCGATCCCTGCCCTGATCCCGATTATATTGGTTTGTTGAGCGGCGCTACCATTCCAGCACGCCGCTGACCACCAGAAAGGCGCCCAGCAGCATGGCGAACGTGCCGGTGACGCTGGTGACGCCGATGAAGGAGTATGCGAGCCGGCGCATCCACACCATCGTGAACTGCCGGACATTGATGTTTACAACCATCTTGACCCTCCACGCACAGTTGAAGCGTAGTCTAGGTAAGAGTCTTGCCTTGTTAACCTTATTAAATAGTTAACAAGGCAAAATTATATTTAAAACTTTATGCGATTTCCGAAAACAAAGAACTTTAATCAAAGCTGAATCATGGCGATGCAGGGCGAACTTTTGGATGGGCTCTTAGCAAAATAGAAAATGCCTCTTTGAGCCCTTTCAGATTACTGCTACGCATCAATACCGTTACTCCCGATAATCCTTCAAACACTAAAATTTTCAATGTTCTCTTCGATCCGAAGCTGGGAAAACATGTTCCCGCTCAGGATTCGCGACCGGCATGCTCCGCTTGCAATGCCAAGCGTAAAGGCGGTATCGTTCGAGTGCAAATGTCTGATCGAGCCTTTGAAAAAGGCTCAACTTCCAAACAGGCAGACATACACAGGGAATAGATGGAGACTTCAATGATCAGGAAGGCAATGGGATTAATTTGCGCCGGCGCGCTGACGGCGGGACTGGCCGCCATGCCGGCCGCCGCGGACACGCTGGACGACATCATCAAGCGCGGCAAACTTATCACCGGCGTCAAGGCGGATTACGCGCCCTGGGGCATGCGCGATTCCAGCGGCAACGTTGTCGGCATGGAAATCGATATGCTCAACGATTTCGGCAAACGCCTCTCGGCCTTCGCGGGCAAACCGATCGCGGTGGAAATGGTGGTCGTCGTGGCCTCCAACCGGATGCAGTTCCTGGAGCAGGGAAAGACCGACATGTTCATCGCCACGATGAGCGACAAGGCCAAGCGCCGCAAGGTCGTGGGCATCGTGCAGCCGAACTATTATTCCTCGGGCGTTGCGATCCTGGCCCACAAGGATTCTGGAATTTCCGGCTGGGACACGGTCAAGGACAAGAAGGTCTGCGGCATCCAGGGCGCCTGGTACAATAAGGACCACGGCCTGAAGAACGGCGCCGACATGATTGTCTTCAAGGGCGTTCCGGAAGTCGAAAAAGCCATTCTGGACGGCCGTTGCGTCGGCTGGCTGTATGACGATTCCGCCTTCATTCCGCGCAAGGTGAACGAGCCGGAGAAGTGGAAGGACTTTTCGATCACCACCCCGGTGGTCGACAATGTGCCCTGGGGCGCGGCGGTGCGGCTGGACGACCTGAACGGCCGGCTTGGAACGATGTTGAGCGAAGCCATCGTCGATTGGCACAAATCGGGCAAAATCGCCGAGTGGGAGAAGAAATGGGGCATCCCGCCGACCCAGTGGGTGGCCGACATGAAGAAGAAGTGCAACGACGGTCACAGCAACTGCGACCTGAAGCGCGACGACGACGAACAGTACGGCAAGTGATCGGCCCCGTCATGGGCTGACGTCAGGCGGGCCGGCGCAATCCGGCCCGCCATTCGTTGTGTTTTTCATGTGATACAGGGAGCGGTATTCTGGAACCGGTCTGGCAATGGTTCGAGTGGCTCTATGACGTCCACGGAATCAATCTGACGATATTCTACGATTTCTATGACAGGGAGCGTTTCGCCTGGGGCATCGTGATGACCGTGACGCTGTCCATGGTCTGCATGGCGACGAGCGTTGCGATCGGGATCGCCGGGGCATGGCTGCAGCAATCGCACATGATCTGGCTGCGCCGTTTCGTGCAGGGCTATATACAGTTCTTCCGCAACACCCCGCCGCTGGTGCAACTGTATTTCTTCTATTTCGCCGTGGATGCGACCCTGTCAGACCTGCTTGGTATCAAGTTCCTCATGGGCAGCTTCGGCTGGGCGGTGATATCGATCAGCTTCTTCGCCGGCGCCTTCAATATCGAGATTTTCCGCGCCGGCATCGAGGCGGTGCCGAAATCCACCGTCGAGGCGGCCGAATCGCTTGGCTATACGCGGCTCAGCGCCTATCGCTATGTGGTGTTGCCGCTGGCCTATCGCGTCTGCCTGCCGGCGCTGAACAACAATATGATCAATCTGGTGAAGACGACGACGCTGGCCTACGCCATCGCTGTGCCCGAAACCCTGTATGTCGCCAACCAGATCTGGTCCGACGAGGTCAACGTGCCCGAGATGATGAACGTGGTTTGGATCGTCTACATCGCGCTGGTCGGCCTGCTGGTCTGGGCCATGCATCGCTGGGAGAAGGCGATCCGCATTCCGGGGTTCGGCCAATGAGCGAACGGATGCGCGAGCGCATGCTTGGGGGCGGCACGGACCTGCCGGTGCTGAAACCCTTCCGTATCGCCACCCACGTTCCCGTCGAGGGGCTGGTGCTGCGCCTGTTGAACGGACGGTTGGCATTCGCGCTGCTGTCGGTTCTGCTGATCTGGATGCTGGTGGGCGAGGCCCGGGCGCAGATCATGGCGGATGCCGACCAGACCGTCCTGGATACGCTGATCAAATGGACGCCGCTGATACTGCTGGGCCCACCGGGCGAGCTTGGCGGCTTCGTGCTGAATATCATCGTCAGCTTCCTGGCAATGGCGATCGGCACGTTCATGGGCATCTGGCTGGGGCTGGGCCAGGTCTCGCTGCTGGCCCCGGTGCGGCGCGCCAGTTGGGTAATCACCCAGTTGTTCCGCAATTCGCCCTGGCTGGTGCTGCTGTTCTATTTCATGCTGATGCTGCCGTTCCAGATCGAGATATTCGGCACGGTCATACCGGTCGAGGGCTGGATCAAGGCGACCTTCGCGCTGTCGCTGCCGATCATGGCGAACATTTCCGAAATCGTCCGCGGGTCGGTCCAGTCAATTCCCTCCGGGCAATGGGAATCCGCCGAATCGCTCGCCTTTTCACGATTTCAGACGTTATGGATGATCATCCTGCCGCAATGCGTGAAGCGGATGATCCCGCCCTGGATGAACTGGTACGCCATCCTGACCATGTCGACGCCGCTGATCTCGATTCTCGGGGTCGCCGATGGCATGTCCCTGACCCAGGACGCGCTGGCCGCCGAGGGGCGCAGCGAATATCTGATCCCCATGTATCTGTGGCTGATGTCCTGGTTCTTCATCTATTGCTATCCCATCGCACGCTGGACAATCTATCTGGAACGCAGGTTCCAGGTGAATATCTGAGAGCCTGAACAATGACCGAAAACATGACCTGGACCCCCGACCAACCCATCGTCTCCATCCGTGACGTTCGCAAGGCCTTCGGCGATGTGGAAGTGTTGAAGGATGTCTCGTTCGACGTGATGAAGGGCGAGGTGGTCTGCGTCATCGGACCTTCGGGATCGGGCAAGTCGACGCTGCTGCGCTGCATCAACGCGCTGATCCCGATCAACTCGGGCTCGATTCAAGTCGAGGGCCAGGAGGTGCATGTCCCCAAGCTGGACAAGCTGGCCCTGCGCCGGAAGGTCGGCATGGTGTTCCAGCAATATAACCTGTTCCCGCACAAGACGGCGCTGGAGAACGTGATGATGGCGCCGGTCCATGTGCTGAAGCAGGATAAGGCCGAGGTCGAGGAGCGCGCCTACCAGTTAATCAAGAAGGTCCGGCTGGAGGGCAAGGAAGGCAGCTATCCGGGCGAACTATCGGGCGGCCAGCAGCAGCGCGTGGCGATCGCCCGCTCATTGGCCATGAACCCGGACATCATGCTGTTCGACGAGATCACCGCCGCGCTGGACCCGGAAACGGTCAAGGGGGTACTGGTCACCATCAAGGACCTGGCGGCCGAGGGCATGACCTGCATGCTGGTGACCCACGAAATGGGCTTCGCCCGCGAAATCGCCGATCATATCTACTTCACCGACCACGGCATCATCGTCGAACACGGCCCGCCCGAAAGCTTCTTCACCGAAGCCCGGGACCCGCGGACCAGGGAGTTTTTGAGCCAGATTCTTTAACGGGTGTGTGATAAGCCGACGCGGGACACGGCATGTGCGCGCCTTACCTCATACTATTAATAAAACATATCGATTTTACGTTTTCCATATATAAAATATATGGATGGCGCTCCCAGCCCCCTCCGGAACGGCCCAAAAAACGGCGGAAAACATTGGCGCATGGGCTCGAACCCACAATTTTCCCTACCTCCGGCCCGTCCGAAGCCAAACTCTCAAGCTTAGGCCTTGGTCTTGTATCCACTCGCGAACAAACCCCAGCATAGCAGCCACAGCGCGGCATTCACCGCCAGCACCACGGCGCAGCCGGTCCAGGGGTCGGCGACGGCGGTGCCGGTGAGGCCGTAGCGCATGCCGTCTATCACGTACCAGGCGGGGTTCAACTCCGCCACGGCCCGGAATGCCTCGGGCAGGCGGTCGAGCGAGAAGAAGACGCCCGACATATAGAGCGCCGGAACAACGACAAAGGCCTGAATGCCGCTGATATGGTCCCATTTGTCGGCCCACAGCCCGCCGGCCAGCCCGACCAGCCCCAGCATCGACCCGCCGGCGAAGGCGAAGAAGAACAACGCCACCGGGTCGGCCGGAAGGGCGGCCAGAAAGGGCATCAATACGACCCAGGTCGCGACGCCGGTGAGGACCGCCGAAACCGCGGCCATCAGGGCGAAGCCGGTGACCATTTCGGCGGACGTCAGCGGCGCGCCGATGACGTCGGTGATCATGCCCTCCAGCTTGTCATAGACCATCATGTAGGCGGTGGATTCAAAGCCGCGCTCCAACACCACATAGGCGATAAGCCCCGGCACCAGAAAGGCGTTGAAATCCAGCCCGCCCATGGTGACGCTGACACCGCCCAGCGCCAGTTGAAAAATGAAGGCGAACAGCAGCGATTGTAGCGCAGGCGCGGCGATGGTGATTTTCCAGATATCCATGCCGCGCAGAAAGTCACGCAGGAACAGGGTCCACAGGCCGATCCAGTTCGCCCGCCCAAACCGGCGGGCGCGAAGCGCCGCATCGGCCGGGACGCTGCTCACGGCTTCAGTTTATAGCCGGTGCTGAACAGCCGCCACGCCGTAATCAGCAGCACTACGTCAACGCCCGCCATCACCGCAACGCCCAGCATGGGCGCGGTGTCGGACACACCGGTAAAGCCATAGCGAAACCCGTCGATCATGTAGAAGAACGGGTTGAAATGGGCCACTGTCTGGAAGGCGTCCGGCAGGCGCTTGATCGAATAGAAAGTGCCCGACAGGAAGGCGAGCGGGGTTATGATGAAGTTGGTCACCGCCGCCATATGGTCGAATTTTTCCGACCAGATGCCGCCCAACATGCCCAGCAGCGCCAGCATCAGCGAGGCCGAAAACGCATGGAACAACGCAAAAAGCGGATGCTGGATCGAAAAATCGACAAAGACCGCCATGCCGATCACGGCGGCCGTCCCCACGATCAGCCCGCGCGTCGTGCCGCCCAGCGCGAAGCCCGCGGTCAATTCCGCCGGCGACAGGGGCGGCATCAGCACATCGACGATATTGCCCTGCACCTTGGCGATCACCAGCGACGACGAGGTATTGGCGAAGGCGTTCTGCACCATCGACATCATGATCAGCCCCGGCGCCAGGAACTGCGCGAAGGGCACGCCGTTCACCACCTCCACCGCGCGCCCCAGCGCCAGCGTGAAGACCGCCAGAAACAGCAGCGTCGTCACCACGGGCGCGGCGACGGTCTGGGTTTTGACGTTGAGGAAGCGCCGCACTTCCTTCAGATACAGCGTCCACAGGCCAAGCCAGTTGACAACGCCGATGTGGCGCGGTGTTGGGTAATCCGTCATCATGTCCCGATAAAATAGTCCGATAAACGGCGCGCACCATACTCCCGCATGCGCAGCCGGGCAAGACGGCGCCATGCTCTTGTGATATTGAGCCACTATGACCAAAGACAAGGCTCGAGACGACGGCAAGAAAACCGAACGCAAGCCGCCGAAGAAGGCGACGGCGAGGCATCTGGAAAACGTCGCGCTCTGGTATCTTCAGCGCTTCGCGGCCTCGGCCGACTCCCTGCGCAAGGTTCTGATGCGACGGGTGGAAAAATCCGCCCGCGCCCACGATACCGACCGCGACGAAGGCGCCGCCTTCGTCGAGGACATCATCGCCCGGTTCCGCAAATCCAGCCTGCTGGACGACCGGGTTTACGCCGAGGGCCGCACGCTCAGCCTGCATCGCCGGGGCATCTCGACCCATGGCATTCACGCGCGCCTGGCCGCCAAGGGCGTCGGTGCGGAAGATATCGACGCGGCGTTGACGACACTACGCGACCAGACGGACAATCCCGACCTCGCGGCCGCCATCGCCTATGCGCGCCGCCGCCGCATCGGCCCGTACCGCACCCGTGGCGACCGGGACGAGTTGAAGGAACGCGACCTCGCCGCTCTGGCCCGCCAGGGATTTGGTTACCACATCGCGCGCCGCGTGATCGAGGCGACGAATATCGCCGAACTGGAGGAAGAAACCCGCCAGTAAAAGACCGCAAGAATCGGAATGCCATCGGGGCCCGAATGGCCTATAGCCGAAGAACCAACAACATATGGACGGACGGGCAATGCAGAAAATCTCGCGGACCATGGGGCCGGCGCAATGGGCGACCCTCGTTATCCTGTCGATCCTGTGGGGCGGCTCGTTCTTTTTTGCCGAGATCGCGATCACCGCCCTGCCGCCCTTCACCATCGTGCTGCTGCGGGTAGGGCTGGCCGCGATCGCCTTGCATCTGTTCCTGTTTGCCAAGGGTTCGCCCGTGCCGTCCGGCCTGGGCCTGTGGGGCGCCTTTCTGGTCATGGGGCTGATCAACAATGTTGTGCCGTTCAGCCTGCTGGTCTGGGGTCAGACCCAGATCGCCAGCGGCCTCGCATCGATCCTCAACGCGATGACCCCGATCTTCACCATCGTGGTAGCGCATTTTCTGACCAGCGACGAAAAGATGACCGGCGGGCGGCTGGCCGGCGTGCTGATCGGCTTCGCCGGCGTCGCCGTGATGATCGGCCCGGCCGCGCTCGCCGGGCTTGGCGCGAACCTGCTGGCCCAGGTCGCCTGCCTTGGCGCGGCCCTCTCATACGGTTTCGCCGGAACATTCGGCCGGCGTTTCGCGCGCATGGGCGTCACCCCGGTGCAGACGGCGGCGGGACAGGTTACCGCCTCGGCGCTGATCCTGCTGCCACTGTCGATGATGGTGGACCGGCCCTGGACGCTGCCGGCGCCGGGCATGGAAGTGATGTCCTCGATCGTGGCACTTGCGCTGCTGTCGACGGCGGTTGCCTACATCCTGTTCTTCCGCCTGCTGGCCAGCGCGGGCGCGACCAACCTCATGCTGGTCACCCTGCTGGTGCCGGTCAGCGCGATCCTGTTGGGGGTCACGATCCTCGGCGAGCGCCTGGAACCCGAACATTTCGCCGGCATGGCCCTGATCGGCCTCGGCCTCGCCGCCATCGACGGCCGCCCGGCGCGGGCCCTGGGCCGGCTGGTCACCGCCCGATCTGGCTGAGGATCGTCTTGTCGGTGATTGTGCTTAATCCGCCTCACGGCGCGCCGCGCCTTGTACGGGCTTGGCACCGCCGGGCAGGACGACGAAGCGGCGGCGGGTGACGGTCTTGCCGGGGGTGGCGGCGTAGACCTGCTTGGTGGCCTCGACCAGCAGCACGCCGCCGAAGGTCTGGAACACCGCGTCGCCGATGCGCTCCAGCGCGGGCGCGGCCTTGACCACCAGGCGCCGGTTGATCGGCGGCAGGTGCAGCGCGCGCCGGGTTTCGCCCGGCGTAAACATGGAATCGCGCAGCAGCCCGCGGATCTGGCCGTTGCTGTAGGGATAACCATGGCCGAAAGGCGTGCGCTCGCTGCGCGCCCAGACGCTGGCCCGGTTAGGCACGACAATCAGCATCCGCCCGTTTTCCTTCAGCACGCGCCAGGCCTCGCGCATCATGGCGCGCAGATTTTCGCTGGATTCCACCGCATGAACCATCAACAGCCGGTCGATACACAGATCCGGCAACGGCAGTTCCGACTCGTAGGACAGCGCCACCTGTCCCGGCCCGCCGTGCGGCCAGGGGATAACGCCCTGGGCCGCCGGGGCGATGGCGAACACGCGCTCGGCCTCGCCGCGGAAGGGCGTCAGGTAGGGTGTCGCATGGCCCACCCCCATCACCGCCATGCCGCGCGCGTCCGGCCAGATCGCCCTGATCTGGCGGCGGATGGTGCGCCGGGCCACCTGGCCCAGCGGCGAGCGGTAGAACTCGTCAAGATCGATGACATCGGTGAACATGGCGCTGACTATAACAGAATCGCCGAAAAAACAGAATGTTGACTGTTCATGCGCGTCGGGCTTGTCGCGCCGCGGGGCGGGCGTGTAATCTCCGGCCCGCCGGGCAAGAGAAAATTATTCAACAGGAGATCGAGGTTATGGCCGCATTGGAAGTTCATCAAATTCCCGTCTGGGACGACAATTACGTCTATCTGGCGCACGACGCCGAAACGGGATCGACCGCCGTTATCGACCCCGCCGAAGCCGAGGCGGTACTGAAAGCGGCCGAAGCCAAGGGCTGGAAGATCACCCATATCCTGAACACCCATCATCACCCCGACCACACCGGCGGCAATCTGGAGATCAAGGCGGCCACCGGCTGCACCATCGTCGGCTCGCGGGCGGACGCGGCGCGCATTCCCGGCATCGACGTTCAGGTCGGCGAGGGCGACACTTATCAAATGGGCTCGGCCACGGCGAAGGTCTTCGACGTGCCCGGCCATACCAGGGCCCACATCGCCTACTGGTTCGAGGAATCGGACGTGCTGTTCTGCGGCGATACGCTGTTCGCGCTGGGCTGCGGCCGGCTGTTCGAGGGCACCGCCGAACAGATGTGGACGTCGCTGAGCAAATTCCGCGCCCTGCCCGGGGCGACGCGTGTCTGCTGCGCCCATGAATATACCCAGGCCAACGCCCGCTTCGCGGTGACCGTGGACCCGGAAAACGCCGCGCTGACCGCGCGCTCGGCCGAGATCGACCGCCTGCGCGCGGCGGGAACCCCGACCGTTCCCTCAACCATCGCCGAGGAACTGGCCACCAACCCCTTCATGCGCGCCGACGATGCCGGCGTCGCGGCGGCGGTGGGGCTGGCGGGGGCCGACCCGGTCGCCGTCTTCGCCGAAGTACGTGGGCGCAAGGACAATTTTTGATACAGACCACTAGCGGCATAAGGAACGACAACAAATGAAGCTGCGCTATTCGCCTACCTCGCCCTTCGTGCGCAAGGTCACCGTCACACTGCATGAGATCGGCCTGATCGACGGAGTCGAGATGATCGTCACCAACGTCTCGGACCCGGCAAGCGCCATCGCCAAGGACAACCCGGTGGGCAAGGTGCCGGCGCTGATCGCCGACGACGGCACGGTCTATATGGAATCCGCGATGATCTGCGAGTATCTCGACAGCCTGCATGACAGGCCGAAGCTAATTCCGGCGGAAGGCCCGGCGCGCTGGCGGGCACTGCGGCTGCAGGCGCTGTGCGACGGCATCCTGGATTCCGCGGTGGGCCGGATTCTGGAGACAAGACGACCCGAGGAAAAGCAATGGGACGGCCTGCATAAGCGCCGCCGGACCGGGATCGAGCGCACCCTGGACCTGCTGGAGTCCGAGGCCGATGGTTTTGACGACGATGCCAATGCGGGGATCATCGCGCTGGGTTGCGCGCTGGGTTACCATGAATTGCGTTTCCCGGAAGAGAACTGGCGCGGCGGCCGGCCGAAGCTCGCCGCCTGGTATGAAAAATTCGCCGCCCGCCCCTCGATGCGGGCGACCGTTCCGCAACAGCCGTGACGAGGCCTCCGGCGCCCATGATCGTGGCGCGCACATTCGCCCTCGGCGCGGCGGGGGGCTGGCTGTTTTCGGTTGTCGGATTGCCGCTGCCCTGGCTGACCGGGCCGATCGCGGTTATCGCCGCGCTGGCGATCGCCGGTGTTTCCGTCGATATGCCCGACTGGTTCCGGCCGGTGATCTTCATCATGCTGGGCATTATAATCGGCAGCCGGGTGGACCAGCAGATGCTCGCCGGCCTGGCGCGTTGGCCGCTCAGCCTGGGACTTCTCGCCCTCTATGTACCAGCGGCGATCGCCACCATGTACGCCTATTTCAGGCTGGTCGGGCGGGCCGATCCCAATACGGCCCTGGTCAGCTCGTCGCCGGGATCGCTGGCCTATGTGCTGGCCTATGCCGCCGACAGCGGGGCCGACATGCGCAAGGTCGTGGTCACCCAATCGGTGCGGCTGGGGATACTGGTGTTGCTGTTGCCCATGGCGTTGACTCAGGCCGCGCCGCCGCCGGGGCCGGCAATCGTGGCGATCTTCAACCCCTTCGACCAGATCTGGCTGTTCGCCGTGGCGGCGGCCGGCGGCGCGCTGGCGGCCTGGAAGCTGAGCATTCCCGCCGCCCCCATGCTGGGCGCGCTGGCGGCCAGCGCCATATTGCACGCCAGCGGGTTGAACACGGCCCTGCTGCCCGACGCCGCCGTCATGGCCGCCCAGGTGGGGCTGGGCTGCCAGATCGGCGGGCGCCTGCAGGGGGCGGACCGAAAGGAACTGGCGCGGGTGTCGGTTGTGGGGCTGGGCGCGGTGCTGGTGGGGATTGCCCTGTCGGCCCTGTTCGCCCTTGCGGTCGACCTGCTGCTGGGCATCGAATTCGCGCAAGGTCTGCTGGCCTTCGCGCCCGGCGGCATTGAGGCGATGGCCCTGATGGCGATCAGCCTGGACCTCGACCCGGCCTATGTCGGCGCCCACCATATCGCCAGGATTCTGATGATGCCGCTGATGATCCCGCTGGCCGCGAAATGGCTGATTCCGCGCAAGGAATAACGCCGCGCCGAAGGCATGCTGACCTGGATCAATGACGATTGAAATTATAGAGCCTATACGTTCGGCTAGCACCGGGCGGTGGCAAAAATGCGGACGTCGCTGAAAAAGCAGTATGCGGAGACCCTGACCGCCAGCGGGCTGGTTGATAACTTGCCCGATTTTCTGGCGCTTAACCCGCTGCCCGTGCGGTTTTCGGAAGGCGAGAATATCTGCCGCCGGGGCGGCAGGGCGGATTGCCTCTGGGTGATCGTCAGCGGTTCGATCGCCGTTCGCGACGACGCCCGAACGCTTTATGTACGCGGCCATCCCGATGTCGTCGGTGAGTTGAACATCCTCGCCGACGAGGGCGCCCGGAAATACGATCTCGTCGCGAACGAAAGCATGGTCGAGCTGTTAACGATCCGAAGGGAAGCGATCGCGAATCACCCACGGGCGGACATTCTATGGCGGAACATAGCCAGGATCGTCTCGCTCAAACTGAACGCGGCAACCGCGCAAACCTCTTCCCTGCTTGAGCAGATCCAGGACGACGCCCACATATTGCGGGCCTACACCAACACATACGCGCTCAGCCGCCGGCTCGGATCGGGCAGCCGCTATCTGACCGACCACAGGGTCGAGGACGCCGTCGTCTGGTTCTCCGACATCGTCAATTTCACCCGCTCGACTCTGGAGCTTCCGCCCGTACGCACGGCCGATCTGGTTCAGCGCTTCTTCAATGCCCAGGCCGAGGCCATCGAGAGCCATTCCGGCTATATCGACAAGTTCATGGGTGACGGGTTAATGGCGTTCTGGATATTGCCGACGGCCGACGGAAAGACCTGCGCGGAGGCATGCGAGGAGGCGCTGGCCGCGGCCGAGGAAGCGGTTCGCGCGGTGTCGCTTGTTCATGTGGGCGCCAGGCCGTTGGAATTGCGGGTGGGGCTCCATACCGGCAGCACATTGTCGGGAGATTTCGGCTCGACACACCGGCACCAGTTCACCCTGATCGGGGCCGCGGTCAACAAGGCGGCGCAACTGGAGCAGATTCACGAGGACCAGATCACCGATGACGGCGGCAAGCCGGGCCTGGTCCGCATCAGCACCGAGTTCCACGATGCGCTGTCGGAACGGAGCCGGCAAAAATACGGCCAGCGAAATTGCGCGATGACAAGAAAGCTGGGCAGACTGGAATTCCACCACGCGCCGTGCCCCGTCGTCACCGCCCCAGAATAATCTCCTTCGAGGCCAGCAGTGCCCCGCCGACGATGGCCGCGCAGGCGATGGCGACGGCCCAGGTCAGGTCGGCGGCGCCGAAGGCAATCAACAGCAGGGTGGAAATCAGGGGGGCGGCGTAGGAGAACACGCCCAGCGACTGGATGTTGCCGCATTTCACCCCATAATCCCAGACGAAGAAGGCCAGCCCCACCGGGCCAAGACCCAGCGCCAGCACCGCCAGCCACTGGCCAACGCCGGCGGGCCAGACGGTTTCCTCGAACGCCATATGGGCGATCAGCCCCAGCACTGCGGCGGCGCCACAAAACCAGCCCACCGTGTCGGTCGGCACATGGCCGAAGCGGCGCGAGACCACCGAATAGACCGACCAGGTCAGCGCGCAGGCCGCCGCCGCCCCATACCCCAGCGCGAATTCCGATTTAAAGCTGACCGACCCGCCGCCGGTAATCAGCAGCGCCGACCCGCCGAGCCCCATCAGCGCGCCCGCCAGATGAAACCAGCGCAAGCGCTCGCCCGGCAGCAGGGCGGAAAAAACCACGATCAGTAGCGGCCAGAGATAGGCGATCAGCCCGGCCTCGACCGGCGGCGCGTTGCGCAGCGCCATAAAATAGAAGAAGTGATAGCCGAACAGCCCGCCGACGCCGAGCAGCCATACCGGCCCGGGATGGCCGAGGTGGTCCAGTGGGTTCTCGCGATTCACCAGCCATTTCGCCATGGCGCCCGCGAAGGCAATGGCAAAGCACATGGCGACAAGCTGAAACGGCGGCACGTTACCGCTCCACACCGTCAATAGCGCCAGCGCCCCCCACATCAGCACGGCGGTGAAACCGATCAGGGTCGCCCGCCGGTAGGCCGCGATCTCCGCCGTCATGCCATGCCCCGCGCCAGATCGATGACCCTCGCCGTTTCCGCCCACAAATTCAGTTCCGCCAGTTCGCCCGGCGCGAACCAGCGCGCATCCGCCGCGTCGCCGCCGGCGCGCGGGTCGCCGGAAATCCAGTCGGCGCGGAAATCAACCAGCGTGTAGTGATATTGCAGCCCGCCCTCGGCGTCGCGCGTCATCGAATCCACCACGTCGATCAGCGCCCCGACCGTCGCCTCAACGCCGGTCTCCTCGGCCAGTTCGCGCAGCGCGCAATCGCGCACCGTCTCGCCCAGCTTCTGGCGCCCACCCGGCAGGCTCCAGCCACCCTTGCGCGGCGGCTTGCCACGCTTAATCAGCAGCACGTCGTCGCCCTTGAAACAAACAATGCCAACGCCAGCCATCGGCGCGTTCGGATAATCCCGCTTCATTGTTCCCCACCATATTGTTTGCGGTCCGCAATCTGGCACGACCCGGCATTGCAGGCAATCGGCGGATTGACCGGCGGCGGGGAATCGTTAGAGTCCGCGCCAACCTAGTGGAGTGAATCAGACGGATGGTACCCATGGGACGGCT
>CBFDDT010000088.1:0-15727 GCA_965603635.1 uncultured bacterium | reverse complement strand
AAGACGTTGCAGTCGTCCAAGAAGTACGACACCGAGTTCCTGCTTGAGCTGATCACTTGGCTCGGGAGCTTCATGCAAATGGGTGGCTCGGGAAACTGATTCCCCACCGGCAGTGGCTCGGACGTTGGATGGGTGCTCTCAGTCAGTGGGCTGAGATCGAAGCGGGCATGCAGACACACTACAACCTCAGCGCCACGGACATCTTCGAGATGTCCTGGCGCAGGTTCTGTGTGCTGTTCTCTGCCATCTTCAATTGGAACGGCCCTGACGACGACGAGGACAACACCATGTCGCTCAGCGCCATGGAAATGGTCCTCAAGCCTGCCGTACTCGAGACTTTCGAGGCCATCGCGGCTACCTACAAGAAGCTCCAGCGTGTTCAGGACAAACGGCTTGCCGCCCTGCAGCGCGGCGAGGAAATTCCCAAGGCGACACTGCGTACCTATGAAAAGCACCGCCACGATCTCGTCGAGCTCATGGAAAAAGTGCGGCTCAACAATCTGCGCATCGACCAACTCGTCCAGCAGCTCTATGGCCTGAACCGGCGTATCACCAGAGCCGAGGGCCAGTTGCTGCGCGCCGCGCTGAAGGCCGGCGTCAAGCGCGACGATTTCCTGGAGCGTCATTACGGCAACGAACTGGACCCCGCCTGGGCCAGCCAGGTCGCTGAAGTCGACGCCAAGTGGAAGAAATACACCGACAGGAACAAAGACAAAATCGAGGAATGGCGCACCGAAATCTCCGAGGTCGCGGGCGAATGCGGCATGCCGCTGGGTGAATTCCGCCGCATCGTTTCGACGGTGCAGGAAGGCGAGAAGGAGGCCGGGCGCGCCAAGAAGGAAATGGTCGAGGCCAACCTGCGTCTCGTCATCTCGATCGCCAAGAAATACACCAACCGCGGCCTGCAGTTTCTGGACCTGATTCAGGAAGGCAATATCGGCCTGATGAAGGCGGTGGATAAGTTCGAATACCGGCGTGGCTACAAGTTCTCGACCTATGCCACCTGGTGGATTCGCCAGGCGATCACCCGTTCGATCGCCGACCAGGCGCGCACCATCCGTATCCCGGTGCATATGATCGAGACGATCAACAAGCTGATCCGCACCTCGCGCAACTTCCTGCACGAAATCGGCCGCGAGCCGGGGCCGGAAGAGCTTGCCGAACGCCTGCACATGCCGCTGGAAAAGGTCCGCAAGGTCCTGAAGATCGCCAAGGAGCCGATCAGCCTCGAAACGCCAATCGGCGACGAGGAAGACAGCCATCTCGGCGATTTCATCGAGGACAAGAATGCGATCCTGCCGGCGGACGCGGCGATCCAGTCCAACCTGCGCGAAACCACGACGCGGGTGTTGGCCAGCCTGACCCCGCGCGAGGAACGCGTGCTGCGCATGCGCTTCGGCATCGGCATGAACACCGATCATACGCTCGAGGAAGTCGGCCAGCAGTTCTCGGTCACCCGCGAACGTATCCGCCAGATCGAGGCCAAGGCGCTACGGAAGCTGAAACATCCCAGCCGCAGCCGCAAACTGCGCAGCTTCCTGGACCATTAGGTTCGGTGAATTGCCGGTCGAATTGAAGAGGGGCCCTCGGGCTCCTCTTTTTTTGTCCGGCGACAAGGCCCTCAAACAACGTTTTTTTGTACAAGCTCACGGTGGACCATGCCGCTTGCGGCCGTCCGAATACTTACCGCAGAGGACGCAGAGGGCCGCGCCGCGCACGATTTCCGGGAATTACGAAACTCCCTCTGTGTCTCTGTGTCTCCGTGGTTTATAAGGGCCGTTCGGATTAACTGACCACCTGGAACCCCACATATGCAACTCACCCTTCTCGGCACCGGCTGCCCGGCCGTTCATGCGGAACGTTACGGCCCGGCGCAGATCGTGCGTCATGGAGACATGACGCTGTTGGTCGATTGCGGGTCCGGCGTGACCCAGCGGATGGCGCAGGCGGGCATCAGCGGGCGCGATATCGACGCCGTGCTGCTGACCCATATGCATTCCGACCATGTCGTCGATCTGTTCCAATTGGTAATTTCGTCCTGGCATCAGGGGCGCGACCGGCCGATGCGGGTGTTCGGTCCCCAGGGAACCTACGCCTATGTGGACGGCGTGGTTTCGCTCTGGCAGTCGGAAATGGAACGGCGCATCGAGCATGAACGCCGCCCCTCCGCCGTTGCCCTGCAAACCGAAGTGAACGAGATCAATCCGGGCGAAACCGTGGAATTCGGCGCCATGCGCGTGCGCGCCGTCGAGGTCGATCACAAGCCGGTCCGCCACGCCTATGGCTACGTTTTCGAAACCGACGAGGCCAAGCTGGTGATTTCCGGTGACACCCGGCCTTGCGACGCGCTGACCGAGGCCGCCCGGGGCGCCGACCTGCTGCTGCACGAGGTCTTCGTCCATCGCGAGATGAAGCCGGTCGAAGGCCGGCGCACGGCCGAGACGATTGAGCAGGTTGCGTCCTATCACACACTCTCGTCCGACGTCGGCAAGGTCGCGGCCAAGGCCGACGTAAAATGGCTGGCGCTGACCCATTTCGTACCGCCCGATTGCGATACGGATGCGTTGCGTGAGGAGGTCTCTATGGATTTTTCGGGCAAACTCACCATGGGCGAGGATTTGATGACGCTGGATGTGGTGAGCGGCGAAGTCAAAACCGCTTGATTACCCCTTCAGCGGCCGGTTAAAGCGATTCGTGCTTTCAACTGAAAGGCGCGCTCCCCATCTAAAGTGAATCGAAAGCGGCGAAGGGGCGGATATGGCGGAGCGGGTTCCCGGCGGGTTGCGCCGCATCTGGACGTGGTTTCGGAGAGTTCTGGCCACCGATCCCGGCCCGTCCAATCTTGCCGAAGAAGTCGCCGACCGGCTGTTCGACAACCTGACGCCCCGACAGCGAAGCATACTGAGAATGCGATTCGGGGTCGATGCCGACACCAGTGCGACGCTCGATGAAGTCGCCGCGCTGTTCTTCAAGGCACGAATGCGCATCCGCGAAATCGAGAGCCAGGCTCTGATCCGCCTCTATCGCTGGAAATACAGGAAGTCGCGATCGCCCGCGGTTCAGGGCCGTCTGGTTCGGCGCATCGCGGCTGCCCACGACGATATTCTGGAGGCGCTATGCAACGCCCCGCCGATCCGCTCGGTGCTGGTCGGCTGGCATGACCAACTGGTTGACGGGCGCCGTTTCGCCGGGGAAATCTCCGAACCGCCCGATCCCGTTATTCCCGACGATCCCGCGGATGAAGAACAGAGCCCGGAACTCGTTCTGGCGGCGATGCTGCGCAAGGCGTTGTGGGCCCATGCAAGGGGGCACAAGGCGGCCCGGCAGCGCGACGACAAGCGGGCCGGCCGCGAGGATGACCGGGCGCGGGCGCTTGAGGCCATGCGGGCGGCCCGCTTCAATGCGCAAAGCGTTCTGGCGCTGGCCGAGTCCCTGCTTGGGCATGCGCGGCGCATACAGGTGGAGAGCGACGATATGATTCCCCAATTGCTCGACCCCGTCATGGACCCGGACGCGCGGGTGGCCGCCGACATCCCGTCCGACCCGGTATCGCCATGGGCGGGTGAATTGCCGGATATCCTGGAGAGGGATCCAGCACTCGCCGATGTAATCACCGCCGAGTCCGGCATGCCGGCTGGCGAGTTATGGGAACGCGCCGCCAGGATAGATCGTGCGCTGGCGAAGGCCCGGCATAATTTGCGGCTGCTGGCCGATTCCGGCATGCCCATGGTCGCGGAAGCCGCCGTGGCCGAAGGCCTGCGCGGGGAAGCCTTCTTCGACGCCATCGAAGGCGGCCGCGCCGCCCTGCTGCAATTCGCCGACCGATTCTGTTTCACCGGCGAAGGCGATTTCACCGCATCGGCGGAACACGCCGTTCGTGTTGCGCGGAAGGCTCGGGACCAGTCCGTCTGATCAAATCACATTCACTTCCTTGACCAGCCGTCCCACGGCGAAACGTTCATACCCGAAGACCGACACCTCAACCGCCCGCGCCTCGCCGTGGATGATCCAGTCGGCGGTGACGCGGCCCACGGCCGGGGTCTGCTGCATGCCGTGGCCGGAAAAGCCGTTGGCGAACAGCAGGTTGCGGATTTCGGTGTGCGGCCCCAGGATCGCGTTCTGGTCGGCGGTGTTGTAGTCGTAAAGGCCCGCCCAGGCCCGCAATGGCTTGATCGCCTCGAAGGCCGGCACGCGGTGGGCCAGCGCCGGCCAGACAAATTCCTCGAACAGCGACCAGTCCATCTCGAAATCGTAACAATCCCCATCCGGCCGGTCCTTGGGCGGCGAAATGCCGGTCAGGTATGTCGTTCCCTCCGGCCGGAAGTAGGCGCCCGAGCTGTCGATTACCATCGGACAATCGGGGATCGGCGTGCGGCAGTCGATGACATGGACGAAACGCTTGCGCGGCCGCACCGGCAGATCGACCCCGGCCAGCGCCGCCACGTCCCCCGCCCACGGCCCGGCCGCGTTTACCAGCGCGCCGCAGGCGATGCGTTCGCCGTTGTCCAGGGTGACGGCGGTAATGCGGTTGCCGTTCCGCTCGATCCCGGTCACGGCGCCCTTGATATAGGTTGCGCCCAGCGAGACCGCCTTGCGCCGGAAGGACTGGAACAGCGACCAGCCGTCGAACCATCCCTCGCGGTCCGTGCCCATGGAGCCCGCCGCCACGTCGTCGAGATTCATCCAGGGGAAGCGCGCCGCCAGCGCGTCACGGTCCAGCAGCTCGACCGCCGCGCCCACCGATTTCTGTATTTCGTGGTTGGATTGCAGGACCGGCAAGCCCTCATCGCTGGCCAGGAACAGGTAACCGCTCTCGACCAGCCCGATTTCCGCCCGCTCGCCATCAACGGCCAGCAACTCGCCCGACTGCTTCATGAAGTCGAAGCTCCAGCCGGACAGCGCGATATTGGCGGGCGTCGAATATTGCTGGCGGATCGCCGCCACCGACAGCGCCGACGCCGCGCCCTCATAGCCCGGATCGCGCTCGATCACCGCGATGGACCCGTCGAAATCCAGGTCGGCGGCCAGGTGATAAGCCGTGGAACTCCCCACCCCCGCACCGCCGACGATCACCACATCGTATGTTTTTTCCGCCATTTCCCGTCTCCCTTCAGCGAATTTGTAAACGGGAATGGACAGGTACGCCAGCAACCCCTCGCATTTTGCGGCGAGCCTGCTATATAGGGGGCGGGGGCCTGTAGTTCAGCGGTCAGAACGCACCGCTCATAACGGTGTTGTCGCAGGTTCGAATCCTGCCGGGCCCACCACTCCTCGCTAGTGCCCCGAATCTGAAATTCGATTGATCGAATTTCGGATTCAAAGGGACACTAACTTGTTGAATCTAGTGTGATTCAGCTTTCGAAATTCGCCACATTTAATGTGACGAACTTCGAAACCATCACACTAGCACGAAACCTCCGCCTAATGTATGGCGCTCGGCAGTTTTACCGTGACCGTGGTGCCTTTCCCCGGGCCACTTTCTATCTCCATTACGCCGCCATGCAGTTTGAGCAGCGAATCAACGATCGCCAGACCCAGGCCCGCGCCTTCCTGGCTTTTGTGGGGATTCGGTTCCGCCCGCGTAAATGGATCGGTCAGCCGGGACAGTTTCTCGGTCGGTATGCCTTTGCCCGTATCAGTGACGTGGATGGTGAAAATACCGTTTACCGCCGTGGCGACCAGACTGATCTTGCCGCCCTCCGGCGTGAACTTCACGGCGTTGGACAGCAAATTCAGGAGAATTTGTTTCATGCTGCGCCGGTCAGCATGGCAGGGAGGCAGATCGTCGGGGATATCGATTTTGTATGAAATTTGCTTCCGCTCCGCTATGTCGGCGATGGACCGGGAACATTCCTCGGAAACTTCGCGGATGTCCAGGTTCTCCTTGTCCAGCGGGAAGCGGCCGGCCTCGATGGCCGACAGGTCCAGAACATCGTTGATCAGGTCGAGAAGATGATGGCCGCTGGCCTGGATATCCTCGGCATATTCCTGATATTTCCGGTCGCCCAAAGGCCCGAAATACTGGCCGCCAATAACCTCCGCGAATCCGGTGATGGCGTTAAGTGGCGTGCGTAGCTCATGGCTCATGGTGGCGAGAAACTCGGACTTGGCCCGGCTGGCCTTCTCCGCGTGGTCCAGCGCCTCGCGTCGTTCGTTTTCGGCGCGTTTCATGTCCGTGATATCGGTCAACAGCAGCACGGTGCCGCCGTCCCCGAGGCGCTTTTCCGAAGCGAGGAACCACCGGTCGTCCTGCCGCGAAATTTCGGTCGGGCCTTTCGGGTTACGGTGACGTTCCATCCGTTCCTCCAACCATGCCTCCTCGCGCCCGACGGCGTTCGGAACAAGATCCTTGGCCAGGATCGCCCTTAGGTGATCCATGAATGGAACCCCTGGTTCCATGGTCCCGGGGACGGCGTGATTGAGTTCGCGGTATGGCGCGTTGCAGAAAACAAGACGATCGTCGGAATCGTACAGCGCCACGCATTCCGACAGGTTTTCGATGGCCGTGATCAGGCTTTGCGCCCTGGCCTCCGATTCCTTGTGCTGGGTAATGTCTTGTAAGGTGCCGATCATCGAATTCGCCTGACTGGCCTTATCGTGGGTTAATTCGGCCTGCTCGTGGACGGTCTTTACCGTCCCGTCGGCGAGGACGATCCGGAAATCGATGCTGTAGGCCGCACCTTTTTCCCGTGCCCGGGTCACCGCGTCCTTTACGCCTTGCCGGTCATCGGGGTGAACGCGGTCGAGAAAAGCCTCATAGGTAATCTCGAATTGGTGCGGTTTTAATCCGAAAATCCGGTAGATTTCCGCCGACCACCATTCCTCATCGCTTTCGATGTTCCAGGTCCAGTTGCCCAGCTTGGCGATCCGTTGCGCCTCGGAAAGGCGCGTCTCGCTTTCCCGAAGCGCCGCCTCGGCCCTCCGATGTTCTTTCACTTCGTTCGCGAGTTGCCGGGTTCTTTTCTCGACGCGCTCTTCCAGATTGTCATAGGCCCGGTTAACCTGCTCCGTGGCGGCCTTGGCCAGATTAAGAAGTCCCGCGGTAACCCAGATAGCAAAAAGCGCCAGAAACCGGTTGGTGACGACCATCCAGGGAATGCCGCCCTCTGGCGAAAAATAATATCCGGCGATGGTCAGCGCCGAGCCGACGACGGCGAGGTAAAAAATATGGCGCCTGCGGGGGAACCACCAGCCCAGCAAGACCACGGCGACATAGGGAACTCCCCCGGCCACGCCCAGCGGGATTTGCAAATCGACAATGAACACCAGCACCGTCAGCAACGCAGCCAAAATGCCTGTGCGCAACAAATCCCGTTGCGGTTTTTGTCCCATCTATCTCTCCATTACCCCCTGGCGAGACGTTTCCCGCTTCCGCCCTATACCGCCAACCTGCACCAGGAAATACCAGTGCATTTTAACAAAATATCCGGTGGCCGTCACATTGGCGCCGCGCGGCGCAGTGTCGCGGGACGAAATTATGGTTAATTCAACTAAAAGCCCCTTCGTCGTGAAATTTGCGATTCCCGCTATAGTTGAATTATATAAATAAAAATCACTTTTGCTTGCATATCCGGCTTTCCCGATATACACGTTATGAGGATGTATATACTTTTATTGCTCGTAAAAAGAGTATTTTAAAAATGGAGTTGCGAAACTGAACGGCGTTTGGCGAAAAAACGGATGCTTGCTTTTAGTCCATCCACTTTTGCCAACAATCAACGTTAAATCAATGGAAAGGAGGTGTGGATATGAAGCTGGCCCTGCAAGAACTGTTCGTCGAATATACTGAATATCATCGCCATCCCGTGAATATCATGATTCACAAGATCGCCGTGCCTATGATTTTCTTCAACGCCATGGCGATGCTCGATTGGGTTGTATTGGGACGAATTCCCGTCTTATCCGCCTGGCCGATGACACTGGGGCAGGTATTCGTCGTTTTTTGCGCGGTCTGGTACCTGGCCATGGATGTGAAGCTGGGGGTTCTCCTGACCCTTTCCTTTGCCGGAATGCTTGCGCTGGGCTGGGTAACGCCAGGTTGGGCGGTTATCGCCATCGGCGTCTTCGGCTGGGCGATCCAGATGGCCGGCCATCTCGTCTGGGAAAAGAAGGCGCCGAACTTCACCAAGAATGCAATTCAGGCTCTGGTCGGGCCAATCTATTTTCTCGCGCTGGCGACCGGCGACTGGTGCATGCCCGCCGCCCCGGAAGGCGAAATCCCAGGCGAAGCTCCCGGCGAAACCGTTCTGAAGGGAGGCAAGACGACATGATCAGGCTTGAACAAGCAAGAACCGGTGCCGAGGCCTATCCCGCCTATTGGCAGGTCGCCGGCGGCGACGCCTCCCTGGCCGACACCTGCGCATGGCTGGCCGACCACCGCGAGGCTATTGAAGAACTGCTCGACCGCGACGGTGCGTTGCATATTCGCGGGCTGACCGCGCTGAATTCCGCCACCGCCTTTGAGGCCGCGCTGGGGGTGCTCGCGCCTCGCCTGATGGATTATGTCGGCGGCACCTCGCCACGCCACGCGGTGCATGGCCAGATCGTCACGGCGACCGACCTGCCCGGCGACTACACCATCCCCATGCACCAGGAAATGTCCTACACCGCTAACCCGCCTGACCGGGTCGCCTTCTTTTGCGAAACCCCGGCCGGGAAGGGCGGCGCGACCACGGTGGCCGACGCGCGGGAAATCACCCGGCGGATCGACCCCGCCATCCGCGCCTGCTTCGAGGAAAAGGGTGGCGTGCGTCTGCGCCGAACGTTGCCCGGCCCCAACAGCGTCGGCGAGCGCCCGGGTGTTCCCAAGCCCTGGACGGAGGTATTCGATACTCCCGACAAGGATGAGGTAAAGCGTATCGCACGGGCGAAGGGCTGGGACATTACCTGGTTGGAGGATGGTTCGGTGCAGCTCTGGCAGGAAATCCTGCCCGCCACGAAAACCCATCCCCGCACCGGCGAGACCGTCTGGTTCAATCAGGCCCATATCTTCGCGCCGGAAGCATCCCTGCGCTGGTCCAGCCGCGACGGCCGCCGCGAACAGTGGCGCCGCCTGTCCTGGGCGTATGCCGAAAACCCCGAACTGGTCGATCACGTCTTCCATGGGAACGGCGAGCAGGTATCGGCGGAGCACGCGGAGTATCTGTTCGACGTCTTCGTCGACGCCGAGGTTCGCGTGCACTGGAAGGCGGGCGATCTGCTGCTGCTGGACAATGTTCTCGCGGTCCATGGCCGCACGGCTTTCGAGGGTGAGCGCAGGGTTCTGGCCGCGCTGATCCGAGACCGGGTGCTGCCGGATAAGCAGCCGGTGAACCGGTCGGAAACCGAACGGGTGGAAGCCTGAGCCGCAGGCAGATCAAACGCAAACAGAGAGGCAAGAAACCGATGGAAGTCGTACTCGACAAGGCCAACCAGTATCACCAACTGCCCAACGGCAAGTTCCGCCGGCTCGCGGTGGACAGCGAATATATCCACCGCATGCAGCGGCGGCATTTCCTGTTGTTTGACCTGCTGCCGCTGATCGGCGTGGCCGCGGCCGTCGCGCTGGCTTTTTACCGGCCGATCGGCGCCATGGAGCTGTCGCTTTTCGGGGCGCTTTGGCTGGCGACCGGGCTGGGCATTACGGCGGGCTATCACCGGCTGTTCGCCCACCAGGCGTTTCAGACCGGCACGGCGGTCCGCGTGCTGCTGACGATCATGGGTTCGATGTCGGGGCGCGGCAGCATGATCTCCTGGGCGGCCATGCATCGCCGCCATCACGAGGTCGCCGACAAACCGGGCGACATGCATTCCCCGAACCTGCATGGAGTCGGCCCAGTCAACCGTGTTCGCGGCTTCATCCACGCCCATTACACCTGGATGTTGCGCCACGAATATCCCAACGTGGCCCATTACGCCCCCGACCTGCTGCGCGACAAATGGCTGGTCTGGGCCAGCCGGCATTATTACAGCTGGGTGCTGTTGGGCCTCGCCATCCCCACCGTGATCGGCGGACTGGTGAGCATGAGCTGGTGGGGCGCGTTGACCGGGTTCCTGTGGGGCGGCGCGGTGCGGATGTTCGTGGTCGAGCAGGCCATGTCCGCCTTGAATTCCATCCTGCACACCTTCGGCACCCGGCGCTTCAAGCTGGAAGAGAACAGCCGCAATAACGTGATCCTGGGCGTGCTTGCCTGGGGCGAGGGCTGGCACAACAACCACCACGCCTTCCCCAATTCCGCCTCCTTCGCGCTGCGATGGTTCAGCATCGATCTCGGCTACTGGTTCATCCGGCTGCTGGCGCTGTTCGGCCTGGCCTGGGACGTCCGCGTGCCCGGCCGCGATCAAATCACCGCCCGCGCGGCGAAACTGGAAGCCCGCCATGGTGGCGGCCAGGAGGCCTGAACGGCTCGTAACGATCTTCATAACCTCAGGGAGCAAGACCATGACGACACAACAGAACTTCAACCCGACAAACGACGGCATCGCCGACTGGTGCCGCCACTACGTGGCCAATCTCTTGGATACGCCGATCGAAAAGATCGACGCCACTACCGAGTTCGACCGCTTCGGTCTCGATTCCGCCATGGCGGTGGCGATGATCCTGGAGCTGGAGGAACATCTCGGCGGCGAGGTCTCGCCCTCGTTGCTGTTCGAATACACCACCATCGCGGCGCTGGCCGATCATCTGGCCGCCAAATCCGGCGCCGGGGAGGTTGCGGCATGAGCGCGGTTCTCGAACACAGCCCCGCAACCGACCCTAAGTACGGCGGTTCGAAAGAGGGCATCCTTCATCACTACGACATCGGCAACGACTATTGGGGCCTGATGCTGGGCCCGGCCTTCGCCTATTCCGCGGCCCTGTACACCGGCCCCGACGACACGCTGGAGGCCGCCCAGGAGCGCAAGTTCCGCTGGCATATGGACAGCGCCCATGTGGAACGCGCTGAATCTGTGCTGGAGGTGGGCTGCGGCTGGGGCACGCTGTTGCGGATGATTTCCGAACAGCCCCGGGTCAATAATGTGGTCGGGCTGACGCTGTCGGACGCACAAACCGACTACCTGAATTCGCTCGGCCTGAAGAACACCGAAGTGCGGACCGAGAACTGGGCCGTGCACGAGCCGAAAGGGAAGTACGACTCAATCGTCTCCATCGGCGCCTTCGAGCATTTCGCCAAGGACGGCGATACGCGCGAGCAGAACCAGCAGGTCTATCGCGATTTCTTCGAGCGCTGCCACCGCTGGCTCAACCCCAATGGCGGGCTGTCGCTACAGACCATCGCGTTTGGCAATATGCGGCGCGAGGACGCGTCGGAGTTCATGACGACGGAAATCTATCCGGAAACGGACTTGCCTTACCTCAACGAGATTATCGAGGCGGTGGACGGGCTGTTCGAGGTCGTCGCCGTCCGCAACGACCGCTTCCACTACGCTCGCAGCTATGACGAATGGCTGAAGAATCTGCGGGCGCGCCGTGACGAGGCCGTCGGGATGGTCGGCGAGGAGGAAGTCCAGCGCTTCGAGCATTTCTTCAAGCTGGGTTCCGTGGGTTTCCGCATGGGCAAGATCGGGCTGCTGCGTTTCTCGCTCAGGCCGATCCGTAATAACTGGTCGGTCGACGGGTCGTTCGAAAACGACTCCGCCTTCCGGCTGGCCTGAAACCGATGGCCCTGCCCGACACCGTGAAGGTCCGGAAAGGGGTGGCTTCGGCCATCCCAGACCGGGTCCGCTTCAACCCGTTCAACCCGGAATTCCGGCGCGACCCCTATCCCGTCTACGCGGCCCTGCGCGTCCGCGAACCGGTCAAGCGGGTCTTCGGCTCCTGGCTGGTTAGCCGCCATGCCGACGTGCTTGCCGTGTTGCGCGGCCGCCAGTTCAGCTCGTCGCGCATCCCCGCGCTGGTAAAACGCCGGGGCGGCGGGCTGGAACGCGCGGCCGCCGGTGATTATGACGGCATTGAAAGCTTCATCGCCAAGGCCATCGTCTTCACCGAGAATCCCGACCATGCGCGGCTGCGCCGGCTGGTGAACAATATCTTCGACGCAGGCGCCATCGCCGCCGAACGCCCGGCAATAGAGGCGATTGCCCATGAACTGTTGGCCCAGCCCCTGGCAGACGGCGGCATGGAGGCGCTGGAGGATTTCGCCGACCGCCTGCCGATGTATCTGATGTGCCACCGCATGGGGCTGCCCCGCGAAATGGGCCCGGCCATGCGCGACTGGGCCGCCGAGGCCCGTATGCTGCTGGACCCGACCCTGATGGCGCCCGCCGATTTCGCCCGTGCCGAGGCGGTGGTGCGCGAGGCGCTGGCCTATCTGGCCGGCGTGGTCGAGGAACGCAAGCGCCGCCCCGGCGATGACATTATCAGCATCCTGCTGACCAACCGCGACCGGGACGACCGGCTCAGTGAGCAGGAGGTCGCGCTGACCTGCCTGATGTCCTTCGTGGCCGGCCATGAGACCACCAAACATCTTATCGGCAACGGTATCCTTTGCCTGTTGCGCTATCCGGACCAGGCGGCGCTGCCGCGCGCCGATCCCGCGCTCGCCGCCAATGCGACCGAGGAGGTACTGCGTTTCGAGCCGCCGTTGCAGCAGACCAAGCGCGTTGCCATCGCCGATGCCGAGATCGGCGGCGTGGAAATCCGCGAGGGCGAACAGGTGCTGCTGCTGCTTGCTTCCGCCAATCGCGACGAGGCGGTGTTCGCCGACCCGGACCGTTTCCTGATAACCCGCGGTGACCTGCAAGCGCATGTCGGTTTTGGTTACGGCATGCGGGCCTGCCTCGGTGGCGGGCTGGCCAATCTGGAGGCGACAATCGCCTTCGAGATGCTGTTCGGCGGCGATATCCGCCTCGAACTGGTCACGGACGATGTGGCATGGCAGGACGGCGCGGTAATCCTGCGCGGGATGAAGCAACTGCCGTTGCGGTTCCGCTAGGCGATGGACGGCGGAACGCAAATCGCGCCGGGCGGCGCCTGGGTGAAACGCGGCGTGAGCACCGCCACACACCGGGCGCGCCTGTTCTGCTTTCCCCATGCCGGCGGCGGCGCCTCGTCCTTCAACGGCTGGCGCAAGCTGTTGCCCGCTGGGATCGAACTCGCAGCCATCCAGTTGCCCGGCCGCGAGGAGCGCCAGGCGGAAGCGCCCGTCACGGATATCGGCGACCTGATCGCCACGCTGCTGCCCCATATCGAACCGCTGACCGGCCTGCCTTTCCTGTTGTATGGCCACAGCCTGGGCGCCATTGTCGCCTTCGACCTGTTGCGCGAAATGCGCCGGTGCCGATTGCCGATGCCCCGCGCGCTGATCGTTTCCGGCCGCCGCGCGCCGCAATTGCCCCTGTCGCACAAGGCGCATGGCCTTGGGCCGGACGCGGAATTTGCCGATTACCTGCGGCTGATGGGGGCGACGCCCAAGGCGATTCTCGATCGTCCGCACTGGCGCGACCGCCTGTTTCCGACGATCCGCGCCGATCTCAATATCTCCGACCTGTACGAATATGCCGACGAGCCCCCGCTCGACTGCCCGATCCAATGCTTCCCCGGCCGCGACGATCCGCTGGTGTCGGGCGCGGAATGGCGGGCCTGGGCGGCGCAGACCACGGCCGGTTTCACGCTGACCGAACTGCCAGGCGGGCATTTTTTCCCGACCACCGAACAGGCCGTTATCGCCGGCGAAGCGGTATCGCGTCTGGCCGAGGCAGCGGCGCCATGATCCGCTCGATGAACGACCTCCTGCGCCACCGCGCGGAAACCCAGCCCGACGACCCGGCCTACGCCTTCGTCAATGAACGCGGCGACGAGGAATATCGGCTGAATTTCGCGGAACTGGACCGCCTGGCCCGTGCGCTCGCTGAACCCATCCGCGCCCATACGCGCCCCGGCGACCGGGCGCTGTTGATCTTCCCGCAGGGGCTGGATTTCATCGCCGCCTGGTTCGGCTGCCTCTATGCCGGGGTCATCCCGGTGCCGGTGGTCTCGCCGAAGCGTAACCGGCTGCGTCATTCCACCCGCTCCATCGTCGAGGATTGCCGCCCGGCGCTGGCGCTGACCACGTCCGCGCTGCTGGGCGAGGTGCGGGGGGAATTTGCCGGCAGTCCGGCCTGGGATGCGATGGGCTGGATGGCAGCGGACCGGCCGGATGCGCCCACCGGTAACGCGCCCCCGCATGACGCGCGGCCCGAAGACGTGGTCTTCCTGCAATATACCTCGGGCTCCACCTCGCTGCCCAAGGGGGTGATGGTCGGCCACGGCAACCTGATCGCCAATCTGGAGATGATACAGCGCGCCCTCGGTAACACGCGGAACTCCACTTATGTTTCGTGGGTCCCGCTCTATCACGACATGGGGCTGATCCTGAATGTGCTGCAGACGCTTTATGTGGGCAGTCTTTGCGTGTTGATGGCTCCCAACGGCTTCATGCAGAGGCCGCTCAACTGGCTGCGGGCGATTTCCAGCTACCGGGCCGAGGTCGCCGGCGCGCCGAATTTCGCCTTCGATCTCTGCACCGCGCGCCACCGGGCGGACGCGATGGAGGGCGTGGATCTGTCATGCTGGAAGCTGGCCTTCAACGGGGCCGAGCCGGTGCGCGCCGACACGCTTCGCGCCTTCACGGAAACTTTCGCGCCCCATGGCCTGGACGCCCGCGCGCTCTATCCCTGCTACGGCATGGCGGAGGGAACCTTGCTGCTGTCCGGCGGCCGGCGGGATGCGGTGCCGGTAATCCGTGCGGTCAGCCGCGCCGCCCTGCGGGCCGGCCAGGCCATCCCCGCGATTGCGGAGCCGCAGGATGCGGTGGGCTGCGGCGGAGAATTGCCGGGCGAGCGTCTCGCCATCGTAGACTCGCAAACCCGCATGGAATGCGCGCCGGGCGGGGTCGGCGAAATCTGGGCCGCCGGCCCGCATATCGCCCAGGGCTACTGGAACAATCCGGCGGCAACGCGCGAGACCTTCCAGTCGCGCCTTGCCGGCGGCGGCGAGGGGCCGTTCCTGCGCACCGGCGACCTGGGCTTCATGCAGGATGGCGAACTGTTCATCGCCGGGCGGCTGAAAGACGTCATCATCGTGCGCGGCCAGAACCGTTACCCGCAGGATATCGAGGCCACCGCCGCCGCTTGCCACCCGGCGCTGCGCCCCAACCACGCCGCGGCCTTCACCGTCGGCGAGAAGCTGGTGATCGTGCAGGAGGTAGAGCGCGTCTGGCGCAACCGCGCCGATTACGGCGAGCTGGAGGGCCTGGTCCGCGCGGCAATCGTCGCCGAACATGAACTGATGGCCCACCGCGTCACCTTCATCCGCACGGGATCGCTCCCCAAGACCTCCAGCGGCAAGGTCCAGCGCCGCCGCACCCGCCAGCTATGGCTGGACGGCGAGTTGGAAGTCTGGGGCGAGGGCGTATTGGCGTGACCCGCGATACCGAGCGACCTCGTCCTTCGAGACGGCTGCTTGCGCAACCTCCTCAGGATGAGGAAACAAAAAATTCCACGAGCCCTCATCCTGAGGAGCGGCGAAGCTGCGTCTCGAAGGACGAGGTCGCTCCGACCCCTCACCTTCTGAAAGAACCATTATGTCGATCGCTGATTTCAAGGATGGCCTGACGCTCCATAACATCCAGTCGCTGCTGGCCAAGACCCCCTTCGCCCGGCACCTTGAGCCCGAAGTCACACGTTGCGACAGCGGGTTCGCGGAACTGCGGATCAAACTGCGCCCGGATCTCACCCAGCATCACGGTTTCGCCCATGGCGCGGTGAT
>CBFDDT010000087.1:0-15794 GCA_965603635.1 uncultured bacterium | reverse complement strand
GGTTTTTTCTTGTACTCCTCATAACGCCGGAGGTTGTACTCCCTTTCGTCGCGATCGCTCTTCGGGTCGGGGCGGATTCGGGGCGGCTCTGGGCGCTCGGGTGCGGGCCGCGGCAGGCCCTCGTGCGGCGGCACGGGCGCCGGGGGCGCGACATCGCGGGGGGGGCCCGACGGCGGCGGTGGGAATTTTCGGCGGTGCTCGTCATGGCGGAGGTAGGGATATTCGTCCCGGACGTGCAGCAGCACGCGGTATTGGGGATGCAGATGGATATGTGGCGGAAGCTTGCGAACCCGCCACCAGATTCCGTCGTACCAATAATAGTACCAGCCCGTGTAGATGTGAAAATACACATAAACATGCGGGTAGTAGTAGTAATCGTAGTAGTGGGGCGGATGACCATACGGCGGTGGCGCCTCCCAGTACGGTCCCGCGCAACCCGAGAGTCCCGGGAGAAGCACGGCGGCTACAGCGCCCGTTAGCAGTCTGACTCGGTTTCTGTCCACCATGCTCGACTCCTTGCGGCATATCTGTCCGGCGTTTCCGCGTGTTCCTTAGCAGATTGCCACGTAGATTGCCTTGCGCTGAGTCAAATGGATGCGGCACAGTTAGATAGGGCTCCGGGGACGACGCGGCTGTTCACGATGGCTGAGCGGCCGCGCGAGGACCACACCGACCTCGGCGACTGAGTCCCGTACCGAGGGCGCGGTGGGATATCCACCGACGCTCACCCTCCGCCGCCAGCCCCATAAAGGAAGGGCGGACGCAAGCCGGCGTCCACCCTTCTGGCTGCTCTAGTCGAGCCTGCGTGTCAGCCCGTCGATTCGGTAGTTGCCACCTCCGGCGGCGCAAATTCATGGATGAACTCGATGACCTGCAACGCATCGTCCGTTGCGGCCGTGAAGCCGTCGGCGTTCGAGGCCGCCAGATTATCGTCGGCGGCGTTAAATACGCCGTCAGCCCCACCGAACACGGCGTCAAGGATGCTGACCTCCTGCACGATGTAGCTGCCGTCCGGCTGCTGCACCAGCACTTCGGCCGTCACGCCAGCATATGCGCCGGCACGATCGTAAGTGAAGGTCGAATAATCCACGTAATCGCCGGGCAATGTGCCGTCGATGCCGAGGATGCTGTTCATATAGACCACCATATCGACGTTAACGACACCGTACTTGTCCGCCGCCGCGGCAAACAGCGTGGCAGCGAGATCCAGGTCGGCCTGCGACAACGCGTCGCCGGAGTCGGGAAGAATCGAAGTGGGCAGCAACGGTACAACGTTACCGTCAACGAGGATCGGGTTGCCCTCATCATCGCGCAGGATCAGGTTGCCGTAGGTCACCAGCTGTTCGTACAGAGCGAAGTTAATCAGCGGCGAGTCGAATGTCTGCTCGACGCCGTCGATCACCACGATGACACGGCCAGACGGATCCAGCGTGACGCTGTCGGCTTCGGTAAGCGCCAATAAAGCCTCGTCCAGCGCCCGGTCGAGCACCTTGTCCGGTGAACGGGCGATGCTGAGGCGGCTGAATTCCACCTCGGCGGCAACCCAGTTCTCGCCTTCCGGAATCTGCGTCGGGTCGATTTCGCCTTCCGCGTCGAGCGGCATCAGTACATAGTCGCCATTGGCGTCCAGGACCGGCACGAGATTGCCGGCCGCATCCATCGTGAAGGCGATCGGCTGCACATAGTCCGCACCGGTCAGGATCGGCACGCCATAAACGTCGCGCAGGATGACATAGAGATCGCCATAAAGGTCGCCCTTCATGCTGTCGCCACCCTTATTGCCGCCGCCGGGTGTCTGGTCCTTGTCGCCTCCACTTCCGGCCCAGTCCGGCCGGTCGGAGTCGTCATCGGCTTCCGTGCTGTAGCTGCCACGCAGGATGCGCTGCTCAAGGGTCGAACCGGCGCCCTGGCGCATCTGCCCGCTACCACCGCCGGCATTACCCTGTTTGCGCGGCATGGCGCCCTTGCTGGTCTCGCCCTGGGCCGCCCAAGCCGTAGTATCGGCCAGCGTAGCGGCACCGAAGGCCATGATTATCGCCGCGGCCCCGGCCAACAAAAGCGACCGCGGCCGCGTGGTTTGGTGAGATACATGTCGTGTCATGGCCTTACTCCTTTGGTCTTGAGTTAAAGCTCCAATATTCAATCCGCTATCCAGTCGCGTTGCCCCTGCGTCGAGCCCTGGTTTTCTTGCAGACCCGGTTACTCGTTATTGTCTCGCTGTCACGAGCCCGGCATGGTTTGCGGGTGGTCGTGCAGATAAAGGTTAACTGCGCGTTCATCGTCGGCGGCTTGGGCAAAGGCATCCATACCGGCGCCTACATAGCCCAGACCGGCAAATACGGCATCCAAAAGATCAGGCGGATAGGTTGCACTACGGTCATAGGCGAAACCCGCAGTCCCGGCCGCATCGGCGGAGATTCCAAGTATCAAATTGACCGCCTCTACCGTCTCCGTGGAAATCGGGATCGTCTTGTCTGAGGCGCGTCCGAGGAAGAGGGCCGCCTGTTCCAAAGTCCAGCCACCCTCCTTGAGCGCCTGTTCGTAGAGCGCCAGGTTGGCCACGGGCGAATCGACCACATCCAGATCGGCATCGGCATCGATGACACCATCGCCGTCCTTGTCGAGATTGTTTGCATAGATTTCCTGCAGCGCATGTTCGCGCGTGCCCGCCGGAGCGCGGGCCACATTGAGCCGGCCGAGTTCCAGATCCTCGGGCACGGCGCCGCCGGCCCAGACCGGCCGCTGTTCCTGCCTGAAGATTCGATCTTCGATCCGGCCTCCGCGGTAGCCTTCACCGCCCCAGCGGAAAATCGTGTCCTCGATATCGGCGTGGCCGGCGCCGCGACCGCCGCCGTGGCCCCCGCCGCCGCTTCCGTGACCGCGCCCGCTTCCCCCGCCATGGACGGGATCGTGCAGCAGATGCCCGGGGTCCGATTCATGGGTTTCGTCCTCATGGTGGCCACCGCCACCGCCACCGCCGTCACTGTGCTGCGCATGAGCAACGCCCGAACCGATGAGGACGGCAAGCCCGCAGACCGTGCCGAGCAAAACTGGTATACATGGGTTTCGATGATATTTCATAGGGTTACCATCGCAAGGACCAGGTAATTTACGAACTCCGCAAACCGTATCAAATTACACTGATAATGTCGTTGATTTGTATCAATTTTTTCTAATACTCTAGTATTCTCGCATGACCTAACGGCGTACTGGTCAATAGCGCAGCCCGAATCCCAAGCGGACGACCGCTTCGCTGTTATCGAAGCTGTCGACGCCGGTGACGTAATCAACGCTGTATTCGTCATATTCGGTGTAGCTGTAGTCCAGGCGCAGGAAACCATGCTCGGAGACTGGCAGTTCGACGCCGCCCCCGAACCGCTGGCCGGTCAGCCAGTCTTCCTGGACCACGTGATTGGCACCCCGTTCGTAGTCGGTCGTGAACCGGCTCCTGACAGTGCCGGCCTTTCCATAAATCATCGCGGCATCATTCAGGAGGAACCCCAGCCGCAAGGCCACCGCATAACTCTGGTCTCGCTCGAGCGAATAGATCCGACCGGTCGGTTCGCGCTCGACGTTCCAGTTCAGGTCGGAAAACTCCGCTTCCAGTTCCCCGCCCAGATAGACCGGTCCCAGTGCAATCCCGGCGCCGCCAAACGCCCCCGCGATGCCGCCATGGTCGGCGCGCTCTACGGTAAGAAATTTCCCGCCCTCGCGCGCACCCGCGTTGTCCGTATAGAGGCCGCCGAACCCGACATGCAACCCGCCGTAGGGGCCTGTGAAATCGTGACCTACCGCCTTATCGGCAGGCTTGGCGGGTTCGCCGAAACGATAGCCCAGGCCGAGCCGGAAGGCCCCCTCTTCGTTGGCGAAATTGTCGACATCGCCGCCAACATTGATGTCGTAGTCGCCGTAACTGGTATAGGCGTATGAAGCGCGACCGAAGAGGTTGCCGGAGACCGGAAACTCCACGCCCATCCCGGCGCGAAGACCGGTTCGCCAATCTTCCTCATGAACCGAAACGACGTCGCGCTGATAATCCGTTTCGAACTCCGACATGACCACGCCGGCAAGCCCGTAGACGACGGCGCCGCTTTGCAGCGCGGCACCGACCTGACCTTCCAGCGCGTAGGACGGCCCGCGTTCGACAGAGAATATCCGGCCGTCCGGCGCGTTCGCGTGGCCGTACTTCATACCGGCCATTTCGGCTGACAGTTCCGCACCGAGATACCAGGAGTCCAGCCGGTGGCTGTAACCGGCGAACAGGCCGCCCGCGAAACCCTGGTCGCCCACGTCGGTTTCCAGCGTACCCCCGGCGCCGCGCGGCCCCGCCAGTTCGGTTACCATGTCGCTATGGATTCCCTGCACGCCGACATAGAGGCCATCCGGGCCGGCGTTATCGGGCTCAGAAGTGCTTTGGCTTTCAGCCTCGTCGCCGAATGCCGGCTGGCTGCGCGCGCCGAGCCTGAGGAACACCCGGTTCTCGTCGTAGTCGTTTTCCGCCCAGTTTGAATTCTGGTCGGTATAGCGATAGTCGACACCCAGGAACAGCCGCGGTCGGAAATACCAGTTCACGCCAAGCCCTGACTCGATAACATCATCGTATCGGTTCAGCCCCTGATAGTCCCGGCGCGATACTGCCGCATCGGCGCCGACGACTACCCCCCTGCGGACCCTGTGGCTGATCTGCCCTCCGACGGAGGTATAGAGATAGCTGGAGGCGTCCTTCACCGTCGTCTCTTCAAGGGTTCGGTCCAGGGAACCCACCACGACCGTCGATGGCGCAGTCTGCCAGCGAATCTGGGCGCCGAGATCGAAAGTCTGGACGTCATTCAGTGCCGGGTCGTCGTAATCCTGCTCGATATAGCCGGCTAATATCTCGCCACTGAGCGTCAGGCCGGAACGGAACTCGAGGCCGACCGCGGCGTTGTATCCCTCGGAGTCCCGGTTCTGGAGGTTGTCGTCCAGATATTCGTCATAGCGGCGGCTGTCCGACGCACCCTGAACGAACAGCCGGCGATCCGGCGACAGCGCGTATCCAATGCGTGCGCCCACGGACCAGAGCTCTCGGTCGCGGTCGTCGTGATTGGCGGCTGTAAGGGACGGCGCATCATCGCGAAAATCCAGCCGTTCATATGTTCCTCCCAGGCGCACTGTCGCGGGGCCGGCGCCGGTCTGCACGCCGAGAAATGCCTCGCTGGCATCGTACTCCGTCGGCTCCGGTCCCAGAAAATCGTCCGGCGAGGAGCGGTCTTCATGCAGCCTGCTGATCCGCCCACCACCGAAGATTTCCGCCGCGGATCCCACGTTGGAACGGATCTCAATGCCACCCCAGTAGTCCTGGTAATCCTCTGTTTCGTTCGATTCGTACCACCCGATCGATGCCCCGGCATCGAGGCGAAAACTGGCGCCCTCGCCGCGGGTTTCGGCGGTCAGGAACGGCGATATGAGCGTAATGAAATCGGCTTCCTTGTCGTTCCGGGTGGCGAAGATATTGTCGTCGTAAATTTCGCTGACGCTGACCCCGATTTCGGTTGTCTGGCTTGCCGTGTCAGCCGTCGCGACTACATCGTCAGACTGCTGCGAATACGCCGATCCGGCTTGCGCAAGCAAGATTGACAGGGCGATCACAACGACAGGTCTTGCGTTTGGGTGATTCATGGCGGTCAAAAGGATTCCTATTCCCCGGAGATATGGTCAGTTGACGGAACTTACGCGGCCAAGAGGGAAATGGCCGGCCGCAAGCGCCGGACCAGCTCGAAAGTATAGTTTCGATTAATACTTTGTTGGGGATGGCGCCTTGAGGCAGATCAAAACCGCGCTGAAAAAGAAGCAAGCCGGTGATTTTCAATCAGGAATGACCACCCAGTCATTCTGTTACGGGGCCTCCCTCCCGCACTATAACCGGCGCATCGCTCTCGGAGAGCTGGCCCCGCCACACTGGCCGCCGCGGAAATAAAGAAAGCGGCAGAAAAAACCCTCGGGCAGCTATGGCCCGCCCGCTTCCTCCACCACGATCAACACCTCGCCTTCGGCGACCTGGTCGCCGGGCTTGAAGCGCACTTCGGCCACCTTGCCGTCGGCCGGGGCCTGTATCGTGTGTTCCATCTTCATGGCCTCGACCACGATCAGCGGCTGGCCGGCCTTGACCGTGGCCCCCGCCTTCACATGCAGCGCCGTCACCTTGCCGGGCATCGGGGCGGTCAAGCCGCCCGACGCGCCCTGATGGGCCTCGGCCGCGGTCAACGGGTCATATATGCCGAGGCGCCAGTGACCGCCCCCATGAAAGACGTCCAGCATGTCGCCGTCGCGCACCACGGTGGGGGCGAGACGAACGCCGTCCAGTTCAACGTGGATTTCGCCGCCGATCAGCACCGGGCTGTCACCAATGATATCGGGCCAGGGCGCATGAACCGCGGCCTGCACGGCCCCCCCCGGCAATTCCAGGCGATAGCCCTCGCCCACGAAATGGCAGGCGACATCGATCTCGCGCCCATCCTCGATGAAACGCAGGACCGCATGGCCGGTATCGTTCAAGCGCCATCCATCGGCCCGCGCCCAGGGCGACCAGGGATCGGCGGAACCCTCCGCCGTCATCGATACCTGTTCGCATCGCTGGAACAGCAGCGCCAGACAGGCCATCGCCAACACCCGGTCGGGCGCGACTGCGGGCCGCGGTAGCAGCGCGTCAAGATTACGTTCGATAAAGCCGGTATCGACCGAGCCGGCCCGGAATTCGGGATGGTCGAGCGCGCGCGCCAGAAAGGCGGCGTTGGTCGCAACCCCCACCAGTTTGATTTCGCCCAGCGCCTTGCGCAGACCGCTTACGGCATCCGCGCGGGTATCGCCCCGGCAGATTACCTTGGCGATCATCGGGTCGTAGTCGGGCGGGATAACGGCGGCGCCGCCGTCAATCCCGGCATCCACGCGCAGGTCGGCGCCCCAGGGCTCGTCGAAATAGCTCACGACGCCGGGTGCGGGCAGGAAACCCCGCGCCGGGTCTTCGGCGTAGAGCCGGGCCTCGACCGCATGGCCAGCCGCCGTGATATCATCCTGCGCCAGCGGCAGCGGTTCGCCGGACGCCACGCGGAACTGCCATTCGACCAGGTCGGTGCCGGTGATCATTTCGGTCACCGGATGCTCGACCTGCAGCCTTGTGTTCATCTCCATGAACCAGAAACCGCCCGGCGCGCCGTTCTTCCCGCACTCAACGATGAATTCCACCGTCCCCGCGCCGCAATAGTCCACCGCCTTCGCCGCCTTGACGGCCGCCTCGCAAATCCGGGCGCGCCATTCTTGCGCGACACCGGGGGCCGGCGCTTCCTCGATCACCTTCTGGTGCCGGCGCTGGACGGAACAATCGCGCTCGTAAAGATGCACGACATCGCCTTGGCTGTCGCCGAACACCTGGACCTCGATATGGCGCGGGCGTTCGATGTATTTTTCCACCAGCATGCGATCGTCGCCGAAGGATGCCTTCGATTCGCGGCGGGCCGAGGCCAGGGCGTCGGCGAATTCCTTTTTGCCGCGCACGATGCGCATGCCCTTGCCGCCGCCCCCGGCCGACGCCTTCAGCAGCACCGGCCAGCCGATCTTTTCCGCTTCCGCCAGCAGTTTTGCCGGCTTCTGGTCGCAGCCGTGATAGCCGGGAACCACCGGCACGCCGGCCTTCTCCATGATCGCCTTGGCCGCCGCCTTGTCGCCCATGGCGCGGATAGCCGTGGGCGAAGGGCCGATGAAAATGATACCGGCGTCGGCGCAGGCTTGCGCGAATTCCGCGTTCTCCGCCAGGAAACCGTAACCGGGATGAATGGCCTCGGCGCCAGCTTCTTTCGCTAACGAAACAATTGCCTCAAATTTGAGATAACTTTCGGCGGCCGGCGCCGGGCCGATGAAACAGCCCTCGTCCGCCTGGCGCACATGCGGCGCGTCACGGTCGGCCTCGGAATAAACCGCGATCGTGCGGATGCCCATCCATTCCGCCGTGCGGATAACCCGGCAGGCAATTTCCCCGCGATTGGCGATGAGGACGGAACGGATCATGGGCGGGCTCGAAAAATCATTATTCGCGCCAACTCGGCTTGCGTTTGCCCAGGAAGGCGGTCATGCCTTCCTTGGCCTCTTCGGTGGTGCGGCGTTTGGCGATGCGCTGGGCGGTGTCGGCGCGCACGGCGTCGCCGATGCGATCCAGTTCCCAGATATCGCGGAACAGCCCCTTGACCTCTTCCTGCGCGCCCGGCGCGCCGGCGACCAGCCGGTCGATGGTGTCGTTGAAGGCGGCCTCGAAGGTCTTTGCCCGCTCGATCCGATGCACCAGCCCAACGCGCAGCGCCTCGGCGGCATCGAAGCGTTCGCCGGTCAGCGCAAAGCGGCGGGCATGCCGCGGGCCGATCGCGCGCAACACATAAGGCGATATGACCGAGGGGATCAGGCCAAGCCGAACCTCGGTGATGCCGAAGGTCGCATCGTCCTGGGCGATGGCGATGTCGCAGGCGGCGATCAGCCCAACCGCGCCGCCAAAGGCCCCGCCATTGATTTTGGCGACGGTCGGCTGGGGCATGCTGTCCAGTGTATGAAGCATGTTGGCCAGCAGGTTGGCGTCTTCCAGATTGGCCGCCATCGAATAGTTGGCCATCTCCTGCATCCAGTTGAGGTCGGCGCCGGCCGAAAAGCTCTTGCCGGCGCCGGTCAACACGACGGCGCGGACAAAGGGATTGCGCGCCAGAGGTCCGAAAGCTTCCTGCAATTCCGCGACCAGCGTATCGTTGAAGGCGTTATGTTTTTCCGGCCGGTTCATGGTGACGGTGGCAACCCCCCGCTCGTCCGTCTCCACGGTCACGATTTCTTTAATCATAGCTTAGATCACTACTCCAAATCACATTCTGAAAACGCCGAAATTCGTCGGCTCGATGGGGGCGTTCAAGGCGGCGGAGATCGACAGGCCAAGCACCATGCGGGTATCCGCCGGGTCAATTATGCCGTCGTCCCACAGCCGCGCCGTGGCGTAATAAGGGTGGCCCTGATGTTCGTATTGTTCCAGCAGCGGCGCCTTGAATTCGGCTTCTGCCTTCTTACTCCACGTCTTGCCGCCGGCCTCGAGATTATCGCGGCGCACCTGGGCCAGCACGCCCGCCGCCTGTTCGCCGCCCATCACCGAAATTCGCGCGTTCGGCCACATGAACAGAAAACGGGGCGAATAGGCGCGGCCGCACATGCCGTAATTGCCGGCCCCGAAGGAGCCGCCGATAATGACGGTAAATTTCGGAACATTGGCGCAGGCCACCGCGGTAACCAGCTTGGCGCCGTCGCGCGCGATGCCGCCGGCCTCGTATTTGCGGCCGACCATGAAGCCGGAGATATTTTGCAGGAAGACCAGCGGTATGCCGCGCTGGGCGCAGAGCTCAACAAAATGCGCGCCCTTCAGCGCGGACTCGGAAAACAGGATGCCATTGTTGGCGACGATGCCGACGGGATAACCGTGGATGCGGGCAAAGCCGGTGACCAGCGTCTCGCCATAGAGCCGCTTGAACTCGTCGAATTCGCTGGCGTCGACGATGCGGGCGATAACCTCGCGCACGTCGTAGGGTTTTCGCAAATCCTGGGGCACGACGCCGTAGAGTTCCTTCGCATCGTACAGGGGCTCGCGCGGTTCGGCCAAATCCAGGGCCACCTGCTTGCGGCGATTCAGATGGCCGGCGATGCGCCGCGCGATGGCCAGCGCATGGGCGTCGTCCTCCGCCATATGGTCGGTAACGCCCGACGTTCGCGAATGTACCTCCGCCCCGCCCAGTTCCTCGGCGCTTACCACTTCACCGGTGGCCGCCTTCACCAGCGGCGGGCCGGCCAAGAAGATCGTGCCCTGGTTCTTCACGATGATCGATTCGTCCGACATCGCCGGCACATAGGCGCCGCCCGCGGTGCAAGAGCCCATGACGACGGCGATCTGCGGGATACCGGCGGCCGACATGGTGGCCTGATTATAGAAGATGCGGCCAAAATGATCGCGGTCGGGGAAGACCTCGTCCTGGTTCGGCAGGTTGGCGCCGCCGGAATCCACCAGATAGACGCAGGGCAAATTGTTCTGACGAGCAATTTCCTGAGCGCGCAGATGTTTCTTCACCGTCACCGGATAATAGGTACCGCCCTTGACCGTCGCGTCGTTGCAGACCACCACGCATTCGATGCCGGCGATGCGCCCGACGCCGGTGATGATGCCGGCCGCCGATATGCCGGCGTCGTACATGCCATGGGCCGCCATCTGCGACAGCTCCAGAAAGGGCGAGCCGGGATCAAGCAGCGCGCGCACCCGATCACGCGGAAGCATTTTTCCGCGGCCGGTATGCTTGGCCCGCGCGGCCTCGCCACCACCCAGCTTGACCTTCTCGACCTCGGCGCGCAGATCGTCCACAACGGCCTGCATGGCGGCGCTGTTGGCGGCGAATTCGTCGGATCGAGTATCTGTCGCGGATTTGAGTACGGTCATCGGCCGGTTACCAGCCGCCGGTTTCCAGCCAGCGATCTATATCGTCCAGCTTGTCGTGGCCCCAGAAGGGTTCGCCATCGACGATGATATAGGGTGAGCCGAAGATACAGCGTTCGACCGCGGCCGCGACTTCCGCCTTCAGGCGCGCCTTTACCGCCGGGTCGCGAAGCGCCGCGCGAAGGGCATCCCCGTCGACGCCAAGCCCGGCACCGATTTCAACGATATTGTCGGCTGACGTAATATCGCGCCCCTCGCCGAAGGCCGCGTTATAGAGGGCCGCGGCCAGATCATGCGCCTTCACGGGGTCGCTGTCGGAAAGCCAGTAAAACGCCCGCGCCGCGGCGACCGACAGGAAGGGAAAGTTAGCCGGCGGATTGAAGGGGATGCCATAGCGCCGGGCGGTCCGCGGCATATCGATCCGCGCGTAATCGCCCTTCATGGGGATATTGACCAGCGGTTGCGAACCGGTTGTGGCGAACATGGCGCCGATCAGATGTGGCCGCCAGGTAACCGTGCGGCCGTGCCTGGCGGCAATCGCATCGATGCGCCTGGATGCCAGATAACCGTATGGGCTTGAGAAATCGAAATAGAAGTCGATAGGGTCAGGCATGGTTCCTCGCTGCCTTGCTATTGCTGCCCCGGCCTGATGGTGGCCAACAGAATTTCGGGTATGTTGTTCAGCCGGATGGGATACTCGTCGGTGCCGATTCCCGCGGTAACGAACATCTGGTGCTCGTTTTCTTTGACCAGTCCGTAGGCGTATTTGTCCGGCACGCCGGTGGGCAGTATCGGCAGGGAATATTCAGGGATAACAACCAGCCCGCCATGGGTGTAACCCGCGAATACCAGGTCTACTTTCGACGAAATATCGGGGAACCGGGCCGGATTATGCACCATGCCAAAGACCGGCTCACCCTTTGGCAGTTTCGCCATCACGTTTGGGTACTTAAGCGGGTCGTCCTCGAATCCGACGATCCAGAAGCGTTTTTTCTGGGCCAGTTTTATCTGCACCACGCTGTTGGAAAGCACAGTGATTCCTGCTTTCTTCAGCGCATTCGACAGTTGCTTGCCGCCGTCCAGCGCATCATTCCTGCCGAACAGCGCCAGAACCCCGCCTTTGTTTTTTGCCACGATCTTGCCCAGCACCGGCGCGAAATTCACCGGCGATATCGGCGTTTTGAAAAAATCGCCCGGCATGAAACTGCCGATCAGCAGAACCACGTCCGGCTCGGCCTTGTTAATCAACCCGACGATGGTTTCAAGCTTGGCCAGATCGACATATGGCGACCCCACATGCAGATCGGAAACAACGACCACCCGGATCGGCTGCCAATGCTGTGGCCAACGCACCGATTGCATTTTCACTTGCGTATAGCGCAGTTGCGCTGGTTCCTGCATGACACCCCAGACCCCCGCGCCAATGACCAGCAGCACCAGCAGAAGAATGAATTTCGAAAGAAAGCCAATCAGAAGACCGACCCTTCCAGATTTTTCCGCCATTTTTTATCCCTTCCTTTAGTCCCGCACGCGGAATTCTACGCCGCCGCCAGAGTGATCATGGCGATTTCCGGCGGCATGTTCAATCGCGCGGGCACGCCGCTGGTTCCCAACCCCGAGGTCACGTAAATATGCCGGCCATCTTCCTCGATCATGCCATAGGCCATGCGCCGCGGCGTGCCGCCAACCGGGTAGGGCGTGCCGACCAGCGGCAGGCTAAACTGTCCGCCATGGGTATGACCGGCGAATGTCACCACGGCGCGCTCGGGAATATTGAAGAACGTCACCGGGTCGTGCGCCAGCGCGATGACCGGTTCGTCCTCGGGAATCGGGCCGAAGGTGGAAATCATACAGGGCTCACGCGTGGACTCGTCGGCCAGTCCGGCAATCCAGATCCGCCCCTCGGGCAAATCGATCGGCACGGATTCGTTTTCCAGGACCTGGATACCGGCCGATTCCAGCTCGCGCCAGATTTCCTCGCCGTCATGCCACCAGTCGTGATTGCCCAGCACCGAATAGACACCATGGGGGGCCTTCAGTTTAGACAGGCTGCGCGCGATCTCCGTCGGCTGGACGAAACGGCCGAACAACACGCCCTCGATCACATAGTCGCCCAACAGCACGATAAGGTCTGGCTCCATCGCGTTGACCTTCGCGACCACCTTGTCGAGATGCTTGATCTTGAACCAGGGCGCGCCGACCTGAAAGTCGCCCAGCACGGCGATACGCAGGTCGCCGCAATGGCCGGGCCAGCGCGCGCTTTCCAACCGCACATGGCGTTCCTTCACCATCCTGGGCTCCACAAGAAATCCCCACGCCCCGGCGGTGGTGGCGCCAACGCCGCCGAGGGTCATCAATGCATCCACGATCATTGGATCGGCCATCTATAAATCTCCTAAACTAATGAAAACCGCCTACCAGGGCAGTTCGCTTCCGTCGTAATTGAAAAACCGGCCGCTACCGGCCGCACCCGCGCCTTCAATAGTCGCGCGCATGCCGGTAACGCTCGTTACCGTATCGATCGGGGCGGACGTGCCACCCATATCCGTTTGAACCCACCCGGGATGCAACAACAGAGTAATAACCCCTTTCCCGGAAAGATCAAGCGAAAGACTTTTGACAGCCATATTTAAGGCTGTCTTTGAGGATCTATAGATATACGATCCCCCGCTTGTATTGTCGGCAATACTCCCGACTTTACTGGAAATAAAAACCATCTTTTTCTGTTGCGACGCCATTACCGGCCCGGCCAGCGCCGCGGCGACGCGCATCGGCCCCATCAGGTTGGTGCGCAGCACTTCCCCCCAGGCATCGTAATCCAGCGCATCGAAAGGCAGGCTGCGCGGGCCGTATATGCCCGCATTGTTGATCAACAGATCGATCGCCTCGCCCGCCATGGCCTGCCCCAACGCGGCCACGCTGGCGCCATCGGTGACGTCCAGCGCATGAACCTCGCCCTCGCCGTCATATTGCCCCGGGTCGCGGCAGGTGGCGATCACACGCCAGCCGTCGGCCGCATATTGCCTGGCGAACTCACCGCCTATACCCCGGCTGGCGCCGGTAATCAGAACTGTTGGCATATTCTCTATTTCTCTCTCTTCAGTCGCCTGCGATAAACACCATCATCCGCCATCCCTCGGCGGTCTTTTCGAACCTGGCGCGGTAATCCACGGCGGTTCGCGAATCCATGGCCGACAGAAATACCGTCCGCCCGATCGGCAGCTTTACCGCATACCAGCCTTCCGCGCCCGCCGCTTCATAGTCCACCTGCAAAACATTCCAGGACAGATTTGCCACCACCGGCGCTTCCGGGTCCGGTTCCGCGCGCGCCACGGCGTCCGCCCTGGTAACAAACACCGTTGCAAAAGGATCGCAGTCCGGACAGCCCGGCACGTCGATACAGGCCAAATAAGGCGTACAGAAGGCCCCGTCATTCATAAACACGCCGCCGAGCTCCAGCACGGTCTGCAACTCCCGCCAATAAACCTCGCCCTGCCAGTATTCCTCGCCAGTCAGGGCCTGGCGGAAACTGTCGCGCCCATAATCGCCACCGAAGGAAAGTCTTATTTCCCGGCCGACCTGGGTGACCGTGAATTCCACGTCGCGGCGTCGCACAGCCTCCAGCAGAACCGCGCGATAAGCCGCGAATGCCGGATTGCCGGGCGCCTCGTCCACCGGTTCCAGGCGCAAGCTCTTGGCCGCCGCCGGCATCGCTCCGGCAAGCCCGAAAATAACGGCCCCGGCCACCAGAAGCGGCCAGTTCCGCGCCATTTCGCGCAAAATTCGCAAATTCCACATCTCCAAGGCTTTATTCTAACATCTCTTTGCAAATTAACCGTTTACGCCGACAGCCCCGATCTAAAGAATTTCGAAATGCGCCTCGACCGGCGTGCAGTCCACCCCGTTGACCGGAACCTGGTCCTGCGGACAGGATGAAAAGGCGATCACCGCGTCCATCTCGACCCGGAAAACCACATAATCCCCCGGCTTCGAAACCGGCGGCAGATAGTCCAGCCCTCCGCCGTTATAGACCGGGATATTCATCCACAGATTCAACGGCGACGGCGTTTCCTGGGCCGTGAAAGCGATTTCCCCCAGCGCCATATGCAAATTGTCGGTGCAGTTTTCGTGATCGCCCGCGCATCCCAATAGCTGATAACGGTATTTGTCACAGGCCGCCATCAGCGTGTCGTGGATGCCGGGCGAGGTATCCTCCAGCAATGTCAGAATCGGGCGGCGACGGTTGGTGACCAGCGCATCGCCGACCTTGGGGAAAATACTGCCCATGGCGACCCGCATATGCTCCATCGACATGAATTCCCAAGGCTCGTCGTGACTGAAGGCCCAGGTGTCCACAACCTGCGTGCCATGGGTATTGATCACCTTGATGGTCCCGCCCTTGGGCACCCGCGCCGCCTTGCCCCGCCGCGCGGGGATTGTTACCAGTTCGCCCATAATCCCGTTCCTTTTAGTTTACCCTTTCCAGCGCAACGGCCGTGGCCTCGCCACCGCCGATGCAAAGCGACGCCACGCCGCGGTCCACATCGTATTTCGCCATGGCCGCCATCAGGGTCGCCATGATGCGCGCGCCCGACGCGCCCACCGGATGACCCAGCGCGCAGGCCCCGCCATGTACATTCATCTTGTCATGCGGGATATCCAGATCCCGCATTGCCGCCATGGTAACGACGGCGAAGGCCTCGTTGACCTCATAGAGGCCCACATCGTCTTTGTCCCATCCGACGCGGTCCAACAGCTTGCGCACAGCATCGATCGGCGCGGTGGTGAACCAGGCCGGCGCCTGGGCGTGGGTCGCATGGCCGCGCAGGATGGCCAGCGGCGTGACGCCGCGCCTTTCGGCCTCGCTCATGCGCATCATCACCAGCGCCGCCGCCCCGTCGGAGATCGAGCTGGAATTGGCCGCCGTCACCGTGCCGCCCTCGCGGAAGGCTGGTTTCAGCGTGGGTATCTTCTCCAGGTTCGCGTTGCGCGGCTGTTCGTCGCTCTCCACCGTGACCTCGCCCTTGCGGGTCTTGATCGTAACCGCCGCAATTTCGCCGGCGAAGGAGCCATCATCGGTCGCCTTTTGCGCCCGCCTCAACGAGGTGATGGCGAATTCATCCTGGGCCTCGCGGGTGAACTGATAGCGTTCCGCCGTGTCTTCGGCATAGGCGCCCATCAGCTTGCCCGGCTCGTAGGCGTCCTCCAGCCCGTCAATAAACATATGGTCATAGACCTTGCCATGTCCAAGGCGATATCCGCCGCGCGCGCGGTCCAGCAGGTAGGGCGCGTTGGTCATGCTCTCCAGCCCGCCGGC
>CBFDDT010000086.1:0-15931 GCA_965603635.1 uncultured bacterium | reverse complement strand
TTCCAGGAAATAAAGGACAGCAAAGCCAAGGCCACCACGGCCACGAGCCCCATCAGAAAGAGTTTCATTTTGATGGTTGGCGAAAAACTGGATTTCATGCTTCGTCTCTCCAAAATGCAGACGCCACAAGACGACACGTCCCGCGGATATTTCGTTTCGCCTCGATTATCGGTCTGCCCCTTTATTTCGGTTCGGCGTCTGTGCGCGCCGATTACCGCGAAACCCGCTTCCCGCAACTTCGAGAGAAAGCGGATTCCATACTGGGTTCAGGAATAGAACGAACTGGATTAAGGTCGGGTTAATGAAACTGATTTTACTGCCCTCCGCTGCACTGCCGGCAGCGGGTTCGCCCTTGGCGGCCACATTCAGCCAGGCGGCGCGAATAACGAGCGTTCGTTATTCCGGCAATTGGACCTCGATCGTCTCGTCCAGCATGACCAGTTCGGTATCTTCCGGGCCGCCGTCGTCATGGCGAATCATGGTGAAATCACCGGGCTTGTCGAGCACGCACAGGGGGCCGTGCCACACGCCGGCATCGTAATTCACCGCCTGCCCGCCGTGAGCCACGAAGGCGCGGATATCGGCTGTATCGGGTCCGCCATCGGGCAGTTCGGGACAAACGACAGCCAGGTAACACACCCCGTTCATCGGCACGAAGAGCTGCATCGAATGAGGATGGCGCTCGATCGCCTTGATCATGGGCGCCCGGTCGGCAACCCGCATGAAGGTGACGTTCAGCTTCGCATGGCCGCGCAGATTGTCGGTGCTGGTGGCATACTCGTCGCGCTGCGCCGGATCGCCGTTCGAGGTCAGCACCTGCCCCCAGGAGGCCAGTGCCTCGGGCGTCAGCGGCTCGGCCTTGATGGTTCTGGTCATGCGTTTTCCTCTGCGACGGCAATAGCGCCCGACGCGGCAAGCGCCGCGATCTCGTCGGCGCCATAACCATGTTGCGACAACACCTCGCGCGTATGCTGGCCATAGACCGGCGCACCTGTCAACACGCCGCCGGGCGTGCCGGAGAATTTCACCGGCAAGCCGATGGTCTTCACCTTGCCCACGCGGGCATGCTCGACCTCGGTCACCATCTCGCGGGCGATGGTCTGCGGGTCGCGGTGCATTTCGGCAATATCCAGCACCGGTCCGGCGGGCAGGCCGGCCTTTTCCATGCGATCCAGCCAGTCCGCCGTATCGCGCGTCCTGAAATGCGCTTCAAGCGCCTCGGTAAGTTCATCCATGTGACTCATGCGGCCGGGATTTTCCCTGAAACGGTCATCCTGGGCCAGTTCCGGCGCCTCGATCACCTCCAGCAGCCGCAGCCAGTTCGATTGGTTCGCCGCGCCGATATTAATCCAGCCGTCCCTGGTCCGGAAGGCCTGGTAGGGCGCGTTCAAGGGATGCGCCGAGCCCATCGGCCCCGGCGCCTGGCCGGTGGCGAAGGCGATGGCCGACTGCCAGTAGGTATGGGTGATGGCGGCCTCGAACAGCGAGGTATCGACCCGCTGCCCCTCGCCGGTCTTCAGCTTGTGCGTATAGGCCGCCAAAACGCCCATCGCGCCGAGGATACCGGCGGTGATATCGCTGACCGGCGGCCCCACCTTGACCGGCGGGCGGCCCGGCCCCTCGCCGGTGATGCTCATCAGACCGCTCATGCCCTGGGCGATCAGATCGAAGCCGGCGCGGTCGGCATAGGGGCCGGTGCGGCCGAAGCCGGAAATCTCGCAATAGATCAGCCCGGGATTGATCTTTTTCAATTCGTCATAGCCGAGGCCCAGCCTGTCCATCGTCCCGCGGCGGTAATTCTCGGTTACCACGTCGGCGTCCTTGAGCAGCCGGAGCAGCGCCGCCCTGCCCTGCTCTTCCTTCAGGTTAAGCGCGATCCCCTTCTTGTTGCGGTTCATCATCATGAAGGCCGCGGATTCGCCGTCGATATCCGGCGGCACCGTCCGGCGGGTATCGTCGCCGCCCGGGATTTTTTCGACCTTGATGACATCGGCGCCCATGTCGGCGAGCATCAACCCGCAGACCGGCCCCGCCATGATATGGGCGAGTTCGATCACCTTGACGCCCTTCAGGGGCCCGTGACGCTCCGTCATGGTTCAGCGTCCCTTGAAATCCGGCTTGGTTTTGTCGAGAAAGGATTTATAGCCGATCCCGAAATCCTCGGTATCGTAACAGGCATAACCCTCGTCGAGTTCGACCTCGCTCAACGGCGCGGGATCCTCCAGCCGGTCGAGGAACTTCTTGTGCCAGCGCGCGACCAGAGGCGCCCCGTCGGCGATGCGTTGCGCCGTGGCCATGGCCTCTTCCTCGACCTCGCCGTCAGGCACGACACGGGTGACCAGGCCCTTGTCCCTGGCCTCCGTCGCGCCGAAGACGCGGCCTTCGAGTAGTATTTCCAGTGCGGTCGAACGCCCGACAAGGCGCTGCAAACCGTCGATTTCCGGATATGCCATGACAAGGCCCAGCCGCTTGATTGGTACGCCGAAACGGCTGGATTCGCCGCAGATACGCAAGTCGCAGAGCGCCGCGATCTCCAGCCCGCCGCCGACGCAGATGCCCTCGATCAGGGCCACCGTCGGATGGCGGCAGGTTTTCAGCGCGGTCAGGGTATGGTGCAGGATCGCGCCATAGGCCTTGGCCTGTTCGGCGTTCGAGCGGTCGGTTTCGAATTCCGAGATATCGTTGCCCGGCGAGAAGGACTTGCCGCCCGCCCCGCGCAGCACGACGCAACGCAGGCCGTCGTCGGCCGCCAGTTCCTCCAGCACCACGCCGAGACGCAGCCACATCGGCTTGGTCATGGCGTTCAGCTTGTCCGGGCGGTTCAGCGTGACGGCGGCGATGTGCCCGTCGCGGCTTACCAGTATTGTTTCTTCAGGCATCGCGCGCCTCTCCCTTAACCATAGAACAGATAGACCAGCCCCATCGGGATAATCGGGATATAGGTCACCAACATCAGGATAAACAGCAGCACGGCGATGTAATAGATATTGTATTTGCTGACCTCCCAGATATTCGCCTTGGCGACGGAGCAGGCGGTGATCAGCACGCTGGCGACCGGCGGGGTCTGTTGGCCGATGCCGAGATTCAGGGTCACGATCAGGCCGAAATGCACCGGGTCGATGCCGACCGCGTTGACCAGCGGGATGACAATCGGCACCACCAGAATAATCGCGGCCGCCGAATGCAGAAACAGGCCAAGCACCAGGAACATCACGTTCAACAGCGCCAGCACGACATATTTGTTTTGAGTGAAATCGCTGATTGTTGCGGCCAGTTGCTGCGGCACCTGCTGCTCGGTCAGATGGACACCGACCAGGGCCGAGGACGCCACCAGCAGCATCACCACGGCTGTCTGCACGCCGCCCTCCATGATGGCCTCGCGCAGATGCGCCCAATCGAGTTCACGGTAAATGCCCCCCCCGATGAACAGGGCGGCGAACACCGCCAGCGCCGCGCCCTCGGTCGCCGTCACGATGCCGCCGAATATGCCGCCCAGAATGATCACGGGCAACAGGAAGGCCCAGGCGGCGTCCTTGAAAGTCGCCCAGACGCGAGGCAATTGAAATGCTTCCTCGACCGGCAGATTAAAGCGTACGGCGAACCAGTAAGAGACGCACATCATCAGGAAGCCGCCCAGCAACCCAGGCACGATGCCGGCGACGAAAAGCTGCACCACCGAGGCGTCGGCCATCACCGCGTAAAGGATCATCGGGATCGAGGGTGGGATAATGACCGCCAGCGTCGCGGAAGACGATGTCACGGCGGCGGCCAGGGCGCCGGGATAGCCCTTCTTCTTCATTGCCGGGATCAGGATCGAGCCCAGCGCCGCCACGTCGGCTACTGCGGAACCCGATATTTCGGCGAAGAACAGCGAGGTCCCGATATTGACCATCGCCAACCCGCCCTTCACGAAGCCGAACAACGCCGAGGCGAAGGCTATAAGGCGGCGGGAAATGCCCGACGAATTCATGATCGCACCGGCCAGGATGAACAGCGGAATGGCCAGCAGCGGGAACTTGGTTGCGCCGTCATACATGACCAGCGCCAGATTGGGCAGAATGTCGGGGCCGGACATCGCGACCATCGCCACCGCGGCGACGACGCCGAGCGAGACCGCGATCGGCACGTTCAGCATGACCAGCAGGAACAGGCCCAGAAACATCAGAAGAATGCTCATGTGTCCTGCAACTCCGGCGGAATCTCATGGCGTAGCCCGCGCCGCGCTTCGTCGAGCGCGCGCGGCAGACTGAGCAGCTGGGCGACGATGAACAGCGCCCCGCCGATGGGAATGACAGACTGCGTGAAGGTAGAGGGAACCTCGGGCAGGCTGATGAGATAGTCGCCTTCCAGGACGATCAGCACTTCCCAGCCGACCCAGGCCATCAATCCGAAGAAACCAATGACAATCACCTCGCCGAACCAGATGGCGGCGATCCGCCACTGCGTCGGCAGCGCCTCGACAAGGCCGGGAAACCCGATATGGGCGCGCTTGAGTGCCGCCAGCGCGGCCCCGTAATAGGTCAGCCAGGCCAGCATGACCGACGCGACCTCGTCATACCAGACCAGCGAATGGCCGGCCTTGCGATAAATCACCGCCAGCAATACAACGATCGCCAGGCTGCTTGTCAGCAGCATCACGATCGCCTCCAGCAGCACCTCGAACCAGCGCTCCAGCCGCTCCAACAAGGTCATTAGCGGCATCCCCTTCAATGCGTGAATTTTATAAAACTCTAAAGAGCCCGCCCCGCCCCCGGCCCCTTTCGGACACGGAGGCGGAACGGTCGTTACGAAGAATCAGTTGGCGAGCCCCAGCGCCTGTTCGACGAGGGCCGATCCGCCCTCGACGTCGCCGCCGAACTGGGTGTAGATCGGCGCGCTGGCCTTAACGAAGGCCGCCTTGTCGGCCTCGTTAATCGCCATCCCACCGGCCTTAAGCTTGGCCAGCAGGTCGGTTTCCAACTTCGCCGCATGCTCATAAACGAAGCCCTGCGTCTCCTTGGCGATCTTTTCCAGTTCGTCGCGGATATCGGCGGGCAGGCTGTCCCATTTCTTCTTGCCGACCAGCGCATAGCCCGGGGTGTATACGTGGCCCGTCAGCGACAGGTACTTCTGCACTTCGTGGAACTTGGCGCTGTAAATGTTCGCGAACGGGTTCTCCTGGCCGTCCATCACGCCGGTCTGCAGCGCGACGAAAACCTCGGAGAAAGCCAGCGGCGTCGGATTGGCGCCATAGGCCTGGAACATCTTGACGCGCCATTTGCCCTTAGGCGTGCGCAGTTTGATGCCATCGAGGTCGCCCGGCACGACGATCGGCCGCACATTGTTGGTGATGTGGCGGAAGCCGTTTTCCCACAGGGCGATAATCTTGTAACCCTTGGCCTCGACCAACGGGGCCAGCTTGCTCCAGAAGATTTCCTTCTCGATCCGGCCCATATGGGCGCGGTCCTTGACCAGGTATGGCATGTCGAACAGGCCGAACTGGTCGACAACCGACGTCATCACGCTGGACGGCAGCGAGAAATCGACGGTGCCTAGCTTCAGTTTCTGCAACAACTCCTTGTCCTTGCCGAGCTGGCTGGAGCCGAAGACCTCGATCTTCACCTTGCCGGCCATTTGTTCATTTACACGCCGGGCGAATTCTTTCGCCGTGGCGTCGAACAGCGAGCCCGGTGCGCCGACATGCCCGAACTTCATGGTGATTTCCGCGGCCGAAGCCGGAAGGGCGAAGCTCGCCGCCAGGGCGATGCCCGCTAACAGTTTTCCTAATCGCATAGTTTCCTCCTTGCAGGGTTATCTGTTTATAGTTTTGCCTTCTTTGTTCTTCACGGGAGGCATCCGCTATTCGTTCCGTCTCTCCGCCAGAAATTCCATGGCCGCCATCACGCCGCGGGATTGATGCGGAACACCCGCGACTGACAGTCCCATCTCGACGCCGGTCAGGGCGCCCATCAGCATCAGCTCGTTGAAATCGCCCAGATGGCCGATGCGGAAAACCTTGCCGGCGACCTTGCTTAATCCGGTGCCCAGCGACATGTCGAAGCGATCCAGGATAACCTTACGCAGCGCATCGGCATCGTGGCCGTCGGGCATAAGAACCGCAGTCAATGAGTTGCTGTATTCGTCCTCATTGGCGCAAAGATTTTCAAGGCCCCAGCCGCGAACGGCGCGGCGCGTGGCCTCGGCCAGACGGCGATGGCGAGCGAAGACATTGTCCAGCCCTTCCTCGTCGAGCAGCATTTTCAGCGCCTCGCGCAAACCATACAGCAAGTTGGTTGCGGGTGTGTAGGGGAAATACCCTTGTTTGTTCGGCCCGCGCATTTCCGACCAGTCCCAGTATGACCGGGGCATGGTGGAGGATTCGGCCGCCGCCCATGCCTTCGGCCCGACCGCATTAAAGCTCAACCCCGGCGGCAGCATCAGGCCTTTTTGCGAGCCGCCGATGGTGACGTCGACGCCCCATTCGTCGTGGCGATATTCGATCGAGGCCAGCGACGAGATGGTATCGGCCATCAGCAACGCCGGATGCCCGGCCCCGTCGATTGCCTTGCGCACGGCGGCGATATCGCTGACGGCCCCGGTCGAGGTTTCGTTATGGACCACGCAGACGGCCTTGATTTCATGGGACTTGTCTTCGGCAAGGCGCGCGCCGATGGCACCGGCATCCGCGCCGTGCCGCCAATCGCCCTCAATCAGTTCGACCTTCAGCCCCAACCGATTGGCCAGCCCCGACCACAACGCCGCGAAGTGGCCGGTCTCGTACATCAAAACATGATCGCCGGGCGACAGCGCATTGACCAGGGCGGCTTCCCAAGCGCCCGTGCCCGAGCCGGGATAGATAATGACGTCGCCTTCGGTCTGGAAAACCCGCTTCATGCCGGCCAGACATTCCTGCCCGAGCTCGGCGAATTCGGGACCGCGATGATCTACGACCGGACCGTCCATCGCCCGAAGCACCCGGTCCGGGACATTGGTCGGCCCGGGAATCTGCAGAAAATGGCGACCGCTTCGGAAAGTCATTCGGTTTCTCTCAATTGTTTTTCGGCCTTGTTTAGAATTCAGCCCGGCCGCTATCCATGCCTCGGTCGAAATTTTGCATACAATCCTGGCCGGGGCAAGGTTCTTAATTCACGTTCCCGATTCCGCTATATCAATAGTTTCTCACATATAAGCGAATGCAACCGTAGAGGATTTCTCTATATTGTATACAAATACTTCTGAACGCTTGACCGCTCCCCGCAAACGGGGTACCCGGCAACATGCCGAACGAACATGCAGCCACAACCGCGTTAACGCGGGACGACTCGGATAGCCCGCTGGCGCGCCGTCTTGGGCGTGAGACGCAAGCCGAAATACTATTCGATCCGTTCAGCCGCGGACGCTACAGCACCGATGCCTCGATCTACCAGATCATGCCGGTGGGTGTGGTCGTGCCGCACAGCGTGGATGACATCCGGGCCGCCATCCAGATCGCCCGCGACGAAGGCGTGCCGGTACTGCCGCGCGGCGCCGGCACCTCGCAATGCGGTCAGACGGTCGGCGAGGCGCTGATCATCGACACCAGTAAATATCTGCGCGACGTGGTTTCGCTGGACAAGAAAAATCGTCGGGTTCGCGTGCGGCCCGGCATCGTGCTGGATCATCTGAACGCTTACTTGAAGCCGCATGGCCTGTTCTTCCCGGTCGATGTATCGCCCGCCAACCGCGCCACCATCGGCGGCATGACCGGCAACAACAGCTGCGGCTCGCGCTCCATCCGTTACGGCAACATGGTTCATAATGTGCGGTCGATCGAGGCGATCCTCGCCGACGGAACCGAGGCCGCCTTCGGCGCCGCGCCGGGCAATCTGGCCGAACTGGAAGCGCCCGGGCGTTATATCGAACTGGTGCAGCAAATGCGGTCGCTGGGCCTGCGCGAGGCCGCCGAGATAGACGCGCACATCCCGAAGCTGCTGCGCAAGGTCGGCGGCTACAATATCGAAACCATCGACCCCAAGGGCCACAATATGGCCAACCTGCTGGTCGGTTCGGAAGGCACGCTGGCATTCTTCCACGAGATCGAGCTGGATCTGCAGCCGATTCCGGAACACAAGGTCCTGGGCATCTGCCATTTCCCGACCTTCCGCGCGGCGATGGAGGCTACCCGGCATATCGTCGATTTGAGCCCGGCGGCGGTCGAACTGGTGGACCGCACCATGATCGACCTGTCCCGCGAAATCCCCATGTTCCGCGCCACCGTCGACAGCTTCGTGCGCGGCCAGCCGGACTCGCTGCTGCTGGTGGAGTTCGCCGGCGACGCGTTGGAGACACAGAAACGCAGCCTCGCCGGGCTGGTCGAACTGATGGGTGATCTGGGCTATCCGGACGCCGTTGTGGAGGTGACCGACCCCGCCTTCCAGCGCGATGTCTGGGAAGTTCGCAAGGCCGGACTGAACATAATGATGTCGATGAAGGGCGAGGGAAAACCGGTTTCCTTCATCGAGGATTGCGCCGTGCCGCTGGATAGCCTGGCGGACTATACCGAGCGCCTGAATGGCGTGTTCGAAAAGCACGGCACCAGCGGCACCTGGTACGCCCACGCCTCGGTCGGCACGCTGCATGTACGCCCTGTCCTGAACATGAAAGAGGGCACGGATGTCACGAAAATGCGCGAGATCGCCGAGGAAGCCTTCGCCATGGTACGCGAGTACAAGGGCTCGTTCTCGGGCGAGCATGGCGACGGGCTGGTGCGTTCCGAACATCTGGAGACCATGTACGGGTCAAATATCGCCCGCGCCTTCGAGGACGTGAAAGACAAGTTCGACCCGGCCTGTCTGTTCAATCCGGGCAAGATCGTGCGCCCCTCGAAAATGGACGATCGCTCGCTGTTCCGCTATCCGCCGGGCTATGCGCCACAATCGCTGGAACCCATGCTGGATTGGTCTGAGTGGGGCGGCTTCCCGGCAGCAATCGAGATGTGCAACAACAACGGCACCTGCCGCAAGGCCAGCCCCGGCGTCATGTGCCCATCCTACCGCGCCACCGGCGACGAGATCCACGTCACCCGCGGCCGCGCCAACGCGCTGCGCCTGGCGATCACCGGGCAGTTGGGACCGGACGCGCTGACCTCGCCGGAGATGAAGGCGACGATGGACCTGTGCCTGGCTTGCAAGGGCTGCAAGCGCGAATGCCCGACCGGCGTTGACATGGCGCGCATGAAATATGAATTCTTGGCCCAGTGGCGCCGCAAGCACCGGCTGAGCCTGCGCGACCGCCTGGTCGCCTTCATGCCGCATTATGCGCCCTGGGCGGCGCGGATCGGCCCACTGTTAAACCTGCGCAACCGCGTTGGCCTGCTGGCGGTGCTGGGCGAATGGATCACGGGATTCAGCGCGCGGCGCAAGCTGCCCGAATGGCGCCGCGACTGGTTCCGCCATGACCAACCGCCCGCCGGGCCGGAGGACGGGCGCGAAGTTGTGCTGTTCGTCGACAGCTTCAACACCTGGTTCGAACCGGAAAACGCCCGCGCCGCCGTGAAGGTGCTGGCCGCCGCCGGTTATCGCGTCCACATCGCCCGCGCGCCGGAAGGTGGGCGGGCGCTATGCTGCGGCCGGACCCTGCTTGCCGCCGGCCTGATCGACGAGGCCCGCGCCGAGGCCAGCCGCATGATCGAGGCGCTGCGGCCCTGGGTCGACAAGGGCGTGCCGGTTGTCGGGCTGGAACCGTCCTGCCTGTTCTCGCTGCGCGACGAATTCAAGGCGATGCTGCCCGGCGAGGACAGCGCCAGGCTGGCCGGGCTGGCCATGCTGTTCGAAGAATTCATCGCCCGCGAGGTGGAAGCCGGGCGTTTCGCGTTGGACCTGGAACCCGCCACGGGTGGCAAGGCGCTGCTGCACGGCCATTGTCACCAGAAGGCCCTCGCCGCAATGGGATCGGTCGAAAAGACCCTGTCGCTGGTGCCGGGCTTGTATGTGGAAACCATCGAGTCAACATGCTGCGGGATGGCCGGCGCTTTCGGCTATGAGGCTGAACATTACGATATATCGGTAAAAATTGGCGAAATTGATGTACTTCCAGCGGTGCGCGCGGTGAAAAATGACGTTATGATAGTGTCCGACGGCACTAGTTGCCGGCATCAGATCAGGGACGGTGCGGGACGGCAACCGGTCCATGTCGCAAGGATTCTGGCAGATGCCTTGCGTGAGAATTGAGGGACGCAGGCATGACCGAAAATAGTTGGGAACGCGTAGATTTAGCGGAGAAAGATCCGGACCGCCGCTCGCGCCGACCGCTGCATGAAGAGGCCGCGGAGCGCCTGCGCGACTTGATTGTCGAGGGCGAACTGACACCGGGCGAACGCATCACCGAACAGTCGCTGTGCGACCGCATGGGTTTGTCGCGCACGCCGTTGCGCGAGGCCATCAAGACGCTGACATCGGAAGGCCTGATCCTGTTGCAGCCCAACCGCGGTGCATCGGTCGCCTCGCCAAGTCTGGAAGATATCGAGGATACTTTCCGTGTTATCGGGGTGCTGGAAGCGTTGGCGGGCGAGTTGGCCTGCGGCAATCTCGGCGATGACGATGTCGCCGAAATCCGCGTGCTGCACTACCAGATGGCCCTGCACAGAACGCGCGGCGAACGGCTGGAATATTTCAAGCTGAACCAGCGGATCCACGAAAAAATAGTCGAATTATCCGGCAATGCGGTGCTGCTGGAGACCCACAGGCGGCTCGGCGGCCGTATCCGCCGGCACCGTTTCGCCGCGAACATGGCGGCGGAACGATGGGATCAGGCGATCAGGGAGCATGAGGAAATGCTGGAGGCGCTGAACGACCGCGATGGCAAACGGCTGGCGGAAGTCCTGCGACGGCATCTCGACAACAAGCGTACGGCGGCTGAAAATGCGACCGCGACCGAACGCAAAGATCGCGGCGATTAACCTTTTACAAACCCGAATCAGGCTGAATGCACGGATTGTGTAATTCAATTTCCGAGGCGAGGGTCATGATCCGGTTTTTGCGTAATTTTCAGATAAAACAGGCGACCATGTTGCTGCTGACCGCAACGATCCTTTCGGCCTGTGGCGGTAGCGCGACCCATGGCGAGGCCGCGACGGGCCAGGCCAAGGCGCCCCCAACCGATATTCCCTACAAGCTGGGCAAACCATACAAGGTGGCGGGCGTGCTCTACGTGCCGCGCGACGACCGGTCCTACGACCGTACCGGCATGGCCTCATGGTACGGCAAGGATTTCCACGGCAAACCCACCGCCACCGGCCGCAAATACAATATGTACGAGATGACGGCGGCCCACACGACCCTGCCCACCGGCACCCAGGTCAGGGTCACCAATCTGGCGAGCGGCCGCTCGGTCATCGTCGTCATCGCCGACCGCGGCCCCTTCAGCAAGAAGCGCATCATCGATCTTTCCTACGCCGCCGCCAAACATCTGGGCTTCGTGCAGCAAGGTACCGCGAAGGTTCGCGTCACCTATGTAAAGCCGGCACGCGGGTAGGGCGAATTCGCTGCTTGCGTTACCGGCCGTTACGCCACGGTTTGCGGTTTCTTCAGCGCCTCGCGCACAGCCGCGATCTGGTCGTCCACCGAGATCGGGCATTCGGCCGTGACCTCCAGCGCGCGGTCTTCATAGACGTCGGCGCTGTCGTTTTCCGCGGCCCAGTTATCGACAACATTGTCGCGTTCCTCGATCAGCGTGCGGATCTGCGGCCGGAACAGGGTCAACATGTTCGTAACCCAGATATTGACGGCCCAGGACGGCCGCACATGATCGATCTGAAAATAGCTGAGCATCCGGATCACGTCCTCGGCCTTATACCAGACCTCACCCGTCACCCAGCGATTGGTGGTGAACAGTTTGATGGGAGCGCCGCCCGAATCGCAGGAAATGGCGACCAGATGGCTCAGCGCATCGTTTTCCCCCTCCGGCGCCGTGTATTCCGGCACAGGCGCGGGTTCGATCCCCGGCGGCATGCCCTTGGGGCGCAGGAATGTGTGGAAATGGCCGTGCTCTCCGGGGCGTTCGTCCTTTGGATGGGCGTGATAGTAAAATTGCGCGTTGCTGCGCGGATCGAATACATCGCCCTCGGGGTAATGGTTCCATTCGTAAAATGTCGTGCTCTCGGTCAACAACTCGCCAACGACATTGTCGCTGGTATTTCCCAGAACACGTATAGTTTCAAGCACTTTATCGCCAGCCTCGAGCATAGCTTCAAGCTCACCCCGCGGCAGGCTGCTGAAATCGACAGGTTCAAAATCCGTCACTGAAATTTATCCCTTATTTTTGTCGGGACTTTTTATCAGGGCGGCCGCCTTCCTGCAAATCACCAATTCCTGAGCGGCCATGGTCATTCGGCGTCGCGCACCAGACGAAAGCCGATAAGGATATGTTTGAGCGTTGCCGGGCGGCTATGGCGCGCCGCGGGCCGGCAAATGCCGCAACCCTTGTCGTCCCACGAACCGCCCTTGACAATAAAGCGGCCATCGGCGGCTGGCGTGTCCGTCCATTCATAGACCTGACCCGCCGCGTCCAGCATGCCGAAGGCGCTGATCCCGGACAGGTTTCCGCCCGCAACCATGGTATCGAATGGCCCTGCGTCATGGCTGTTCAGGCGTTCCGGATCAAACTCGTCGCCCCAGGGGAAGCGCCTGCCGTAGATGCCGCGGGCCGCCTTTTCCCACTCGGCCTCGGTGGGCAGCCGCCAGTTATCCCCCGTCTCCAGACTAAGCCACACCGCGAACGCGCTGGCGTCGGTGTGGCTGACCAGCACCACCGGATGCCGGCCGCGTGCCTCGGGCGGCCGTCCATCGACCCACATATGGCGCTGGGCCAGATTATAGGGATGAACCAGTCCGGAACTGTTCCAGGTCGCCTCGTCGACAAACGGTGCCGGGCGCCCCGTCGCCGCGATGAATTTGGCGTAAAGATCGTTGGTGACCGGCCACTGCATGATGTAATAGGCGCCGGTTTCGACCTCGCGGCGGAAAATTTCACGGGCGTACCATGCCCGGTCACGTGTGGTGCCATGGCCGTAGGCGACTTCGTCCATGCGGTATGCGGCCTCACGCTCCTCGTCGTCGGACCCCATGATGAACCGGCCGGCGGTAATTTCCACCACCGCCGGCCATGCGGGCGGTTTAGGCGGCCCGTCGCAGGCCGTAAAAATAAACAAAATAAGCGTAATGGCCAAGCGTCGCATGGCGCCCCCGACAGATTGCACCCGCGCATGCTGCCATTTTCGCGCGCCGCCGCCAAGGGCATTGATGTATGGCTACGCAAGATCGCCATTGGTATCACCCGACAGGTGGTGCTATTTTCGCAGGTGGAATGCGAAAATCAGGATGGATCATACCGGCGGCCCTGCTTCTGCTCGCCGCCTCCGCGCCGGCGGCGGCGGACCCTCTGTTGCTGCGGGGCGAGGCTCAGCGCGGCGATACCATCGTCCACTCGTTCGAGCATGATGAACAAGCGTTCGAGTTCAGGTTGATACCCGTAGGGCACGGCTGGTCGATCTGGATCGGCGATCCTGTGAACCGCGAACGCAACCAGGTCGTCATCGCAACACCCCCATACCGCGGGATCAACCCGGCCGTTATCCAGGGCTGGCATTTCCGTAACGTTGACAATAGCGGTCCCAACAAGCCCGGCAAAGGGTATGTAAACGCACCCCAAAATACCCGGTATTTCGCCTTCGTGATGGACGGCGCCGGCTATCAGGCCGCGCATGAGGCCCTGGAGATACTGATGTGGCCGGAAGATCGAGACCAGGGCGACGTAACGAAAGCGGAAGAGCGACTCAAGGCCGTGCCCAAGGCGTACGGGGTGCTGACCATCGAAGCCCTTGAACTTGGAAACCTGATCGAAGGCGAACAGGCCTGGATTGAACGCATGGCCTTCCGGATCCGGCTTAATCTGCCCTGACCTCAAAATCCGACCCACGGCAATTTCCTTCACTTCTAATTAACGGGTTCCTTGGCAGTATTTCCTCGCGGCTTGGCTGCATGCCGCGCGGAAACCGAAGGGCCCTGCCATGATCACGATTATTCTCACCGTTCTCGCCATCCTTTTGGCGGTTTTCCTGCCCGGCTTCATCACCTCGCAGGATCCGGCAAAGGACCGGATTCTCGGCTCCGTCCGCTTCGCCGTGAGAATTCTGTCTGTCGTGGCGGCCCTGATCATCGCGGCCTCCACATCCTTCGTATTTGTAGACAAGGATCAGGCGGGACATTTGGAAAAGGTGTATCTGGGCGATTCCCTGGGGGCCGGCGCAATCATCGCCACAGACGGGGAAAAGGGGCCGCAGGCGGATATCCTGCCGCCAGGTTTCCATTTTCAACCGTTTCTACAAATTCAATTTACCGTGACCATGGAAGACGTGATCGAGGTGCCGCCAGGGCAGTATGGATTCATCTATGCAAAGGACGGTACGCCGCTGCAGGACGGCCAGACCTACGCCGACCCCTTCCCCGCGGCGGACGCCGACAAGATGGTGAACGATGCGTCCTATTTTCTTAAAAACGGCGGGCAAAAAGGATCGCAAACCACCGTCCTGACCCCGGGCAAGTATCGCCTCAACCACTTTCTGTGGCGCGTCGAGCTTGGCGCAGTCACCGACATTCCCAAGGGTTTTGTCGGCGTCATCAAATCCAACGTCCTTTCCCGCGTCGACTACGGCAGCCTGAAGGCCGACAAGCCGACGGATTGCACCGCCCGCTCCGACGCATCCGGCCCATCCGGCGGGTTAAGCGTGCCGCTGGTGCCCGTCGGCTGCATCGGAATCTGGGAGCAGGCGCTGAATCCCGGCAAATACTACATCAACACCAAGGCCTATACCGTGACGATGGTCGATACACGCGTGCAGACCTGGGAATATCGCGGTGGATTCACCCGGCGGCAGATATCGCTGGCGGTTGACCAGCAGGGCCTCATCACCCAGCGCGAGGAATCAATCAAGATCCCAGTGCCGAAGAACGCCGCCGATGAGGCCATCTTCCTGAAGGTCGAGGGCTGGACTATCGCCCAGCAGCTACGCGTTCTTGTGCAGGTGACGCCCGCGCACGCGCCCTTCGTCGTCGCCTCGGTGGGCGGGCTGCAAGAGGTCGAGGACCGCATCATGAGCCCGGCCGTGCAGTCGGTGGTGCGAAATGTTGCCGGCGGCATGATCCGTGTGCCGACACAGGCCCTCGACAAGAACGGCAATCCCATCCTGGACGAAAACGGCGAGCCGGAAATGCGGGTCGTCACGCGCCGGGTCCGCGTGCTGGACGCGATCGAGAATCGCTCGGCCCTGGAAGAGGGGATCGAGGCGATCATCCGCAACGAGGGGCTGAAGGCCGGCGTGGACATCAAGGAAGTCCGCCTGCTGGAACCCGACCTGCCGCCGGAGCTGCTGGTCGCGCGCAAACGCGAACAACTGGCGCAGCAACTGGCCAAGGCCTACCATCAGGAGCGCGGCGCGCAGACCGAGCGCATCATGACCGAACAGACCCGCGCCACCGCCGACCAACAGGACAAGCTGGTCGAGGCGCAGATCGAGGTGAAGCGTTCCGAACAGTTCGCCATGGCGCGGCGCAACGAAGGCCAGGGCGAGCGCGACAGGCTGACCCTGATCGCCGAGGGTCAGAAGACCCAGGCCGCGGTGCTGGGCGAGGATCGCGTGGTCGAACTGCGCAAGTTCGAATTCGTGATCGGCCGCCTGCTGGATTTCTTCGACAACAATCCCGAAGTGCTGGCCGCGGCGCTGAACAACGCCCACAAGTTCGTGCCCGAGCGCGTCTTCACCATGGGCGGCGAGAACGGCGCCGACAGCCTGACCGGCGCCGCCGGCGTGCTGGGCGATTTCCTGGGCAGCGGCGCAAACAAGCCGGCGCAGTAGCAGCGCCGGCTTGGAGCTTTCCCCACTTGCGTGGGCGGCACCGGCCCGCTCCCCCACCCGGCC
>CBFDDT010000085.1:0-16144 GCA_965603635.1 uncultured bacterium | reverse complement strand
AGCTGAAATCAATTTGTTGAAGCGCCAAGTTCTTTGGCGGCGAATAATAACCTATCCGAGCTTGGGCTCTGGTAGTGCCCGAAGGGTTCGGGGGTTAGCGCCCTCACGTAACGCCTCATCGTGAATCAGACGGGCGGCCCGGACGAGAACATCCCCCTTCGCCTGCAGCAAACAGAAAAAATACCCATCGCCATATTGGAAATCGACCACCAGCCGACCCTGATCGCCGGTGAGAAACCAGAGTTCTGATTCGTTGTCGATGGTGATGGTGAATTTCTTCTTTTGCATTTTTTCAAATACCGCCCTTGTAAATGCCGCTTCGGCCGCGTCGTACTCGCCTGGCCCGTATTGCGCGCCCAGGATTTCGGACAGCTCCGGCAAAATGGCTTCATAGTCGCAAATGCATCCCTGCCAGTATTCCTCGTCGGGCCGCTCCCTGATCAGTTGCCATCCCGTCGACAAGATAATCCCGTCAGGCTTTCCCCGAAAGCGCTCCCACGAATCTCTTATCAACAAAAACGGCAAAGCGGTAAGAAGGAGCAGCGCTACGAAAAAGAACACGAAAAAGAGCACGAAAAATAACAGTGTGAAATCCCAGAACTTGGCCAAAAGCGTCATAGTTCCTCCACCGCGGCGATATTCGCCTACCGTCCAACAGACTGTGACTTCGCGCTGGCAAGAATATCATAACATGAACTACCCTTGACTGTAATGACCAGCGAATCATTGGCCGGAGGCGCATGCGGTCATCGACCTCAGATGGTACAGCAACAGCAATGCCGAACGCCCACTTTTGGCCGAGGCTGTTGAAAAACTCTAGGCGGGAAGCCGGGTGCGCAATAATGGAATCGGTATTGTCGGGAGTGTGAATTATTATTGCCTGTGCGGCGGGCTGGACGAATCATTGTTGCGCCAGCCGGACCTCAAAATAGTTTTTCAACAGCCTCGGCTAATCCCGGACTCAATCGCCGCACCGGAACGATGACCGTTATCGGACTATAAGCCGGCATGAGAGTCCGCTTCGTGCTTTCAGTCGGCGGCCTCGCGCTTCTGACGGGTTGCCGCGAATTCGGTAAAAACCCGGCCTCTCCGTGCCTCCGTGCCTCCGTGGCGATCCTGCCCCTCTGCGGCATGGACAAGCGCCGGGGCTTTGCCTAAAGTCGCGCTGCCCTGAAAACGCCGCGTTTCGGGGGTAGGGCACTTTCACTCAAAGACTTCATTCAAGAGACCAACCCATATGCGTTCTTCCCAGTTCTTCATGCCGACCCTCAAGGAAACCCCTTCCGAGGCCGAGATTGTCTCGCACCGCCTGATGCTGCGCGCTGGCATGATTCGCCAGTCCAGCGCCGGAATTTATTCCTGGCTGCCCATGGGCTTCCGGGTCTTGAAGAATATCGAGCGGATCGTGCGCGAGGAGCAGAACGCCATCGGCTGTCAGGAAGTGCTGATGCCGACCATCCAGCCGGCCGATCTGTGGCGCCAGTCCGGGCGTTACGACGATTACGGGCCCGAGATGCTGCGCATCCGCGACCGGCGCGACCGCGACATGCTGTACGGCCCGACCAACGAGGAACAGATTACCGAAATCTTCGCCGCCTCGGCGCGCAGTTATCGCGACCTGCCGAAGATGCTCTATCACATCCAGTGGAAATTCCGCGACGAGGTCCGTCCTCGCTTCGGGGTCATGCGCGGCCGCGAGTTCCTGATGAAGGACGCCTATTCCTTCGACATCGACGCCGAGGGCGCGCGCCGGTCCTACAACAAGATGTTCGTGTCTTATCTGCGCACTTACGAGCGCATGGGGCTGACCGCGATTCCCATGGCCGCCGATACCGGCCCCATCGGCGGCGATATGAGCCATGAATTCCTGATCCTGGCCGAAACCGGCGAGAGCGAGATTGCCTGCCACAAGGATCTGCTTGAAAAACGCTGGGCCGACCGGGAGATCGATTTCGAGGGCGACCTGCAGCCCATCGTCGACGAGTTCACCAGCCAGTACGCGGCGACCGACGAAATGCGCGACCCGGACAAGGAAAAGGCGCTGGGTGGCGACCTGGTCACCGCGCGCGGCATCGAGGTCGGCCATATCTTCTATTTCGGCACCAAATATTCCGAAAAGCTGGGCGCCGATGTTATCGACCCCGACGACAAGAAAGTAACCGTCGAGATGGGCTCCTACGGTATTGGTGTCTCGCGCCTGGTGGGCGGCATCATCGAGGCCAGCCACGACGATGCCGGCATTATCTGGCCGGAATCCGTGGCGCCGTTCCATGTCGGGCTGATCAATCTGAAGGCTGGAGACGCCAAAACGGATGCGGCCTGCGAGGATCTCTACGCCAAGCTGCAGGCCGCCGGTGTCGAGGTGCTGTATGACGACCGCGAGGGAAGGGCGGGCCAGAAATTCGCAGAGATGGACCTGATCGGTTTGCCCTGGCAGCTTATCCTCGGCCCGCGCGGGGCGGAAAACGGTGTCGTTGAGCTAAAGAACCGGGCCAGCGGCGAGCGCGAGGAAATTTCGCCCGATTCCGCGCTGGCGCGGCTGGCGGGTTGACCCGCGATGGTCCTGTCCCCCTTCGAGCGACTTGTCGCCGTCCGTTATCTGCGCGCGCGCAGGCAGGAGGGTTTCATCTCCGTCGTCGCGCTGTTCTCGTTCATCGGCATCCTGCTGGGTGTCGGCGTTCTGATCGTCACCATGGCCGTGTTCAATGGCTTTCACCATGATCTGATGTCGCGGATTCTGGGCGTCACCAGTCATGTGACGGTCATCGCACAGGGCGTTGCGATCGACGAGTACGACAAACTGGATGCGGAAATAGCCGCAGTGCCCGGCGTCCTGCAGGTTACGCCGTTGGTAAAGGGCGAGGTTATGGTCACCGCCAACGGACGGGGCGGATTCGGGCAGGCGCACGGCATGACGGCCGCAAAATTCTCCGAGCGTGAGTTGCTGGCCGACAGTATTGTCATGGGCTCCCTCGAGGAATTCGAGAAGGGCGAGGGCATCATGCTCGGCAGCCGCCTGGCCAACAGCCTGGACATCAGGCTGGGCGATCTGGCGACCCTGGTATCGCCGCAGGGCGAGGTGACGGCGTTCGGCTCGGTGCCGCGGATGAAGGCCTATCCGGTCGTCGGCATCGTGGAGGTCGGGCATTACGAATACGATAAAATCCTGATCATCATGCCGTTGGATGCCGCTCAGCTCTTTTTTCGCTATCGCGACAGCGTGACCCATATGGAAATCATGGTGGAGGACCCCGACGATGCCGCGACCGTGGCCAGGCTGGTCGAGCCGTTGGTCGGCAAACGCGGGCGCACCCTGGAATGGCAGCGGCTGTATGGCCAGCTTTCCGCCGCGCTGCTGGTGGAGCGCAACGTCACCAGCCTGATCCTCGGCATCGTCATCGTAATCGCCGCCTTCAACATTATCTCGGGCCAGATCATGCTGGTGCAGGACAAGGCCCGGGGCATCGCCATACTGCGCACCATGGGCGCGACCCAGGGCATGATCCTGCGCATCTTCATGGTCATCGGCGCCAGTATCGGCGTGGCTGGCACTACCGTCGGCACCCTGCTGGGGGTGTCCTTCGCGATGAATATCGATCGTGTTCGACTCTGGATCGAGGCGACTTTCCATGTCGAACTCTGGCCGCCGGAAATCCGCTATCTGCTTTACCTGCCGTCACGTATAGAAATTGCCGAAACCGTGCTGGTCATCGTCGTGGCGCTTATACTGACCTTCATGGCGTCGGCCTATCCGGCCTGGAAGGCGGCGCGGCTCGATCCGGTTGAGGTGCTCCGCTATGAGTGACGCCGCTATGAGTGACGCCGCTATGAGTGACGCCGCCGTGCCGGTCATGCGGTTCGACAATATCGTGCGGGCCTACAAGACGCCCGATGCGCCACCGCTCGAGGTATTGCGCGGCGCGTCGCTGACTATCCAGCGGGGCGAATTGGTGGCCATGGTTGCGCCGTCGGGGGCCGGCAAATCGACCCTGCTGCATGTGGCCGGTCTTCTGGAACGGCCGGATGGCGGGGATGTGCTGATTGACGGCAAGTCCTGCGGCGCGATGAACGACGACAAACGCACCGCCACCCGGCGCAACGCGATCGGCTTCGTGTATCAGTTCCACCATCTGCTGCCGGAATTCTCGGCGCTGGAAAATGTCGCCATGCCGAAGATGATCGCCGGCATGGGCCGGGCCGCGGCTTTGCGCGAGGCGATGGATCTGCTCGATTCGGTTGGCCTGAAGGCGCGGGCGTCGCACCGGCCGGCCCGGCTGTCGGGCGGCGAGCAACAGCGCGTGGCGATTATGCGCGCGCTGGCCAACAAGCCGAAACTGCTGCTGGCCGACGAACCCACCGGCAATCTGGATATCGGCACCTCTGGCGCGGTGTTCGAGATGATGGTCGGGATGGTGCGCGACACGGGCCTCAGCGCCCTTATCGCGACTCACAACCCCGACCTCGCCCGCCAGATGGACCGCGCGGTGACCCTGCAAGACGGCAAGCTGGTCGACACGGTAGTCTGAAAACCGGGGTTATCCCCGTGTTCCACAGGCCCGGGCGCATCCATTGCTGGCACGGTCGAACGGCAAAGGGTAATCTGCCTGCATCATGCCGCATGCCGATTTCGTTCATTTACGGGTTCATTCAGCCTACTCGCTTTCCGAGGGGGCGCTGAAGGTCAAGGACCTGATCTCGCTCTGCAAGGCCGAGCGCATGCCCGCCGTCGCGGTCACCGATACCGGCAACCTGTTCGGCGCCATGGAGTTCGGGCCGGCCGCGCTTGCCGCGGGCATTCAGCCGATCACCGGCGCGCAGATCCATATACGGCGCGAGGACGGCACGCAGCATAATGGCGTCGCTTCGCTGGCCCCCGACCAGCTAGTGCTGCTGGCGCAGAACGAGGAGGGCTGCGGCAATCTCCTGCATTTGCTCAGCAAGTCCTTCCTCGATACACCGCCGGGCGACCTGCCGCAGGTCTCCATGGCCGACCTGGACGCCAGCGCGGACGGACTGATCGCGTTGTCGGGCGGCCCGGCCGGCGCCATCGGGCGGCTGCTGGGCGAGGAACAACTGGACGCCGCCACCGCGATGACCGATCGCCTGGCCGCGATGTTCGGCGGGCGCTTCTATATTGAACTCATGCGCCACGGACTGCCGCTGGAGGATCGCATCGAGCCGGGCCTGCTCGATCTGGCCTATGAAAAGGGCCTGCCGCTGATCGCCACCAACGAGGTCTTCTTCGCCGACCGCGGCATGTACGAGGCCCATGACGCGCTGTTGTGCATCGCCGCCGGCGCCTATGTCAGCCAGGCCGACCGCCGCCGCATGACGCCTGAACATTACTTCAAATCGGCGGCCGAGATGCGCACGCTTTTCGCCGACCTGCCGGAGGCGTTGGACAATACGCTGACCGTCGCCCGGCGCTGCGCCTGCATGCCGGAACTGCGCGACCCCATTCTGCCGGTCTATACCAAGCTGGGTGGCCGCACCGAGATCGATGCGCTGCACGAACTGGCGGCGCAAGGGCTGGAAAAGCGCCTGGAGACCCAGCTATTTGCCGACGATATGGGCGAGGCGGCGCGCGAAGAGGTCGCCAAACCATACCGCGAGCGACTGGAATACGAGCTTGGCGTCATCGAACAGATGGGCTTTCCCGGCTACTTCCTGATCGTCGCGGATTTCATCCAGTGGACCAAGGATCACGGTATTCCCGTCGGCCCGGGGCGTGGGTCGGGCGCGGGGTCCGTGGTGGCCTGGGCGTTGACGATTACAGACCTGGATCCATTACGTTGGGGGCTTCTCTTCGAGCGGTTTCTTAACCCGGAACGTGTGTCCATGCCTGATTTCGACATCGATTTCTGCATGGAACGCCGCGACGAGGTGCTGGATTACGTTCAGAAGGAATATGGCGAGGACCGGGTCGCCCAGATCATCACCTTCGGCAAGCTGCAGGCTCGCGCCGTGCTGCGCGATGTGGGCCGCGTGCTCGAGCTTCCCTACAGTCAGGTCGATCGCATCTGCAAGCTGGTGCCCAATAATCCGGCGAGTCCGGTAACCCTTAGCGAGGCCATCAACGGCGAGCCCGCTTTGCAGCAAATTCGCGACGAGGATGAGGCGGTCGGCCGCATGATCGGCATCGCGCTGCGGCTGGAAGGGCTGTACCGCCATGCCTCGACCCATGCGGCCGGCGTGGTGATCGGCGACCGCCCGCTGGAACAGTTGGTGCCGCTGTACCGCGATCCGCGCTCCACCATGCCGGTCACCCAATACAATATGAAGTATGTGGAGCAGGCCGGGCTGGTGAAGTTCGATTTCCTGGGCCTGAAAACCCTGACCGTGCTGGCCAAGGCGGTCGAATTGCTGGCCGAGCGCGGCGTCGAGATCGATATCGGCGACCTGCCGCTGGACGACAAAAAGACTTTTGAAATGCTCAGTCGAGGTGAGACGACGGGCGTGTTCCAGCTTGAATCCAGCGGCATGCGCGACGTGCTGCGCAAGCTGCGCCTCGACCGATTCGAGGACATTATCGCGGTCGTGGCGCTCTACCGTCCGGGCCCGATGGAAAACATCCCCAGCTACATCAAGCGCAAGCATGGGGAAGAGACGCCGGATTATCTGCATCCCAGCCTCGAGCCGATCCTGAAGGAAACTTACGGGATCATGATCTACCAGGAACAGGTGATGCAGATCGCCCAGACGCTCTCGGGCTATTCCCTGGGCGGGGCCGATCTGCTGCGCCGCGCCATGGGCAAGAAGAACCAGGCCGAGATGGACGCCCAGCGCAATGATTTCGTCGAGGGCGCCGTGGAGCGCGGAGTCGGCAAGGCCCAGGCGGGGCGCATCTTCGATCAGGTAGACAAGTTCGCCGGCTATGGCTTCAACAAGAGCCACGCCGCGGCCTACGCCCTGGTCGCCTGGCAGACGGCGTACCTTAAGGCCAACTATCCGGTCGAATTCATGGCCGCCCTGATGACCATCGAACAGGGCAATACCGACAAGATCGGCCTGCTGAGGGCAGAGCTGGAGCGCATCGACGTGACGCTGTTGCCGCCTGACGTGAACCGCTCCGGGGCCAGCTTTACCGTCGAGATGATGCCGACGTCGGAGGGGGGCGAGCCCGTGCGGGCCATTCGCTATGCTTTGGCGGCAGTGCGCAATGTCGGCGCGGCGGCGATGGTGGCCCTGGTGGCCGAGCGCGAGGCCAACGGCCCGTTCCGCGACCTTATGGATTTTGCAAACCGGCTGGACGCTCGCCAGGTCAACAAACGGGCACTGGAAAATCTGGCTTCGGCCGGCGCTTTCGAGAGTCTGGAGGTCAATCGGCGCGAGGCCTGGGAATCGCTCGATGTGGTGACCCGCCACGCGGCGCTGGCCCAAAGCGACCGCGAGAGCAAGCAGGACAGCCTGTTTGGCGGCGGCGACGATGCGTCGGGCATTCTTCCCGCCATCCCCGATCGCCCGGAATGGGCGGTGGAGGAAAAACTGACCCGTGAGTTCGAGGCGCTGGGTTTTTATCTGTCGGCCCATCCCATGGAATCGCACCGTCAACTCTGTGACAGGCTTGGCGTGGCGCAGTACCGTGACGTGGCCTCGGGCGCGGCCAGGGGCCAGCAGGTCAAACTGGCCGGCATTGTCGGCTCGCGTCGCCTGACCACGTCCTCGCGCGGCGCCCGCATGGCCTTCGTACAAATGTCCGACGCCAGCGGCAGCTTCGAGGTGACGATCTTTTCCGAGGTATTGGCCGGCGCCCGCGACATGCTGGAGGCCGGCAAGCCGTTGGTGATGACGGTCGAGGTGCAGCGCCGCGAAGAGGATATTCGCCTGACCGCGTTGCGCGTGGAACTGCTGGACGATGTCGCCACCTACGCCGCCGAGGGCTTGCGTATCTTTCTCGGAGACGAGGGCGCGGTGGACAATCTGGCGGCGGTATTCAAGGAACATGGCGCGCGCGGACGCGGCCGGGTCAGCCTGATCCTGGACGCCGGCGACCGCGAGGTCGAGATGGAGTTGGGGACCCAATACGCCATAAGCCCCGCCATGCGCGGCGCCATCAAGAGCATCCCGGGGATTGTTGACGTGCAAGACCTCTGAACCCCGCGGGAAAAGCCTTTGCATGGGGTCGAATTGCCAGTCTCGGGCAAACGGTGGCGGGCCGGGGGACAGAACCGTTACCGAAGCGGACCCCTTAATCCTCCTTTACCTCTTGCATTCCCCGCCGGTTCGCTCTATACCGCCCGCCGTCGGCCCCATGGTGGGGCTGGCTTTATTTCACACGCGGGTTTCGCGGGTGGGGCGCAAATTCGCCTCTCTCGCTCCGGTGCCGGGATATCCGGCCAACGCCCGCGGCGGACTAACCGGAAAAGGAAACGACAATCATGGCGATACCCTCGTTCACCATGCGCCAACTGCTTGAGGCCGGCGTTCATTTCGGCCACACCACCCGGCGCTGGGACCCCAAAATGGGACCCTTCCTGTTCGGTATCAGGAACGGCGTGCATATCATTGATCTCGAGCAGACCGTGCCGCTGCTGGCCCGGGCGCTTGAGACGATCCGTGAGACCGCGGCGGGCGGCGGGCGCGTGCTGTTCGTCGGCACCAAGCGGCAGGCCAGCGAGGTCATTGCCGACGCGGCCAAGAGATGCGGCCAGTATTTCGTAAACCACCGCTGGCTCGGCGGCATGCTGACCAATTGGCAGACCATCACCAAATCCATCAAGCGCCTGCGCGAGCTGGAGAAGCTGCTTGAAGGCGAGGGCCAGGGCCTGACCAAGAAAGAGCTTCTGCAGTTGACCCGCGAACGCGATAAGCTGGACCGTGCGCTGGGCGGCATCAAGGACATGGGCGGGCTGCCGGACGTGCTGTTCATTATCGACACCAACAAGGAGTCGATCGCGGTGCTGGAGGCGGCCAAACTGAATATTCCGGTGGTCGCCATTCTCGACAGCAACAGCAACCCGAACGACATAACCTTCCCGGTCCCCGGCAATGACGACGCCATGCGCGCCATCACGCTCTATTGCGAACTGGTTGCCGGCGCCGTGCTGGACGGGTTGCAGGCTGAGATGATGAAGGGCGGCGGCGATGCCGGCGCGGCGGTCGACGCGCCGGTTGAGACTGTGTTGACGGAAACCGAAGCACCCGCCGTGGAGGCAGCCTCTGCCGTTGCTGAAGCGCCCGCGCCCGTGGCCGAAGTGGCTCCGGTCGTCGAGGAAGCCACACCCGTGGTGGAAGTTGAAGCGCCTGTTGCCGTCGAGGAAGCACCCGCTGCCGTCGAGGAAGCGCCCGCTGCCGTCGAGGAAGCACCCGCTGCCGTCAAGGAAGCACCTGTAGCCGAAGAGGCGCCCGCGGCCGAAGCCGAGGAAGCGCCTGTAGCCGAGGAAGCGCCAGCGGCCGAAGAAGCGCCCGCCGAGGAAAAGGCGGCGGCCAAAAAGGCGCCGGCCAAGGCCAAGAAGGAAGCGGCCCCCAAGAAGGAAGCGGCCCCCAAGAAGAAACCGGCCGCGGCGAAGAAGGCCGCGGCTGACTGAATTCGGGGCATGCGCGGGGGCCGTGACTAAACGCGGCGCCCCGCCGTCCGCTCTGGCAATACCGACTACCACGATAACCCAAGAGGATGTGAATAATGGCCGAGATTACGGCTGCGCTCGTCAAGGAGCTGCGTGAAATAAGTGGTGCTGGCATGATGGACTGCAAGAAAGCCTTGCAGGAAAATGACGGCAATATCGAAGAGGCCCAGGACTGGCTCCGCAAAAAAGGGCTGGCGACAGCCGCGAAGAAGTCGGGCCGCGCCGCATCGGAAGGCTTGGTCGGCATGATCACCGACGGCAAATCCGGCGTCGTCGTTGAGGTTAATTCCGAGACCGATTTCGTGGCCCGCAATGAGATCTTCCAGACCTTTGTGCGCACTGTCACGCAAGTTGCGATGGCCGTGGGCGGCGACCTCGATAAGTTGAAGGCCGCCGATTATCCCGGCACGGGCCGCACCGTCGAGGAAGAGCTAACCTACATGATTTCCACCATCGGCGAGAATATGAACTTGCGCCGCTCGGCGGGGTTGTCGGTCGGAAAAGGCGTGGTGGCCGGCTATATTCACAATAAACTGGCCGACGATCTGGGCAAGATCGGCGTGCTGGTGGCGCTGGAATCTGACGGCGACTCGGGCAAGCTGGAAGCCCTGGGCCGGCAGATCGCCATGCATGTCGCCGCCGCGCGACCGCAATGGCTGTCGACCGACGAAGTGGACGCGACCGCTCTGGACCGCGAGCGTGACGTGCTGAGCGAGCAGGCGCGTGCCTCGGGCAAGCCGGAAGAAATCATCGCCAAGATGGTTGAGGGCCGGTTGCGCAAGTATTATGAAGAAGTGGTGCTGCTGGAGCAGGTCTTCGTGATGGACACCGACAAAAAGATCGCGAAGGTCATCGAAGATGCGGCCAAGGATGTCGGCGCGCCAGTCAAGCTGAGTGGCTTTGTCCGCTTCGAACTTGGCGAAGGCGTCGAGAAGGCGGACGAAGAAGACTGAGAACGCTTGCCAATCAGGCGCGGTCCGGATGACCGGGACGCGTCGAAGCGGCCGCAAGGCCCGGAAAGAAGGGAAATGCCCGACGACGCCAAACCGTCCTACCGCCGCATCCTGCTGAAGATTTCCGGCGAGGCCCTGATGGGCACTCAGGAATACGGGCTGGAAGCGGAAACGGTCCAGCGGGTCGCCGCCGAGGTCAAGGCGGTCCACGATATGGGCGTTGAGGTCTGCATCGTGGTTGGCGGGGGCAATATCTTTCGCGGGGTGTCGGGCGCGGCCAGCGGCATGGACCGCGCCAGCGCCGACTACATGGGCATGCTGGCGACCGTGATAAACGCGCTGGCCATGCAGAGCGCGCTTGAGGGATTGGGCGTTTATACCCGCGTTCTGTCCGCAATTCCCATGCAAACCGTATGCGAACCGTATATTAGACGGCGCGCAATGCATCATATGGAGAAGGACCGCGTTGTGATTTTCGGGGCCGGCACCGGCAATCCGTCTTTCACCACCGACACCGCCGCCGCCCTGCGCGCCTTCGAAATGAACTGCGACGTCATCATCAAGGCGACCAAGGTGGACGGGGTTTACAGCGCCGATCCGGTGAATAATCCCGACGCGATACGCTTTGACAGACTGACCTACCGCGAGGTTCTGGAGAAGGATTTGCGGGTGATGGACGCGACCGCGATCGCGCATGCACGCGAAAACAATATACCGATTCTTGTATTTTCAGTACAAGAGGCAGGCGCCCTCGTCGATGTTGTACAATCGCGGGGCAATTTCACCTTGATCGAGGACGGGGGGTGACGAATGGCTGATGCAGTATTGGATATGGCCGATATTCAACGGCGCATGGACGGCGCGCTCAAGGCGCTCGGCGCTGAATTCGCGGGTTTGCGCACCGGTCGCGCCTCCGCCGGATTGTTGGAGCCGATTACCGTGGAGGCTTACGGCTCGATGATGCCAATAACCCAACTCGGCAATATCGGCGTGCCGGAACCCCGGTTGTTGACCGTGCAAGTCTGGGACGCCACCGTCGTGGGAGCGGTGGAAAAAGCGATTCGTAATTCCGACCTCGGTCTTAATCCACAGACCGAGGGCCAGGTGATCCGCGTTCCTTTGCCGGACCTTAACGAGGAACGCCGCCATGAATTGACGAAAGTCGCGGGCAAATACGCCGAACAGGCGCGTGTTGCCGTGCGCAACGTGCGGCGCGACGGCATGGAAACGCTGAAGCGCATGGAAAAGGACCATGAAATTTCCGAGGACGAGCATCGTTCCATGTCTCATGACCTTCAGAAATTAACCGACGATCATGTAAAGCAGATCGACGATACGTTTCATACGAAGGAACAGGAGATCATGCAGGTCTGACCGTATGGATGCTCTTCCCGCTACATACGGAGGCCCGCTGCCGCCCGGCCATATCGCCATCATTATGGATGGTAACGGGCGCTGGGCCGAGGCCAGGGGCCTGCCGCGGATCGCCGGTCATAAGCGTGGCGCCGAGGCGGTGCGGAAAACCGTCGAGGCCGCGGCCAGAGCCGGTGTTTCCTATCTGACGCTATTCGGGTTTTCCTCGGAAAACTGGAAACGGCCGGAGCGGGAAGTCGGCGACCTGATGGGGTTGTTGCGGCTCTATCTCAAATCCGAGATCAATGAGTTGCGCAAGAACGGCATTCGGCTGATCGTGATCGGCGACCGGTCGCGTTTTGACCCGGATATCGTCACGATGATCGAACGGGCCGAGGCCGATACGGCGGATGGCGCGCGGCTTAATCTGATTCTGGCGTTGAGCTATGGTGGACGACAGGAAATCGTATCGGCCGCCCGGACATTGGCCAAACAGGCGGCGGCCGGCGAGATCGATCCGGACACCATTGACGAAAAGGCCGTGGCGGCCCATCTCAATACCGCCGACATACCCGACCCGGACCTCTTGATTCGTACCAGCGGCGAGCAGCGTATCAGTAATTTTTTACTGTGGCAGTTGGCCTATACCGAACTGGTTTTTACCGACGTGTTGTGGCCTGACTTTGGGGCCGATGACCTGACCGCCGCGATCGGCGAATTCAACAGTCGCGAAAGACGTTATGGCGCAACAGCCGGCACCATCTAACCCATCCAGCCCGTCGTCGCTCACGCTGCGCATTGCGTCGGCGGCGGTGATGATTCCTGTCGTGTTCGGGTCGGCATGGCTCGGCGGCTGGTTTATTGCCGTCCTGCTCGCCGTTGTCGCGGGCGTGATGTACTGGGAATGGCAGGGACTGTGCGGCGAGAAGGGTAATGTGGCGAATGGATATGCACTGCTCGCCGCGGCCGGACCGATCGCCTTGCAGATATTTGGCGACAAACCGACCCTGATTGGCTGGGCGGTCGCGACCCTTGCGGTGTTTGTCCTGGCGAAAGGGCCGCGGCGGGCTTTCCTGACCGTCGGCTTTGGTTACATTTCACTCGCCTGCATCACGGTCGTATGGCTTCGCGGCCTCGATCCCAGGGGCATGGAGACCGCCATCTGGCTTGGCGCCCTGGTGGTGATGACGGACACTTGCGCCTATTTCACCGGGAGGGCGCTGGGTGGGCCAAGGCTGGCGCCGAAAATCAGTCCGAAAAAGACCTGGTCGGGGTTGATCGGCGGCATGGCCGGGGCGGCGGTGGCCGGTGGCATTCTGGCGGCCGTCATCGAAGCCAATATAGTGACTGTTGCCTTGGTCAGTGGCGGATTGGCAATTGCCGCGCAGATTGGCGATTTAGCTATTTCGATGGCGAAACGTGCTTTCAACGTGAAAGATTCCAGCAACATCATCCCTGGCCATGGCGGCGCGCTGGACCGGTTCGACGGAGTATTATCCGCCGCGATCACCATTGCACTGCTTAGCCTTGCCGGCGGCGGGAGTCCGTTGTTATGGCTGTAGCTCAGCCCGCTACCACGGCCGCGCCGCGCAGCGTCACGATCCTGGGGGCCACCGGGTCGGTCGGCTGCAACACGGTAGATCTGATAAAACGCAATCCGGCGGATTTTACGGTGGAGGCGATCACCGGCGGCACCAACGCCATGCTGCTGGCCGAACAGGCGTTGCTCTTGCGGCCTCGCTTCGTGGCGATCGCCAATACGGACGCCTATCCCACCCTCAAGGAGGCGCTTTCTGGCAGCGGTATCGAAATCGCCGCGGGCGCTGAGGCGGTGGTCGCGGCGGCCGAACGTCCGGCCGACTGGGTGATGGCCTCGATCGTTGGCGCGGCGGGGTTGGCGCCGACATTGGCCGCGGTCCGGCGCGGCGGGATTGTGGCGCTTGCCAATAAAGAAAGCCTGGTCTGCGCGGGCGATCTGGTGATGCGCGAGGTGGCGCGGAGCGGGGCCACGCTGCTACCGGTGGATTCCGAACACAACGCCATTCATCAGGTGTTCGATTATGACCGGCATGACGCGGTAGAGGAGTTGATCCTGACGGCGTCCGGCGGTCCGTTCCGGGAATTTACCCGCGATGCCATGGCCATGGTGACCCCCGAACAGGCGGTCGCGCATCCTAACTGGGACATGGGCGCCAAAATCTCCATCGACTCGGCGACCATGATGAACAAGGGCCTGGAACTGATCGAGGCCCATCACCTGTTCGCCATGCCCGAAGATCGCATATCCATTATCGTTCATCCCCAGTCGGTGATCCACAGCATGGTGCGCTACAGGGACGGGTCGGTGCTGGCGCAGCTTGGCCAACCGGACATGCGAACGCCCATCGCCTATACGATGGCCTGGCCCGATCGCATGGCGGCGCCGGTGGAGCGTCTGGATCTGGCCGCGTTGGCCAGGCTGGATTTTGAGGAACCCGATGTGGAGCGCTTCCCGGCATTGGGGCTGGCGCGAGAGGCATTGTGTGCCGGGGGCGCGGCGCCGACAGTGCTTAATGCCGCCAATGAGGTGGCCGTGGCGGGTTTTCTTGCGGGACGCGTGGGATTTCTCGACATTGCGGGCCTGGTTGCCCATATAATAGCGGACTTGGCGCACCTTGCGGCGGGGTCGCTGGATGACATCCTTTTGGCCGATGCGGAAGCCAGACGTTGCGCCAGCATGCTGATCGACGAAACGAGTAACTGAACCGGCGGATGGATTAAATCTATGGAAATGTTCGAGAATTTCAGCATGGCGCTGTTCTGGTTTCTGGTGCTGCTGACCCCGCTGGTCTTTGTGCATGAACTCGGCCACTTCCTGGTCGCGCGCTGGAATGGCGTGCGCGTGGACGTGTTCTCGATCGGCTTCGGGCCGCAGTTGTTCGGCTGGAACGATAAGACCGGCACCCGCTGGAAAGTTTGTGCTGTCCCCCTTGGCGGATATATCAAGATGTTCGGCGAGCATGTCCTGGAAGGCGCGGGCGAGGACGGCGGTCCGCGAGAGATGACGGAGGAAGAGAAGAAAGTCTCCTTCGATCAGAAACGCCTGTCGCAAAGGGCCTGGATCGTGTTTGCCGGCCCGGCGGCGAACTATATTTTCGCAATTGTCGTGATGGCCTGCAGTTTTGTGTTTCTGGGTCAGACCTTTACGCCGCCGGAGATTGGGACCGTTGCAAAAGATTCGGCGGCGGCCGAAGCCGGACTACGACCGGGCGATCGTATTTTAAGCATAGATGGCGATGGAATCCGGCGTTACGAGGAAATTGCCTCAACGGTTGCGATGAGGCCGAACGAAATCATGGTGCTGGAGATTGACCGCGCGGGTTCGATTATGACCTTGCCGGTGACGGTGGGTTTCATCGAGGCAAGAATGATCGACAAGACCGTGCAAAAAGTCGGGGATTTGGGAATCAGATATCCGTTTCCGGCGCGGATCAGCGAAGTCATAGAAGGCAGCGCCGCGGAGCAATCGGGAATGCTCGCCGGCGACTTGATCGTTGAAGTCGAAGGGACGGCAATCGAACACTTTCAGGATTTGCAGAAAATAATAGCGGATGCGCCGGGGAAACTTTTTTCTTTTGTCCTGTTGCGCGACGAGCGCCGTATTGTTTTGTCCGCAACGCTTGGAGAGACAGAGGTTAAACTGCACGATGGCGGAACCAGGATTATCGGAATGCTTGGCGTGCGACCTGACCCGGTTACGGAAGTCATTAAACTCGGGCCTGTCGAGGCGGTCGGCTACGCAGCGGAATGGGCCTACGATTTGACGACAGGGTCACTGATGGCGATCGGCCAGATGGTAACGGGCAAGCGTGACAGCAGCCAGATGGGTGGACCGATCATGATTGCGCAGGTCTCCAGTGAAGCGGCAAAGCTCGGACTCGGCTGGTTCATCCAGTTCATGGCGATGATTTCGGTATCGCTGGGCCTGATAAACTTGTTCCCTGTACCGATCCTGGACGGGGGGCATTTGATGTTTTACGGCATTGAGGCCCTGCGTGGCCGGCCGATCGGCGAACGGGCCCAGGAATACAGTTTCAGAATCGGGCTGGCCTTGGTACTTAGCCTCATGATATTCGTTACCGTCAATGATTTGCTGCATCGCGTTTTGTAGCATCGGAACACGTTAAGATCGGTCGAATCCAGACTGAATATAAAAACCGAACAAACCCCGGAGGGGGAGGCAAAACCATTGCGAATTCCCGTTATTGCGTTGTGTGGCTTCATTGGTCTCAC
>CBFDDT010000084.1:0-16201 GCA_965603635.1 uncultured bacterium | reverse complement strand
TTGGGCCAGGCCGAGCTTGTCGTTCATTTCACACCCATCCCGTCTAATTCTTTTAAATGCCCCGGAATAATACGATCGGATATCCGTTGTATTAACGATTTGTTAAGCAATTTCGCTTGGTTGCGGATGCCGGTTCGAACATAGGGAACCTTGGATATAGCGGGGTTACTGGACAAGAAATTCAGAAACTCCGACCGCGAAAGGGGAAAGGCCATGTTGGATCTCGGAAACAGTGGCAACTGCAGCGGGCGCAGCCTGGACATCGGCTGAGGGAACCCGCCGAGGGGTGGAGCGACGGGAAACCTCTGCGGCCGTGCATCGGGACACCCTCCCGGTGCACGGTTCGCCAGCTATGTGGCGCCAAGCGGACGTAGTTGGAGGTCGCGCCCGACTTCTGGTTTTGAACCAGGTTGTGTAAAAACGCTGGCAGAGGTCCTTCAGACGCAAGATTGATTCGCAGCGCACCCGTCTAGCGCACAAATAAACCATCAACTGCGCACCAACGATTCTATTGTTGTGCGCGGAAGATCGCTTGCGGAGTTTTTGCACAGCCTGGACCCGAGGCGGACGTTTGCACAAATAACTCGTTCGCCCTCTTTCGTTGATGCTACTATTCTAAAACACATAGATTTTGAAGCTCTGCCTGCAACGTACTTGATATTGCCATCCACGTTGGAATGTGGAAATGTAAGCGAGCTTAAATAGCGCGACAGAGAATTAGGCGGATGAGGCACGCTGATTATAAAATAGGTCCTTATGAACCAGATCAATTATTCGACACTGTAAAGTTATTGCAGGCGAATCTTTGGCAACATTCGGACCGAAATACATCCTATTTTCAGTGGAAATACCATGATAATCCCTACGTGAGCGAACCGTTGGGCGTAGTCGCGACCAAGGACGGCAAAGTCGTAGGTTTTCGAGGCTATACGGCCTTGAACTGGTATGTTGGAGACGAACACAATCGCACGACTATTCTCGTTCCAGGTGATACCGTTGTGGATCACGAGCACCGGCGCAAGGGGCTGAGTGTGGCAATGGGAAAGTCGGCTTCTGAGCGCTTCGCCACGAAGGCCCAAGTCTTTTTGAACATGACGGCAGGAAAAAACTCGGTACCGGGTTATTTGCGCATGGGATTTGTTGGTGTGCAAAACAAAGCATACTTCGAAAAATGCGGTTTGGCTGAGGAAGTCAGGGCTCTCTGCGGAATCGCGATGAATAAGGCGAAGAGACACGGCATGTTGCCGTTGACCGAAAGTAGAATTCAGTTTGGCGAATTCGGCGACGTTTTAGTGTCCAGGCAACCTTTTCCTGACGAGATGTCTCGTTTGGCCTCATGTGGCATCGGATTGCCTGCGAAGATCACGTTATTGCAGGATCGTGTGTTTTTTCGCTGGAGGTATGCTAATCCGCGAGGAAAGTACGTGTTCTATTTCGTGAAGCGAGAGCAGGAGATTTCGGCATTTCTCGTCATGAAGCTGTCCGAGGATAACCGGCGCGGTTTCATCGTGGATTTTGGCCAAGAGGACGAGGGCTCCATTGCGAAGATATTGTCTCATATTGTCAACACGGCAGAGTTCGATGCCGTAAGTATTTTGAATATAAGTGTGCAGAAAGACTTGTGGAAGACTCTCAAGCCACTGGGATTTTCGTATAGGAGCCTGCGGCGGACGGTGAAGAGAGTGTTTTTTGGTGAATTTCCCATTTTGGTGCGACCGGTAAAGCAAGATTTCTCCGAGGCAGATTGGTTCCTATCTGGCCTTGATATTCGCCGTGCGGCAAACTGGAGAATTAAACCCATCAGCTCAGATTCGGCCTAGATCTTCGCGACCAGGTAGCATCGAAGTATAGATTTCAATTCATGACTTTGGCTTCTTCGACCATCACTGGACTGAAGCGCAAAACAGAGCGCCTCCAGTTCGGATCATGGCCTATAACCCTAAATGTCCCCTTATGGCTGAGGCTGTTGAAAAACTATTTCGAGGGGTCCGAGACGCAAGATTGGTTCGCAGGGCGACCCGCTAGAGCAAGAATGATTCAGCTACTGCCTAATTTTGATTCTATCATTGCGCCGGGTAAGTAGGCGGCCGAGTTTTTCAACAGTCTCGGCTACAAGCGGACTTGATCACCGCGCCAGAAAGATGGCCGCTTTCTGACTATAAGCCGCCCTGAGAGTCCGTTTTGTGCTTTAGCCAAGTCCAAATTCAAGCTGAGGCGCCACCCAGGCGTCCGATTCCTACCACTAGCTTATCGACAACGCTGGCGGACGGGCGCGGGCCTTGTTAAGCTCTCAAGGCACGCTCACAGGAGGACTCGGCCATGGCGAAAACGCTTGTTCTTACCTTCATTGCCGACGACCGGCCCGGTCTGGTGGACCGGCTGTCGGAAACCGTGGCCGGGGCGGGCGGCAACTGGCTGGAAAGCCGCATGGCGAATCTGGCGGAGAAATTCGCCGGCATCGCCATGGTCGAAATCCCGGCGGGCAAGGTCGCCGCGCTGAAAAAGGCGCTGGCCGTGCTGGAGGACGAGGGCTTTCACCTGACCGTCGACGAAGCAAAGGCCGAGGCAGCGGAGGCCGGGCCGCTCTATCAGTTGGACCTCGTCGGACCGGACCAATCCGGCATCCTGCACGAGATCACCCATTGCCTGGCCGAACGCGGCGTCAGCGTCGAGGAAATGGAAACCGACATCCGGGACGCGCCGATGAGCGGCGGCGTCATGTTCTACGCCGAGGCGCATGTGCGCCTGCCCAAGGGCCTGAATGCGGGCGAGCTTCAGTCGGCGCTGGAGGCGCTGGCCGGCTCTCTGCTGGTGGATATCACGCTCCGCAAGGACGGGTGAGGGGCAGCCTCAGGCCGCGGCATCCGCATGAAAGCGGGCAGACTTCAGGAAGGCGTCCACATCCTCCTCGCGGCTGTCGAAGGCGCAGATCAGGCGCGCGCCATCGGGGCCCGCGTCCGGCCAGTCGTAGAATTCGAAGCCGTCCTTGCGCAGGCCGTCGCGAATGGCCGCCGGGATCGCGGGGAACAGTTCGTTGGCTTCCACCGGATGGGTCAGATGCACGCCGGGCAGAGCCACCAACCCCTCGGCCAACCTTGACGCCATCGCATTGGCGTGGCGCGCGTTGCGCAGCCATAAATCGTCCGCCAGATAGGCCTCCAATTGCGCCGACAGAAACCGCATCTTGGAAAACAAATGCGCCGCGCGCTTGCGGCGGAAGCCCATTTCGTCCGCCCTGGCCCGCAGGCTCTCGGTAAAGATCACCACCGCCTCGGCGGCCAGCGCGCCGTTCTTGGTGGCGCCCAGGGACAGGATATCCACGCCGGCCTTCCAGGTTGCCTCCGCCGGCCCGCAGCCCAGCGCGACCAGCGCATTGGCGAAGCGCGCGCCGTCCATATGCAGGCCCAGGCCGCGAGACCGGCAGAGTTCGGCGATTGCCGCAACCTCACTGGGCGTATAGATCGTCCCCGCCTCGCTGGCCTGGCTGATGGTCACGGCCGAAGGCAGGGCTTCATGCACGCCGCGGTGGCCGGCATATTCCAGCGCTTTTGCCAAGCCGTCGGCAGATATCTTGCCATGCTCGCCCGGAACGGGGATCAACTTGGCGCCGCCGGTATAGAATTCCGGCGCGGCGCATTCGTCGGTGTTGACATGGCTTTCCGGATGGCACCAGACCGCGCCCCAGGAAGGCGCCAGCAGCGAGATCGACAGCGCGTTGGCCGCCGTGCCGGTGGCGACCGGAAATACCTCGACCTCGGTCTCGAAAACCTCGGCGATGCGGTCCTTGACGCGGGCCGTCACCTCGTCATTGCCGTAGGGCATGGCGCGGCCCTCGTTGGCACGGGCCAGGGCCTCCAGCATCTCGGGGCAGAAACCGGCGGTGTTGTCGCTGGCGAAATTCATTGCGCGCCGCCGCCCGGCTGCAACTCAATAGCGCCGATCTGCTTGCCCGTGCCGAGATCGAAGATCAGGTAGCGTTGGCTGTCATCGGCCAGGGTAAGCCGCACGATCATCTGGCCATCGGCGACGACAGTTTCCGCCACCCGGGCGCCGGCGGGGATGGCGACCTTCAGGTCGCCGGTCCAGACCTCCGTCACGACCGGGACCGGGGCGGATGGCGCAATTTCGACGAGAGACGTTGCCTCACCGTCCTTTTTCGCCTGCCATTCCCCGAATTTCAGCATTATGCCATAGGCGAGGACACCCATCCCTATTACGATGAGTACGCCCAGGAAAATTACGAGAGCCTTGAGTGCTTGCATGAATTTGCCCAGTATCGGCCCGAAATGACGGCGCCAGCGGAAACGTTAAACCACAGGATTGAAGAGGCCGAGGCCGGGCAAAGGCTCGACCGCGTCCTGGCCGCGCGCCATCCCGATCTTTCCCGCACCCGCCTGAAGGCGCTGATCGAGGAGGGCCGGGTAAGCGGCGACGGCGCGACCATAACCGAGCCGTCATACCGGGTCAAACCCGGACAGACCTTCACCACGCAGGTGCCGGAAGCCGCGCCCTACGAGCCCGAGGGGCAGGAAATCCCGCTCGATATCCTGTATGAGGATTCCGAGCTGATCGTGATCGATAAGCAGGCCGGGCTGGTGGTTCATCCCGCGCCGGGAAACGTGGATTTGACCTTGGTCAATGCGCTGATCGCTCATTGCGGGGATAGTCTGTCTGGAATCGGGGGCGTGCGCCGCCCGGGAATCGTGCATCGGCTGGACAAGGGCACCAGCGGCGTCATGGTGGCGGCCAAGACCGACCTCGCCCATCACGTGCTGTCGCGCCAGTTCGAGAAACGCACGGCGGAGCGCGCCTATCTGGCCTTGGTCTGGGGCATGCCGATGCCCAGCCAGGGCCGAATCGAGGGCAATATCGGCCGCGATCCGCGGCACCGGAAGAAGATGGCGATCGTGCCGGAAGGAAAGGGTAAACCCGCCGCCACCAACTACCGGATCGTGAAACGCTATGGGGTCTGGGCGAGCCTCGTCGAATGCCGGCTGGAGACCGGGCGAACGCATCAGGTACGGGTGCATATGACCCATCTCGGGTATCCGCTGGTCGGCGACCCGCTCTATGGCCGGGCCACGAAGGCGCGGGTCAAGGGGCTGCCTGATAACGTCGTGGAGGCGATGCGCGGCTTCCCCCGCCAGGCGCTGCATGCAAGGCTGCTGGCCTTCAAGCATCCGAAAAGCAAGGAGATGCTTAGTTTCGAGAGCGAATTGCCCAACGATATGAAATCGCTATGCGACATCTTGGAATCCATATGACGGCTACCTATATAGAATGTACCGCGTTTGTTCGCGGGTGGAGGTCGGAGGGGAAGTCAGAATATCCGCCCTACATTAGAAAAATATGATATAATAAGCCCCGCCGTGGCCCGAATGGCCATGGTCAGGGCCTAAACGTCGGACAGAACAGCTAAGGAGACAGCCACGTCATGGCATCCGTACCAAGCATCGTCGTTAGCCCCGAGGGCAACCTTCAGCGCTATCTGCAGGAAATCAGGAAATTTCCGATGCTGCAGCCGGAGGAGGAATACATGCTCGCCAAGGCCTGGCGGGAGCATGACGATTCCGAAGCCGCCTCGCGCATGGTGACCAGCCATTTGCGGCTGGTGGCCAAGATCGCCATGGGTTACCGCGGCTATGGGCTGCCGGTGGCCGAACTGATCTCGGAAGGCAATGTCGGCATGATGCAGGCGGTCAAGCGTTTCGATCCGGAGCGCGGCTTCCGCCTGGCGACCTACGCCATGTGGTGGATTCGCGCCTCGATCCAGGAATATATCCTGCATAGCTGGTCGCTGGTGAAAATGGGCACCACGGCCGCGCAGAAGAAGCTGTTCTTCAACCTGCGCCGGCTGAAGGGCCAGTTGCGCGAGATCGACGATGGCGACATGCCACCCGAAAGCGTCGAGAAAATCGCCACCACGCTGGGCGTCAGCGAAAAGGACGTGGTCAGCATGAACCGGCGCCTTTCCGGCGGCGACCATTCGCTGAACGCGCCGCTGCGCCAGGACGGTGACGGCGAATGGATGGACTGGCTGGAGGACGAGTCCGACAACCAGGAAACCATGGTCGCCGAGGCGGACGAACTGGACAAGCGCCGCGCGCTGCTGACCGACGCCATGAGCACGCTGAACGAGCGCGAGCGCCATATCCTGACCGAGCGCCGCCTGAAGGACGATCCGGTGACGCTGGAAGACCTCAGCAAAGTCTATGACATCAGCCGCGAGCGGGTGCGCCAGATCGAGGTCCGCGCCTTCGAAAAGCTGCAGAAAAACATGCGCAACGCCGCGCGCGACCAGCGCTTGCCGATCAGCGAATTCGCGTAATCGGGGAAGGGGGCGCCAAGCCCCCTTTTCTTTGCCTTGACAGCCGCCGGCCAGCCGGCTGACATTCCCCCATGGAGCAGATCACCGTACCGCCCGCCGAAGGGCGCGCCGTCCGCGTTGCCGCGGGCCAGAGCCTGAAGATCGTCTCGCCGCACGGCCAGCAGGCCGCCGATTTCTTCGCCTACAACGCGGGTGACATGAACGAATGGCTGTCGCCAATGCATACATGGGTCTGGACCCGCTCGGTCCGCCCGCGGCCCGGTGACGTCTTTCTCAGCCGTTACCGCAACCCCATGGCGGAACTGGCCGAGGACGGCGCCGGCGGCGTGCACGACATGATGATCGCCGCCTGCGACCAGGCGCGCTACGAACAATTCGACCATCAGGGCTATCACGCCAGCTGTTCGGAAAACCTGGCCATTGCGATGGGCGGGCTGGGCCATGAGGTCGCGGTAACGCCCCAGCCGGTCAATTTCTTCACCAATACCCAGGTTGACGCCGAGGGCCGCCTGCTATCGCCCCCCAACCCCGTTCCGCCCGGCGGCTACGTGACCATCGTGGCGCGCATGGACCTGATCTGCGTCGTTTCCTCCTGCCCCTTCGACCTGCCGGTCGAAGGCTGGACCATCAACGCCCCCGGCGGCCCCACCGAACTGCTGCTGGAAATCGCATGATCCTCTATCGCCCCACCGGTCCGAAGGAGCTGGCGCTGGTCGCCGAGTCCGGCTGGAAGGCATGGCCGCCGGCGAGGCCCACAAGGAATTGTGGGTCCCCGCCGAGGAACTGGCGGAATTCAACCGCCATATCGTCGGGAAAATCGAGGTGGTGGCCGAATATAGCCGGGGCAAGCGGGTAGAGGGCGGGGACTGAACGCTTCCGGGAGGGGCGGTTTCCCGCACCCTCACGCCGCGAAGAGCTGGTTCATGTCCTTGAAGGATTTGAATTCCAGCGCGTTGCCCGACGGGTCCAGCAGGAACATGGTGGCCTGTTCGCCGGTTTCGCCCTCGAAGCGGATGTAGGGTTCGATGACAAAATCGGCGTCGGCGGCCTTCAGGCGATCGGCCAGCTTGTGCCATTCATCCCAATCCAGCACGACCCCGAAATGCGGCACCGGCACATTATGGCCGTCCACCGGGTTGCGCACCGCGACCGCATCGCGCATGGCGGGGTCGAGATGGGCGACCACCTGATGGCCGTAGAGGTTGAAGTCGATCCAGCTCTCGGCGCTACGGCCTACGCCACAGCCCAGAACTTCACCATAAAAACGCCGTGTCTCGACGATATCCCGCACCGGGAAGGCGACATGAAATACATTACTCATAAATTGCTCCAAACATGAATATTGCGCGCCGGTTACGTAGCCCGGCGCACATAATGGTCAACGGAACCCTTGCCCGCTTTCGCGGGGCGGTCGTTTCAGATAATTCGGTTTGCGCCTAACCCTCGAACGGATCCTTCACGAGGATGGTGTCGTCGCGTTCCGGGCTGGTCGATACCATCGCCACCGGGGCCTCGATCAACTCCTCGATGCGGCGGATATATTTTACCGCCGTGGCCGGCAGGTCGGCCCAGGAGCGCGCGCCTTCGGTGCTCTCGCTCCAGCCTTCCATGGTCTGGTAAATCGGCTCGGCCGCCGCCTGGTCGGCCATCGAGGCCGGGAAATAGTCGTATTCCTGGCCATTGACGCGATAGCCGATGCAGACCTTCAGTTCATCCAGGCCGTCCAGCACGTCCAGCTTGGTCAGCGCGATGCCGCTGATGCCGCCGATCTTGACCGCCTGGCGCACCAGCACCGCGTCGAACCAGCCGCAGCGGCGCTTGCGCCCCGTGACCGTGCCGAATTCGTGCCCGCGCTCGCCCAGCGTTTGGCCGATTTCGTCTTCCAGTTCGGTCGGGAAGGGTCCCTCGCCGACGCGCGTGGTATAGGCCTTGGTAATGCCCAGCACATAACCCAGCTTGCCCGGCCCCATGCCCGACCCCGCGGCGGCCGCGCCCGACACCGTGTTCGACGAGGTGACGAAGGGGTAGGTGCCGTGGTCTATATCCAGCAGGAAGCCCTGCGCGCCCTCGAAAAGGATGCGCCGGCCGGCCTTGTGGGCGCGGTCCAGCTCCTGCCAGACGCTGGCCGCGTAAGGCAGGATGCGCGGTGCCATCTCCAGCAGCAGATCCAGCAGCTTCTTGCGGTCAACCTCGGGCAGACCCATGCCGCGCTTGAGAACATTATGATGAGCCAGCAGGCGGTCGATTTTGGCCTCCAGCGACTTGCGGTCGGCCAGGTCGCAGACCCGGATGGCGCGGCGCGCCACCTTGTCCTCATAGGCCGGTCCGATGCCGCGCCCGGTGGTGCCGATCTTCTTGATCGTATTGGAGGCTTCGCGCGCCTGGTCGAGCTCGCGATGCAGCGGCAGGATCAGCGGCGCGCTCTCGGCCAACTTCAACCGGTCCGGCGACACGTCCACGCCGAGTTCACGGGCGCGCTCGATCTCGTCCAGCAGCGCCCAGGGATCGACCACCACGCCGTTGCCGATGATCGACATTTTGCCCTTGCGCACGATGCCCGACGGCAGCAGGCTCAGCTTGTAGGTCTTGCCGTCGATGACCAGCGTATGCCCGGCATTGTGCCCTCCTTGATAGCGCACAACATATTCGGCCCGCTCACTGAGCCAATCGACGATCTTTCCCTTGCCCTCGTCGCCCCATTGCGAGCCGACGACCACCACATTGCTCATTGCGTTGTGACCTCAGTTAGAATTATCGGAACTACCGCCGAGTTCGGCGATTTCATTGTCCCGCGGGATATGGGTGCAGCCCAGCCGCCGCGCCTCGGCGGCGGGGTCGGATTCGGGGGCCAGGCCCGCGACGGTGACCCAGCCCTCGGCGCGGAGCGCGGCGCCACGAGCGGCGTCCGTGCCATACGGCAGATAGAGGCTGCGCCCATTGCCGGGATGCGGCAGGGCCCGCAAAACACTGTCCAGGAACAGCGAGAAGCCGGTCGCCGGCTCGCCGTTCTGGGTCACGTGATAACGCCCGCCGCGGCCCATTTCACCGCGCACGCCGCGGGCGAAAACAGTGAAGCTGAGCCCGGTCTGATATTCGAAGCCGCGATGTTCGACCGGGTCGACGGTAAGGGTCAAGCCCGGCGCCGCCGCGCGGATCAACCCGACGACCTCTTCCAGCCTGTCGCATTCCGCCGACGCCTCGGCTGGCAGGTTCAGCGCCTTAAGCGCCGGCAGCGCCTTATCGACCGGGCCGGTCGCCCGCAACAGCGCGCCCAGCCACTCCGCCGCCTGTCCGCCCGCCGCCGCCACGGCCGCTGCATCCTTGCTGTCGAGCGCCTCGCGCAGCGCGACCTGGGTTTCCTCGTCCAGGTCCAGGGCGCGGCAGAGCGCGGGGATCAGCGTCGGCAGGTTGATATCGACGGAAAGGTTCTCGACACCCGCCTCGCCCAGCGCGTTCGTGGCCAGCAGGATAATCTCGGCATCCGCCGCGGCTTCCCTGGCGCCAACGATCTCGACGCCGGCCTGCATGAACTGGCGCTCGGGGCGAAGCTGGCTGCCCCTGACCCGCAGAACATTGCCGGCATAGGCAAGGCGCAGCGGCCTGGGCGCGTTGGCCAGCCTTGTCGCGGCGATACGCGCGACCTGGATTGTCATGTCGGCCCGCACCCCCATCATGCGCTGGCTGACCGGGTCCATCAGGCGGAAGGTGCCGGTCGCCATCGCCTGGCCGGCGCCGTCCAGCAGCGAATCCTCGAATTCCACCAGCGGCGGGTCGACGCGCTGGTAGCCGCGCGAGGCGAAGGCGCCCACAAGCCGCGACGCAACGGCCGCCTCATGCGCCGCATCCGGCGGCAGCACGTCACGCAGCCCGTCGGGCAGCAAAGCCTTTTTGGTAGAGTCATTCATGGCAGGATTACGGTCGCCCCGTCGCGGTCCCAATTAAAAGCCCGCCGTGAAATACAGCTTTTGGCGCGCCGGGGCAAGGGACGCGATGTCACCGGGCAAACGTTGCGGTCAGCGGGACAGCAGCATTACAGAGCCGTCGGCGAGGCCATAGAGGATATCCGCCCCGCCGTGGCCGTCCACATCGGCGGTAACGATAGAGGTTGCGATGTTTGCGTCATTGGGAATCGACCAGAGGACGCGGAAATGGCCGCCAGCGTAACTGACCGCCTTCAAATCCGTCCGGCCCTGGTCCGGGACAAGTATCTCGTCGCTGTCGTCGCCGTCGAGGTCCAGCAGCGCCGACATGCCCAGAACCGTGGATCCCATGGCGTGGGTGGAGAATCCGAATCTGCGGGTGGTTTCCGTCAGACGTTCGCCCTGCCAGCGATAGAGGATCAGGATGCCGCCGATATGCGGTGTCTGGATGACGGCGATCTCTGACATTCCGTTACCGTCGAAATCGCCGGCGCCGATCGGGTTCAACCAGCGATTGGGCATTCCGATCGGGTTGGATTCGGCCAGCCGGACCAGTTCACCATCGCGAATGCCGAACAGGGCGACCGCCGCGCCGCTGTCGCCGTAACTATGCACCGCGATAATTTCGTCGCGCCCGTCGCCGTCGATATCGGCCAGGCGCGGCGTCAAATCCTCGAACACCGAATCGTCAGTTAGCGAGTACACCAAAAACTCGCCCGATGCGGTTTCTACCTTCAGGGCCGACGCCTCGATACGGTCGCCCAGCACGCCATGGCCATAACGTTCGGTCGGTGACGCAAACCAGGCGGCGCGAATGTTCCGCGCACCCCGCACGATGCGGGCATGGGGAATGATGTCGGACGGCGTCGGCGTGACCCCCGATTCCGGCGAAGGCACGGGCGCCAGGGCCAGCTTGCCGTCGGGCATAAGCAAAATCTGGTAATCGCCGGCCTCGGCCTTCAGAACCGGCGCACCGTCGACGATGAGAACATCCTTCAGACCATCGACCTTGCCCAGCAGAACCGGCTGGGGGCCAAGCCCGGCGGCAAGCGCCATTGCGTGCGGGACGAGAGCGGCCAGAAGGACGAGAGAGGAGGCGATGAAGCGCATGGCCCCAACATGGACTCTGCGGGTCAGAATTCCAATGCCTTCACTTGTAAAATATTCGGGAGCGCGGCAATTCTGTCGAGCAGCGGCTTGTCCACCGCCTGGTCCACCTGCACCAGCGCGATGGCGTCGCCGCCCTCCGCCGCGCGGCCCAGATGGAAGGTCGCGATATTGACCTTCGCCTCGCCCAGGGTGCGGCCCAGGTCGCCGATGACGCCGGGCTTGTCCTTGTTGGTGATGTACAGCATATGCGGGCCGATTTCCGCCTCGATCGGGATATCCTTGATCTCGACAATGCGCGGCCGCGCGCCGCCGAACAGCGTGCCGGCAACCGAGCGCGTCATGCGCTCGGTGGTCACGGTCAGCCGGATCAGGGTTTCGTAGTTTGCGGCTTCATCCCGCTTTATCTCGGTGCAGCGAATATCGCGTTCGCGCGCGATGACCGGGGCGCTGACCATATTGACCGAATCCAGCAAGGGCCGCAGCAGGCCGGTCAGGGCGGCCGCCATCAGGGGCCGGGTATTCAACGCCGCCACCTGGCCCTCGAACTCCACCTTGAAGGCCTTCAGGCCAGTCTCGGTCAATTGCCCGGCGAAGCTGCCCAGCAGTTCCGCCAGCGCCATATAGGGGCGCAGTTTCGGCGCCTCCTCGGCGGTGACCGAGGGCATGTTCAGCGCGTTGGTCACCGCGCCGGTCAGAAGATAGTCCGCCATCTGGTCGGCCACCTGCAGCGCGACCTTTTCCTGCGCCTCGGTGGTGGCGGCGCCCAGATGCGGCGAGCAGATCACGTCGTCGCGCCCGAACAGGACGTTCTCCTTCGCCGGCTCGACCTCGAATACATCCAGCCCGGCGCCCGCGACCTGGCCGGAATCCAGCGCATCGCACAAATCTTCCTCGACGACGATGCCACCGCGCGCGCAATTGACGATGCGCACGCCCTTTTTCATTTTGGCGAAGGCCGCCTTGTCGATCAGGTTGCGGGTCGTGTCGGTCAGCGGCACATGCAGGGTGATGAAGTCGGCCCGGGCGTACAGCGCGTCCAGCTCCACCTTTTCGATCCCCAGATCCTCGGCGCGTTCGGGTGACAGGAACGGGTCGTATGCGATAACCCGCATCTTCAGCCCCTGCGCGCGGCTGGCGACGATGGAGCCTATATTTCCGGCTCCGATCAGGCCCAGTGTCTTGCCCGAGACCTCGACGCCCATGAAGCGCTTCTTTTCCCACTTGCCGGCCTGGGTGGAAGCGTTGGCGGCCGGCAGCTCGCGCGCCAGGGCCATGATCATGGCGATGGCATGTTCGGCGGTGGTGATGGAATTCCCGAATGGCGTGTTCATCACCACGATGCCGCGCTGGGTGGCGGCGGCAACATCGATATTGTCGACCCCGATACCGGCCCGGCCGATAACCTTCAGGTTCGCCGCGGCATCCAGAACCTTCTCGGTTGCCCTGGTCGCCGAGCGCACGGCGAGACCGTCGTAATCGCCAATAATCGCAATCAGTTCGTCTTCGTTCAGGCCCGTTTTTACATCGACCTCAACGCCGCGCTCCTGGAAGATATCGACCGCGCGCTGGCTCAGATCGTCGGAAATAAGCACCTTGGGCATTGTTTTCTCTCGTTCCGATTATTTAGCTGACGCCGGGGCGGCGCAAACTTCTTCATGGGCCCATTCGATCCAGGGCATCAGCATCTGCAAGTCCAGCGGCTCCACCGTGGCTCCACCCCACAGGCGCAGGCCCGGGGGCGCGTCGCGGTAGCCGCCGATATCGAAGGCAACGCCCTCTTTCTCCAGCAGGGCGGCGATCTTTTTCGGCACGGCCGCCGCCTCGTCGCCACGCAGCGCGCCGGTATTGGTGATGCGCAGGCAGATCGAGGTGGATGACCGCGTCGCCGGATCGCTGGCCAGGAATTCGACCCAGGGCGTTTTCTCGACCCAGGCGGAGACCACCGCCAGACTGCTCTTGGAGCGCTGGATCAGTTTCGGCAACCCGCCGATTTCGTGCGCCCATTTCAGCGAATCGATTGCGTCCTCGACGCAGAGCATCGAGGGCGTGTTGATGGTTTCGCCCCTGAAAACGCCCTCGTTCAGCTTGCCATCCTTGGTGAGTCGGAAGATTTTCGGTAGCGGCCAGGCCGGGCTGTAACTCTCCAATCGCTCGACCGCGCGCGGGCTCAGCACCAACATGCCATGTGCGCCCTCGCCGCCCAGCACCTTCTGCCACGACCAAGTGGTGACATCCAGCTTGTCCCAGGGCAAATCCATGGCGAAGGCCGCCGAGGTGGCGTCGCAGATCGTCAGTCCCGCGCGGTCGGCGGCGATCCAGTCACCATCGGGCACGCAAACGCCGCTGGTGGTGCCGTTCCAGGTGAAGACCACGTCACGGGCGAAATCGACCTGGGTGAGATCGGGCAGTTCGCCGTAATCGGCCTCCAGAATTCGAACATCCTCCAGCTTAAGCTGCTTGGAAACGTCGGTGGCCCAGCCCTTGCCGAAGCTCTCCCAGACCAGCATGTCCGTGCCGCGCGCGCCGAGCAGCGACCACAGGGCCATCTCCACCGCGCCGGTGTCGGAGGCCGGCACGATGCCGATGCGGTAATCGTCGGGGATGCCCAGGATGGCACGGCTGCGGTCGATCACTTCCGCCAGCTTCGCCTTGCCACCGGCGGCGCGGTGCGACCGCCCGGTCCAGGCACCCGACAGCGCCGCCACCGACCAACCGGGGCGCTTCGCGCAGGGGCCGGAGGAGAAAAAGGATCGGTTGGGTTTCTGTGTGGGCCTGGTCATCTATCTCGCCTGTTCCGGAATTCGTTCGCACGCGCGGCAATGGCCGAGAGGGCGGTCAACAGTCATCATTGGCAATGCGGAGGCGCGAAATTAGACCCGGCTCGACCCGTGGTCAACGCACAAATGCTGCGCTGCGGTAAAAAGGGGTTGAACTACAGCCCGTAATACCAGGGCGCGAATAGCGAAAATACCAGCCAGACGATAAACAACAACGGCAGCCCGGCCTTGACGAAATCCATGAAACGATACCGGCCGGGCACCATCACCAGCAGATTCGTCTGATAGCCGATCGGCGAGGCGAAGGAACAGTTGGCGGCGAAGATCACGGCGACCGCGAAGACCTCGACCGGAACGCCAATCCCCTGCGCGATCCCGATGGCGATGGGCGTGAACAGAACGGCGGTGGCCTTGGTGCTGATGATATTGGCAAGCCCGCCGACCAGCAGGAAGAAGGCGGAAAGGACGACCGCCGGCGATGCGCCGTCCAGCGCCCCGAGCAGAAGGCCGGCGAGGAAAGCCGCGCCGCCGGTTTCCTGCATGGCGGCGCCCAGCGCCAGGGCGGCGGCGATGGTGAAAATGATCTGATAATCGAGCGCCCGCACCGCATCGCGCAGGCCCAGCGCGCCGCTCAACACCATGGCGGCGGCGCCGGTCACGGCGGCGACCACGATGGGGACCGCGCCGGTTGCCGCCAGCGCCACCACGCCCAGGAAGATTACACTAGCCCGTTTGGCGTAGCGCAGCGCCGGCAGTGTCGCGGCCGACCATTCCATCAACAACACGTCGCGACTTCCGCGTAGCGCCATGACATCGTCGCTGCGCCCCTGGATCAGCAGCACGTCGCCGGCTTCCAGCGCCATATCGGTGATCCGGCGGCGCAGCATGCGGCTCCGCCGTTCGATGCCCAGCACGATACAATGATACCGGTACCGGAAACCGATGCGTGCCAGCGTGCGGCCGACCAGTGGTGAATTCGGCGGCACCATGACCTCGGCCAGAACCTGGCCGCCGCTGGTCCAGGGCTCCTCCGCCTCTCCGCCCACCTCCCCGACGGGGCCGGGAATATCGGGATGCAGCAGCCTTGCGTCGGCCTGCAGGGTCTGGGCCAGCGTCTTGCGGGTCGCGGCCACCACCACGACGTCGTCGGCCTGCAACCGGATATCATCGAAGGGCGGCAGCATCGACTGCTCCCCGCGCTGGATCGTCAGAACCGTGATATCGCTCAGCGCCGAAAACACGCCAAGGCGCGATTCCGCCCCGATCAGCTTCGATTCTGGCAAAACCTTGATCTGGGCGACGAACTGCCGGCCGGATACGGGCATACCGCCCTTCAGTGGTTCGCGGTTGGGCAACAGCCGGGGCGCGACGAAGATCACATAAACCAGGCCGGTCAGCGCCAACACCAGGCCGGGCGCCGTAAAATCGAAGAAACCGAAGGGCTGCTCGCCCAGATCGACCAGCATGCCCGAGACCAGCAGGTTGGTGGAGGACCCGATCAGCGTCGTCATGCCGCCCAGGATCGCCGCGAAACTGAGCGGCATCATGTAGCGCCCGGCCCCGCGCCCCAGCTTATCGGCCAGCGCCTGCATGATGGGAATGAAGATTACGACGACCGGGATGTTGTTCAGGAAGGCGCTGACCGCCATCACCGCGACCAGGCCCAGCATGATGCTGGCGGCCGTGCTCCCCCGCGCCGCGCGCAGCAGCAGCCACGCCCCCTGACTCAACGCGCCGGTCCGAGACAGCCCGTCGCCGATCACCAGCAGGGCCAGCACGGTAATCAGCGCCGGGTTGGCGAAGCCGGAAAGAATCCGCGCCGCCCCCATGAGGTTGGCCCCGTCCGGCCCGGCGGCCGGCATGAAATGGAACAGCAGCAGCAGCGCGCAGATGACCGCCAGCGAGGTCATCTCGTAGGACAGCTTCTCGGTGGCGTAGAAGGCGAGCGCGACAACGATCAGCGCAAACACCGCCGCCATTTGAATGAACTCGCCGCCAGTCTCCAACAGTACCCCCGGCCGGCCGAGGGCGCCGGACTATGGGTCAGTCCGCGCCGCCTTCAGGCC
>CBFDDT010000083.1:0-16434 GCA_965603635.1 uncultured bacterium | reverse complement strand
GCCCGGCCGCGGGGAGCAATCCTCGCGGCCGGATTTCCGGGTGTGCTTGAGTGAGCGCGCGGTCCCCCCACCAATCCTTCGTCAAGCTCAGGATGAGGAGAGCGTGTTGAAATATAAAAAAGAATCCTCATCCTGAGCCTGACGAAGGATGCGTCACTCGACCGCTCTCGCGGGAGTAAAACTATCCACCGGTCCTTCGATTCACACGTCCATCATCGGCGACACCCGTTCCACCAGGAAATCGGCGAAGGCGCGGACCTTGGCCGGCAACAGGCGGCGATGCGGATAAAGCACGCCAAGCGTCAGCGAATCCGGCGGGAAATCGGCCAGGACGGGTTTCAACCGCCCCTCGCGCAAATGATCCGCCACCTCCCAAACCGGTTTCAAAACGATGCCGTGCCCGGCAACCGCCCATTCGGTCAACACGTCGCTGTCGTCGGCGTCCAGCCGCCCCCCGATATTCAGCGTCACCTTGCCCTTCGGGCTGTTCAGGATCCAGCGGTACTGGGTCGAACCCTGGAACCGCAGCAGCAGGCAGTTATGATCCATCAAGTCATCGGGTACGGCCGGCTCGCCATGGGCCTCCAGATAGGACGGCGCGGCGCACAAAAGGCGCGGGCAATCGGCGATCTTGCGAATGACCAGGCTGGAATCCGTCGGCACCGAAAGGCGCACGGCCGCGTCCACCCCTTCCTTGATAAGGTCGAGCAAATGGTCCGACATTCGAAGCTGAATCTCGACATTGGGCGAGGCGGCCTGGAATTCCGGAATCAGCGGCGCCAGGATGCGGCGCCCGAAAACCAGCGGCGCGGTGACCTTCAGCGTGCCTTGCGGCGCGGCCCCCGCCCCCGCCACGCTGGTTTCGGCCTGTTCGACCGCGCGCTGAACCTCCAGGCAGGCCTCGTAATAGAGCATGCCCTGTTCGGTCGGCTGCACCTGGCGGGTGGTGCGGTTCAAGAGCCGCACCCCGACATGGCCCTCAAGCTGCTGTATGCGGTGGCTGACCACGGCGGGCGACAGGCGCAGATTGCGCCCGGCAGCCGAAAAACTGCCCAGCTCAATGACCCGCACGAAAACCCTGATATTCTCCAGAAGCGCCATTTTATCCCCGTCCAGCGGAAACCATGCCACTATTTTGTTTTTTTTGAAAGTGATACGAATTACCGGGACTACCGCGCTCAATGCCGGGAAGGTAGCAAGGTGGGCATGGAACAGGGTTTGTAGGGAGTAACCACCATGGATGCACTAATCACCGAATGGATCGGCATGATGCTGCGCTGGCTGCATGTCATCTCGGGCATCGCCTGGATCGGCTCATCCTTCTATTTCGTCCATCTTGACCTCAGCCTGCGCAAGCGCGACGGGCTTCCCGACGGTGTCGGCGGCGAGACCTGGCAGGTCCATGGCGGCGGTTTCTACCGCATGCAGAAATATTTGGTGGCCCCGGCCGAAATGCCGGAGGAGCTGACCTGGTTCAAATGGGAGGCCTATGCCACCTGGGTCAGCGGCTTCCTGCTGCTGGCCGCCGTCTATTACACCAGCGCGGACCTCTATCTGATCGACCGGGGCGTGCTCGATCTCACCCCGATGACCGCCGTCATCGTCAGTCTCGCGCTGCTGGCCGCGGGATGGATCGTCTATGATCTGATGTGCCGTTCGCCGCTGGGCAAGAACGATACGCTGCTGATGCTGGTCGGCTTTGCGCTGCTGGTCGCCATCGCCTGGGGCTGCACCCAGATCTTCAGCGGGCGGGGCGCCTACATCCAGATCGGCGCGCTGGTCGGCACCATCATGGCCGCCAACGTGCTGATCATCATCATCCCCAACCAGCGCAAGGTGGTAGCCTCGCTGCTGGCCCATAAGGAACCCGACCCGCGCCTCGGCAAGCAGGCCAAGCAGCGCTCGCTGCATAACAACTACCTGACCCTGCCGGTGCTGTTTCTGATGATCGGCAACCATTACCCGATGAACTTCGCGACCCAATGGAACTGGGTGATCGTCGCCGTTGTTATCGTGATGGGCGTCTCGATCCGCCATTTCTTCAATTCCCAGCATGCCGGCAAGGGCACGCCCTGGTGGACCTGGGGCGTCGCCGCCGCCGGCGGGTTGATGATCCTGTGGCTGAACAGCTTCCCGGTCGGCGCCCCCGCCGCGATGCAGACCGGCGGGCTGGAAGGTGACGAAGTTTTCGCCGCGGTCGAGGACGTAGTGCTGTCCCGCTGCTCCATGTGCCATGCGGAGGAGCCGGTCTGGGAGGGCGTTCCCGTCCCGCCCCTCAACGTGCGGCTGGAAACCCCGGCCGATATCCTGCGCGAGGCCTCGCGGATCGAAACCCAGGCCGTCTTGTCACGCGCCATGCCGCCGGGCAATGTAACCGAAATGACCGAGGATGAACGCCACCTGATCGCCGCCTGGCTGGCGGCGCGCGAGGGCTAACGCAGATGCCGGGCAAAACCGCCATACGGGGCCGGCTGCTGGACTTCATCGCCGACCCGGCCGAGGCCGGCGAGGAAGCCTGCTATCGCTATATCGCGGACGGCGCCGTTGTCATGGAAGACGGCAAGATTATCTCCATCGGGCCGGCGGCAGATCTGCCGGCGGACATGCCGGTGGAGAATTACGGGCAGGCGCTGATCCTGCCCGGGCTGATCGATACCCACATCCATTACCCGCAGACCCGCGTTATCGCGTCCTACGGGGCGCAGCTTCTGGAATGGCTCGACAAATACACCTTCGTCGAGGAACAGAAATTCGCCGACCCGGACCATGCCGCCGCGGTCGCGAAATTCTTCTTCGACGAACTGCTGCGCAACGGCACCACGACGGCCGCCGTCTATTGCACGGTGCATCCCGAATCGGTGGAGGCCTTCTTCACCGAGTCCGAACGGCTGAACACACTGATGATCGCCGGCAAGGTGATGATGGACCGCAACGCGCCCGAGGCCCTGACCGACGATGCCGAACGCAGCTTTTCCGAAAGCGCCGCGCTGATCGAAAAATGGCACGGCCGTGGCCGCCAGCACTATGCGGTCACCCCGCGTTTCGCCGTCACCTCGACCGAGGCGCAACTGGAAGCCGCCGGGGCGCTGATGCGCGGCTATCCGGATATCTACATGCAGACCCATCTGGCGGAAAACAGCGCCGAAATCGCCGCCGTCGCGAAACAATTCCCCTGGAGCCGTTCCTACACCGACGTTTACGACAAGTTCGGCCTGCTGGGTCCGCGCGCCATCTTCGGTCACGGCATCCATCTGTCGGACGGGGAAATCGCCCGCCTGTCGGAGACGGACTCGACGGTCGCCTTCTGCCCCACCTCTAACCTGTTCATCGGCAGCGGCCTGTTCGACATGGGGCGGCTGCGCGGCGGTGGCGTGAAAGTCGGGCTGGCCACCGACGTCGGCGGCGGCACCAGTTTCTCGATGCTGCGCACGGCCGCCGAGGCCTACAAGGTGCTGCAGTTGAACAACCAGAACCTGCCCGCCCTGCGGGCCTTCCACCTGATGACCCGCGGTAACGCCGAGGCGCTGGGCCTGGCGGGTCGCATCGGCACCCTGGAGCCCGGCAGCGACGCCGACATCACCGTGCTGGACGCCCGCGCCACCGCCGTGATGGCGCACCGCATGGAAACCATCGACGGCAACCTCGCCGAGGAACTGTTCGTCCTGATGACCCTGGGCGACGACCGCGCGACAAGGGCGACCTATGTGGCGGGCGAGCGGCTGTATTTCGCGGAACAGTAAGCGTTGCGAGCCGGCCCGGCGCGCCCTTGCCCGGCCAGCCTCGCGTTTTCATCGCGCTCGTGACCCGCTATAGAGGATTTCCTCCCTTCATTCCGGTATCCCCGCCTTGCGCAGCCCCTCCTTGTAGCGCTTCATGCATTCGGGGTCCTGGATCGGCAGGGCTTCGACGATCGACTGTATATTACCCTCGAATCCCGCCATGTGCAGCTCTTCGACCTGCCATTCGGCATCCTCGATTCGTCCAGCCCGGGCATAGGTCGCCGCGAGAAATCTTCGGGGGAACAGCGCTGTCGGACTTCTCTCCGTTGCGGTTTCCAAATCGGCGATCGCCGACTGGTAATCCGCGAGGCAGAACCGGGCCGTCCCGCGCATGAAGAGATACCAGAACGGGTAACGCGGATTGATCCGCATGGCGGTCTCCACGGACCTGAGACCGTCCTCGGCGCGGCCCTCCCCGGTGTACAAAATCGCCAGATAGGCATGGGCGTCGGCGAAATCAGAATCCAGGTCAATGGCTCTCTCCAGGGACTTGATACTGCGCGCCAGCGCTTCCGGAGTCCTGATTCGTGCGATGCTTCGGCCCAGGCTCCAGTGAAGATTGGGATCTTGCGGGTCGATGGCGACCGCCTTCTCATTCAGTTCAAGGGCCTTTGCGCGATCACCCTGGATGTCGTCCGACCACCCGTTTTGCGCATTCAATTCGAGGATGTTGGCTATGCGGGCATAAGCCATCGCGTAGTCCGGATCTATCGACAGGGCCTGTTCATAGAGTCGCATGGCCTCCATGCTTCCTTCGCGCGTAAAGCCAGACTCCAGGAAAAGGCCGCGCAGATAGAGGTCATGCGCCGCAATGCTGTCTGTGCCACGTGACGCCAGGCGCTGGCGTTCCTGTCCCGAAAGCTTCAGCGCCAGCGACGCGACGATTTTCTCCAGCACCTGATCCTGCAGGCTGAAGATATCGTCCGGGTCGCCGTCATAGCGCTCGGCCCAAAGGTGGCCGCCGGTGGTCGCATCGATCAACTGGGCGTTGATGCGAACCTGATCCCCGGCCTTGCGCACGCTACCTTCGATCACGTATTGGACACCGAGCGCCTCGCCGACTTCGCGGATATCGATCTTCTTGCCCTTGTAGCCGGATGTCGAGGTCCGGGAAATCACGACCAGATTCGATATCTTGGACAGGTCTGTGATCAGATCCTCGGTCATGCCGTCGGCGAAATATTCCTGCTCCAGGTCGCCCGACATGTTGGTGAACGGCAGCACGGCTATGGAAGGCCTGTCTCCCAGCGCCACGGCCCCGCGCGCCGTCGGGGCCGGCCCGGTTTCGGTCTTCCAGGGCTGCCACCAAAGCGCCCCGCCGGCCGCAAGCAATAGAACGATTGTGAGCGCGGCCGGCCACCGTTGATACACCGGCCTGTTCTCCACCCGAACCAGGGGCGTGACGAGCGCGACCGCCTTGTCATCCAGAACCACGCGATAGATCGACACCGCCTCGGCGATATTCTTGACCTCGCGCTCGCCCAGATGTTCGAAAGTCAGATCGAGCTTTTCCTTTACCTGCTCGAAAACGTTGCGCGCCAAGCAGATGCCGCCGGGCTCGGCCAGCCCCTCCAGCCGGGCAGCCACGTTCACGCCATCCCCGTAAATGTCGTCGACCTCGACGATCACATCGCCGATGTTGATGCCGATACGGTAAATGATCCTTCTGTCTTCGGGAACATCGGCGCCGCGATCCCGCAGGGCGCATTGCACTTCAACGGCAAACGCCACGGCGTCGACGACCGATGCAAACTCCATCAGGGCGCCATCGCCGGTAAGTTTGACGGTGCGTCCGCCATACTGCGCCGCCTTGGGGGCCAGCAGTTCCTTGCGATGGGTTTTCAGGGCGTCCAGGGTGCCCGCCTCGTCCTCGCCAAACAGGCGCGCGGAGCCAACCATGTCGATGGCAAGTATGGCGGCGAGGCGTCGTTCCATGGCCGGTCTTCCTCTCGACGGCAGATTAGCAAGTATATCCTGGGGAATCCATGCCGCCGCGGAAGCCTCCCGATGCCGCCTTACGGCTATTGGCAAATCTTTGAGCAATCCCAACGAGAAATCCGGTTCCGCATATTTCGCGGACTACCGGGTGGCGAACACCAGATGCGCCGGGTGCTCACGACATTTGGCGTGGGAGGAGTGTCAGGGAAAATGGCGCTCGTTAAATATATCTTGAGCTTCAGTTCTGCCCGGCTTCTTCGACATTTGGAAAACCGGCGCGCATGTAGATTACAATCTGCCAGATTTGCCGCTCCGTAAGCACCGTCTTGAAAGCCGGCATCTCGGTGCCGAATTGTACGCCGCCCTCGGAGGTCGACCACAACAGATATTCGTCCACGGAGCGCGGCCGATCGATCAAATATGCCAGGAACGCGGGTGGCGGGGTAAGGTCTCTGCTGGCCACTCCGTCCCCCAGGCCATTTGAGCCGTGACAAGCCGCACAGTGCGACTTATAGAGCTTGCCGCCATCAAGGATGATCCCTCTTGTGGCTGGATAGGGGTTTCTGCTGCTGGAATACTCAACCGGCACGCCTCCCTGCACAAATTCACGATGCCGTTTGGTCCGGGAAAGGTAGTCCGGCGCGGTCGTCCCTGCCTCCTGGAGCGAGGGGCGTCTGTGTTCTTGAGACCAAAGATCAAGGCCCGGGACCAGTTCGCGATGCGGTTCGTCCGCCGCGCCGTTCCAGACATTGCCCGTTACGGTTGGCGCGGTTGGCTTCTCGGGACCGCATGCCGAAAGGGCGGCCAGGCATGCGAGCCCCGCCAATAGCCAAGATTTCTTGCTGGTTGTCATCGGCCTGCCTTCCAGAAACGGAACGGCATCATCGCAGCCGCGTTTCCCGACGGCCACCGATACAAGCCTGAACTTAAACCACGGTATCCCCGGCCGTCATTGATTCAGCGCAATTGGCGGGCCGGTTAGTCTGTCGGTTCGGTCAGTCTTTGGGCGGATGACGAGTAAGGGAACTACGGGGGTGTAACCGGCTGGACCTCATGGGTGAGACCCTAAGCCAGATGAGCGATGCTCAACTGGACCGGCGCGGGCTGGAGCGCGGCGTGATCGCGAATGTCTTCCTGAAAGTGCGGCTCGACGAATCCTGACGGGGACCCGATTGGTCATATCGCCGATTGCATCGCCGCGCCGGGCGTCACATTATGCGGCCTTCAATTGCGGGGGGCTTCAAAAATGAACGACGACGTCGGGACGGGCGAACCCAAGGTTTCATGCACGGTCGATTTCGACGCCAACGGCAAGCATTTCGGCCATCTGAGCATTCCGCATTCGCGTAATGAGTCGGGCTGGGGCGCGGTGCATCTGCCGGTCATTTCGATCCGCAATGGCAACGGGCCGGTACTGGTTTTTACCGGCGGCAATCACGGCGACGAATATGAGGGGCCGATCGCGCTTATGAAGCTGGTCCGCGCGCTGGACCCGGCGGAAGTAACCGGCCAGATTATCGTCATCCCGGCGCTGAATTTCCCCGCAATCATGGCCGGCACGCGGCTGTCGCCCATCGACGGGGTCAATATGAACCGGGCCTTTCCCGGCCGGCGCGATGGCTCGGTCTCCCAGATGATCGCCCATTTCCTGCAGCATGGAATCCTGCCGCGCGGCGATGCGGTTTGCGACATCCATTCCGGCGGCAAGAGCATGTATTTCTCGCCCTTCGGGGCCTACCACAGTCTGCCCAACAAGGCCGTCATGGAGAAGTCCAGGGCGGCGACACTGGCCTTCGGCGCGCCGATCGCGCTGGAACTGGTGGAACTGGACGCCGGCGGCATGCTGGATACGGCCGTCGAGGATATGGACAAGATTTTCGTCAGCACCGAACTGGGCGGCGGCGGCACGGCCTCGCCCCGAACGGTCGCCATCGCCGACGCGGGCGTGCGGAACCTGCTGGCCCATTTCGGACTGGTCGACGAAAAACCGGTAACGCGGGAGTCGCTTGGCCTGGCGCCGACCCGCATGATGCATATGCCCGACCCGGGCAGTTTCACGATCTGCGATGATCGCGGGATATTCGAGAGTCTTGTTGATCTCGACCAGGCGGTTTCCGAGGGCGATCCCATCGGCCAGATCCATTTCCCCGAACGCCCCGAGCGCGAACCGGTGACCTGCCGCGCCGGCACATCGGGCACGGTTATCGGGCTGACCCATAAGGTTTTGATGGAACCCGGGGATTTCCTGAGTCTGGTTGCGCGGGATATGTGACCTTATCCGTGATGGTTCTTTTCCGTGGACGAATCACGCAGTTTCGACAGGAAGGGCGTGGCCTCGTTGGGGATATCCATGCGCCGGCGCACCAGGGTCGTCGCGACACGATGCACCGTGCTCTTGGATACACCGAGCTTCCTGGGCAGTGCGCTGATGCCGATCTCGCGGTCGCTGTTCGTAAAGGTTTTCAGCAGCCGGATGGCGGTCGTGACCGAGGAAAGCCGGGTCTTGGACTCCCCGTTACCGGCCACGCCGGTTACCTTGTTATCTGACCGCGCCATGGCATTCCCCGCACCGCATTCCCCGCACTCAGACTATCGTTCCGCATCGCGGAACGCTGTTCTTGACCTATTGGCATTGCCGAATGCGTCAAGCCGGATAATTCAGCGCGCCGGCATGAAGTCGTCGATATAGTCCTGGATTACCCGGTCCAGACTCTCGTCGTTGGGCAGGCCCAGGGCCTTGGCGCGCGGCGCTTCCCAATGGGTAGCCCAGCCGGCGACGATCGCCTCGATCGCCGGATCGGGCCGCACGGTGATCGGGCCCGGCTCGATGTTGTTGGCCGCGGCGACGCGCTTTGCGCCCTCGATCATTTCCGCCACGCTGTAGGTAGTGCCGGGAAGACTCACGGCCCGGTCGTCGCCCATGGCCTCCCCGTCGGCCTCATGCAGCCCGACAAATCCCGCCACGGCGTTGCGGTAGCCGAGCAGGGCCATTCGCACATCGGTCTTGACCGGCAGAATGCATTCCTCGCCGTTCAACGGTTCGCGGATTACGCCGCTGGCGAAGCTGGAAGCCGCCGCGTTCGGTTTGCCGGGGCGAACGAAAATAGTCGGCAGCCGCACCGTGCGCCCGTCGAAAAAGCCCTTGCGCGTATAATCGTTGATCATCAGCTCGCCGATGGACTTGGTCATGCCATAGGTGGTTTGCGGCGTTTGCTTGGTGCTATCGCTGACGACATCGGGCATGGCGCTGCCGCCGAAGACCGCCACCGAGCTGGCAAACAGCACGCGGGGCAGGCCCGTGCGGGCGCGCGCGGCCTCGAAAACATGACGCCCGCCATCCAGATTGACCCGCATGGCCAGATCGAAATCCTTCTCGCCACCACCGGAAACCACCGAGGCCAGATGAAACACCGAAATATCGTCGCGATCGACAAGCCCGAACACGGTGTCACGGTCCGATATATCGCCAGCCCGCATGGTCACGCGCTCGTCCAGCCCGTCAGGCAGGCTATCGGGCACGGCCTGATCGAACAGCAGGATATTATCCACCTCTTCCTGTCGACCGGACGGCCCCGTCAGAGTGCCGCGCTTGATAATGGCGCGCGCGAGATTCAGCCCGATAAATCCGGCGCCGCCGGTGATGACGATTTTCATGAATAAATATCCCGATATCAGTAGGTGGCGCGGCCGCCCGACAGATCGAACACGCCGCCCGTGGTGAACGAATTTTCCGCCGAGACCAGCCAGGCGACCATGGCGGCCGCTTCCTCGGCCAGCAGGAAACGCCCGCGCGGGATCTTGGACAGCATGTAATCGATATGTTCCTCGGTCATCTGGTCGAAGATGCGGGTCTTTACCGCCGCCGGCGTGATGCAATTAACGGCGATGTCGTATTCGGCCAACTCCTTGCCCAGCGACTTGGTCAGCGCGATAACGGCGGCCTTGGAGGCGCTGTAATGCGCGGCGTTGGGATTGCCTTCCTTGCCGGCGACCGAGGCGGTGTTCACAATACGCCCGTAATTGCGCGCGATCATGCCCGGCACGACCGCGCGGCAGCAATAGAAGATGCCATTCAGATTGATGTCGATAACCCGCCGCCAATCGTCGGGTGGGCACTCCCAGACCTTACCGTTCGCGCCCGCGATTCCGGCATTGGCGACCAGAATGTCGATCGGCGCCAGCGCGCGCTCGGTATCCCGAACGGCCTCCTCGACAGTCGGTAAATCGGTGACGTCGACCACGACCGCATGGGTCTTGCCGCGATTGGAAAGCTCGCCGGCGGTTTGTTCGACAAGCTCTCTGTCACGGTCCCACAAGCAAACCGCCGCTCCCGAATCCAGGAGACGCTCGGCAATGGCGCGCCCGATGCCCTGCGCGCCGCCCGTTACAACCGCCGTGCGGCCGGTCAGATCGATCTGGTTCATTGTTTCTCCGCGAAAGCTGGTTTGAGCTGGTTTATCATTATATCGACGCCGCCTCAAAGCGTCGGATAGGCCCACGGGAATATTACCTGGTTCAAGGCCCCTGCAACGAGTTCAGAAACAGCGACAGCAGTTCCGACTGCGACGAGATCGCGAGTTTCGCATAGACATTTTTGCGATGCGTTTTAACCGTGCCCAGTGAAATCCCCAGATTGGAACCGATCGATTCCGACGAGTGGCCCCGCAGGATCATCCGCGCCACCTCACGCTCGCGATCCGTCAGCACGGATTTTCCAAAATCGTCGAAGGCGTCATCGACCCTTCTGTCCGGTGGTGGCGTCCTGGACCGGGAATCGCCGAACTCGGCCCAGTAACGCCGGAACAAGGCGCCGACGATCGGAACCACGTCGGACAGGCGCGATATCTCGGTCTCGCTGAAACCGGGGCCGTCACTGGAACGCGACAGCGTTATCTCGGCCAGTGCATTGCCGTCCAGCGCCAGCATCAGCAGCAGTTCCTGCATCCCTTGCGGCCAGTTCTCGGTGAGATACCCGATCTCCTCCCCGAGGCTCGGCAGGACGCGATAGGCCTTGTGGTATTCGCTTTCGAAGAATGCGTCCGGCGCCAGATCGCGCATCCGATATACACCGGATTCCAGCCCCTTCTGATACGCCTGGTACAATGGATTAAGAACATAGGTGTTTTCGACATAGGCGGCGATGCCCTTCCTGGCGTCGGCGCTCGCAAAATTGTCGTAAATCGGAAGCGGCCTGGAGCGCCCGCGATAGACGAAAACAGCCGCCATTTCGAAGGGCGCCAGATGCCCGAGCGCGCGCACCAGACGCTCCGGCAGAGTCTCGTCTTCCAGGGCGTCGACGATCGCGCCGATCTCGCGGTACCAGCCCGCGATGTCCATTTTCGGTCCCGAATCCAGCGTTGTCCCCTCCCTGCGCAAGGCTCGCCTCCTTCCCTCATACTCTGGGGGGATATAACAAGTCCCAAGGCAAGATTACCGTATGTATGGTAAACAGGAAACAATTGGCTGAAAACAGCCTGAACAGGGGGCGCCGTGACATCTGACCCAACTCTCGACGTAGAGTTCTGCCGCGGCCATTTCGAGGCGCTGTCGGGCGGCTGGGTGTTTCTGGAAAATGCCGGCGGCACGCTGGTGCCGCGCCAGGTCACCGATCGCCTTGCCGATTTCACCGCCAACTGCCAGGTGCAGCCCGGCGAGGGCTATGACGCCTCGGACGCCGGGCAGGCGCGCATCGACGAGGGCCGCGCGGTGCTGGCGGCGCTGATCAATGCCGATCTGGATGAAATCGTGGTCGGGCCATCGACGACCAGCAACGTCTATGTTTTGTCACACGCGCTGACGCCGCTGCTGAAACCCGGCGACGAAATTATTGTCACCAACCAGGACCACGAGGCCAACAATGGCGCGTGGCGCAGGCTGGAAGCGGCCGGCGCGGTTATTCGCGAATGGCGCATGAATCCCGATACCGACGATCTTGAGATTGAAGATCTGGAACCGCTGCTGAACGAGCGGACAAAGCTGGTCTGTTTCACCCATTGCTCAAACATCGTCGGCCTCGTCCACGACGTGAAAGCGATCGTTCGCCGTATCCACGAGGCCGGCGCGCTGGCCTGTGTCGATGGCGTAGCCTTTACGCCACACCGGCGCGTGGACGTAAAGGACCTGGACGTCGATTTTTACCTGTACAGTTCCTACAAGGTCTTCGGCCCCCATATGGGCATATTGTATGGCAAACGAGACCTTCTGGCGCGGCTGGCCAACCAGAACCATTACTTTGTCGAAACGGACGATGCTCAGCACCGGCTATGTCCCGGTGGGCTGAACTTCGAACTGACGGCGGCCTGCGGCGGCATCATGGAATATCTCGACCTGGTCCATGCCCATCACTTTCCCGGCGCCAATGTCGAGCAGCAGCAGAGGCTCGATCAGGTATACGCCCTGTTCGCCGCCCATGAAGTGGCGATGTCCCGGCCCATAGAGGAATTCCTTACCGCGCGGCCCGGCGTGCGCCTGATCGGGCGTGGCGCGGCGGGCCGGCGCGAACGGGTCGGGGTGTTTGCGTTTCTGGTCGACGGCCGCGATTCCCGAGAGTTTCCCGAAAAACTGCGCGCCCACAAGATCGGCCTGTTCGCGGACGATTTTTATGCGGCCCGCTGCATCGACGCCATTGGCGCACGCCCGCAAAATGGCGTCGTGCGCGCGTCCATGGTTCACTACAACTCCCGACAGGACGTCGACCGCCTCATCGACGGGTTGGACCGGATAATCTGACCGCGGGGGAATGCAAAACAGAAAAATAAACCGAGGCGAACAAGGAGACTTCACTATGAAAACCATCAGGATACTGTTAACCGCCGTGTCAGCCGTGGTTATTTTCGGCATGGCGCAAACCACGTCCGCCGAGACCCTGCGGGTCGGAATGGAATGCACTTACGCACCATTTAATTTCAAGAACGCCAATGGCGAACTTGACGGCTATGACGTTGATGTCGCCAAGGGTGTCGCCGGGCTTGTCGGCGCCGATCTGGAGTTTGTTTGCCAGAAATGGGACGGCATGATTCCGGCCCTCCTGGCCAACAAGTTCGATCTGGTCGTGGCATCCATGTCCATTACGGATAAACGCCTGAAGAAAATGGATTTCTCAGATACTTACCGCATTTCTGTCGGCCGCCTGGTTGGCAGAAAAAATGCCGGGTGGAAATTGTTCGATGATGCGGGCAAGCCGATTCCCGCCAACTTCGCCGGCCTCAAGGTCGGCCTGGAGAGGGCAACGACTTATTCCGACTGGTTCGAAAACGAACTTCCCGAAGCCAAAGTGGTCTTATACGATTCAAACGAGGCACTGTATCTCGACCTGGTGAATGGGCGAACAGATATGATCATGACCAATCCCATGAAAGCTCATCTCAGGTTCCTCAGCAAGGAAGACGGCGCGGGTTTCGAGTTCGTCAGCCCGCAGATTGACGAGCGCAAATATTTCGGCATTGGTGTCGGAATTGGCCTTCGCAAGGGCAATGATGAGTTGAAAGCCCGTCTGAATGCCGCCTTGAAGACCCTGACTGACGATGGCTCGCTGGAGAGGTATGCTCTGAAATATTTCCCCTTCGCCATCCACAAGTAAATGCGGATACAAGTCGAGTAGATCGAATTTCACTCGCATTACCTTCCGCGGTGGGGACACCAATCGGTCCCCACCGCGGTTCGTTTTCTGTTTCGTTTCCCTATCAGGGCGACGTTGTATCACGCTTTGAAAAGCGGATGAGGTGAGCGACCGTGGAAGCAGTATCCGGTTGGTGGGACGATTTTTTCTGGGGCTCACTCGTCGTTGTTGAGGTTTTTTTTGTAGCCCTGATCATGACCGTCCTTTTTGGACTGCTTGGCGCCGCCGCGAAGCTGTCAGGGAATCGGGCCGCCAAATCGATTGCCAACGCCTATACGGTCGTCTTTCGTGGCACACCCGAAATTCTGGTGCTTTTGCTGTTTTACTTCGGTTCAGCCCTCGCCCTGACGGCAATTGCCCAGGTCTATGATCCCGAAATCAAGTTTGTGGATATTCCGCCATTTTGGGCCGGGTCATTAGCCATCTCCCTGATCGTCGGCTCCTACGCGACGGAAACCTTTCGCGGCGCGTTCCTTGGTGTCGATCCAGGACAAATTGAGGCTGCCCGGGCTCTCGGCCTCTCGAACTTCCAAACGTTCATATACGTGCGCATTCCGGCGATGTGGCGGCTGGCACTGCCGCCCTTCGGCAACCATATGCTCTCCCTGATCAAGGACACCGCGCTGATTGCCATCATCGGTCTGGAAGAGACCCTGTTTGTCGCCGAACAGGCCATTGGCACCACGGGAAAACCGTTTACCATGTATATCGTTGTCGGCGCGATCTATCTGGGATTTTCAACCATCATCACCCTGTCGGTCATGCTGCTTGAGAAGTATGCCAACCGCCATTTGGCGGTCGCGCGATGAGTTTCGATCTTCCCCTCATCGTCGACAGCATTCCCAGAATGCTCATGGGAATCGGTCTGACATTTCAGTTGTTGTTTCTCTCGGCCGTGTTGGGTTTGGCACTCGCCATTCTGCTGCTGTTGATGCGAATCAGCGGCCAATGGTACCTCGCGGCGCCCACCATGGTTTACATCTATATCTTTCGCGGCACCCCCATACTGGTGCAGATATTCATCATCTACTACGGCCTGCCGCAATTGGATTTTGTCCGCGACAGTATTTTTTGGCCTATTTTGCGAGAGCCTTTTGGCTGCGCAATCGTTGCCCTGACACTCAATACCGGCGCTTACGTGTCAGAAATTCTGCGCGGCGGTGTTCTGGGCGTGGACCGTGGCCTGAAGGAAGCGGGCGCGGCGCTGGGACTCTCCGTACGGCATCGATTTATCTATATTACCAGCCCCATCGCCATCCGTCTGGCCCTTCCGGCCTACAGCAACGATGTCATCAGCCTGATGAAATCTACCGCACTGGCCAGCACGATCACGCTGCTCGATATGATGGGCATCGCCCGAACCATCGTGGCCGAGACGTACGCGCCCTATGAAGTTTTCATATCGCTGATGGTCATTTATCTGATTATCACATGGATTATTCAGCGAACTTTCGGCTGGATCGAAAAACGCATGAGCCGGCATGTCAAAAACGAGGCGTGAAATGAACAGTGACCAGACCAACATTATCGAGCTGGAAAACGTCAATAAATTTTTCGGTACGTTTCAGGCCCTGAAAAATATCAATTTGTCGGTGAAAAAGGGCGAGCGGATTGTCGTTTGCGGGCCTTCCGGGTCCGGTAAATCGACTCTGATCCGCTGCATCAACCGGCTTGAGGAACATAACAGCGGCAGGATTATCGTGAGTGGCCACGAGTTGACCGGCGCAGTGAAGGACATCGACGCGGTGCGCAGCGAGGTCGGCATGGTGTTTCAGAACTTCAACCTGTTTCCCCACCTGACGATCGTCAAGAACCTGATGTTGGCGCTGCGCCTGGTGCGCAAGAAACCCAAGGCGGAGGCGCACGAGATCGCCATGCGATATCTTGAGCGCGTGCACATCCCCGAACAGGCGGACAAATACCCGTCGCAACTCTCCGGTGGCCAGCAGCAGCGCGTCGCAATCGCCCGGGCGCTGTGCATGAACCCCGAGATCATGCTGTTCGACGAACCGACCTCGGCGCTCGACCCGGAGATGATCAGCGAAGTCCTCGACGTCATGATCGACCTCGCCAAGGAAGGCATGACCATGATCTGCGTGACCCATGAAATGGGATTCGCCCGCTCCGTGGCCGACTTGATGGTGTTCATGGACGAGGGCGAGATCGTCGAAGCCAGTCCGCCGGCGGTATTCTTCGAAAATCCAACGCATGAGCGGACCAGGCTTTTTCTCAGCCAAATATTGTCTCACTAATGATAGAGGATTCAAAAATGCAGCAATTTAGGGAATTTGCGGGGCGGCTGGCGGATGCAAGCCGCGCCTGCATCCACGCCATGAACCAGGAGGTCTTCCAGATCATCAAGAAGGGCGACGGCAGCCCCGTAACGGCGGTCGACCGTGCCGCCGAGGACTGCATCCGCGAGTTGATCGCGGCCGAAATGCCCGACCACGGGATTACCGGCGAGGAACGCGGCGAAACATCGCCGGATGCCGAGTTCGTCTGGGTGATCGACCCGATCGACGGTACCCTGCCCTTCCTCGCGAACCTGCCCGTATTCGGGACGCTGATCGCCCTGCTTCACAATGAGAAGCCAGTGCTCGGTGTCATTGACATGCCGTCGACGCAAGAGCGCTGGATCGGCTGCGCTGGTGAACCAACGACACGAAACGGCGAGCCCGTCCACACCCGCGCCTGCGAGGATCTCTCGGCCGCCCTGCTGTCGACCAGCAATCCGGACTTTTACGGCGCGTCGGACTTCCAGGCGTTCGAACGGCTAAAGGCGAAGGTGCGCTGGAACGTCTATGGCGGAAGCTGCATGGCCTATGCGCAAATCGCAACCGGGCGAATCGATGTTGGCGTCGATGTCGCGTTCGACATACACGATTACCTTGCCCTCGTACCCGTAATCCAGGGCGCCGGCGGAACCATCACCGATTGGGAAGCAAACCCGCTGACGCTCAAATCCGGCGGGCGTTTGATCGCGGCCGGCGATCCCCGCATGCATGAGCAGGCGTTGGAGTTACTTTCAGCTTCTACCGGATAGGTAACGCACCGAACTTTTCTCCTATGTTTCTTCGTTCCCAGGCCGGTCATGCACTA
>CBFDDT010000082.1:0-16552 GCA_965603635.1 uncultured bacterium | reverse complement strand
GTCGATCGGCACATCCCTATCGAGCGTCACCTGCTTACGGGCCAGCTCGATTTTTTCAGCGTTTTCTCGGAGATTCTCGGCCAGCTTCGCCGAGAGCTTCTCAGCGTTGGCAACAACCCCCCCCGCCGTGCCGGGGGGGGGCGGGGGGTGCTTGGGTGCCCTGGGGACGCGGCCCCACCCCCCCCCGGGGCCCCGCGAAGCCCCACCGGAGGCCGGTTTCCCTTGACCGCTCGCGGCGTCGCGCTCCGCTTGTGGTGCAAACACCACGGCGCGAACCGCTTCTGACGAGCGGACAAGGGAAATCGGTCAAATGGGTCTTTATCAACGAGCATTGGTATTATTATCGTATTCACGGCGGCGCCTTTCAAGCGCGCATGGGTTGACGAACCGCCTTTGGCGGACGATATCGGGCATAATCCAACAGAAATTCAGCCCACGGAGATTCGTTTATGACTATAGCAGAAAGAATTAACAAAAAGCTGACCGAGGCGCTTTCTCCGACGGTTTTAGAAGTGATCGACGAATCCATGCAACATAAGGGCCATGGCGGCTGGCGCGAGGGTGGCGAAACGCATTTCAACGTCACCGTGGTCTCGGACAAATTCGAAGGCAAATCACGCGTTGACCGCCAGCGCATGGTTTACGCCCTGTTGGCCGACGAAATGGCCGAACGCATCCACGCCCTCGCCCTGACGACCAAGGCGCCGGCGGAAGTTTAATCCCCTACATAAAACTCCGGGTAATTATCCTTCACCACCGGGCCGTCGGTCGATAGCGCGTGGCAACTGTCGAGATGGCCCGGTTTCTTGCCGGGATCGACCTGGTTGGTCTTGCGCACGCGGGTCTGGTAGGCGACCGTGGCGATCGGACCCAGTAGTTCGAACAGGTGGGTGCAGCCATGTACCCCGCCGACGCGCTGGCGGGCCTCACGCGTCCAGCCCGGGCCGATGGTCAGGCCGATCAGCTTCTTGAAGTCGGGCGTGATTTCGCCGCAGATTCCGAAGGGGCTGTAATCGGTCGCGGCCTCGACATCGTGGATCAGCATGCTGTCGTCCAGGGTTACGCGCAGCCACATGTCGTGGATCGGCTCGCCCGCCTCGATATTGCCGCGCTCGCGGTTGGGGAAGCCGTATGTTTTGGTGTCGGTCAGGTGGGCCTCGATATCCCACATCCCGTCGTCGCGGCTATAGCCCCGCATGATTATGTCGCGGCTGTGGATATGTTTGCGCGGCGCTGGCGGCGATAATGGCATTTGCTTTCCCTAACCCAGTTATCCGGTAGAATCGGCCAGATGAATATGGTGGGCGGGCATGCCCGGTCAAGCCCGCGGTCATGGGTGCGACCAAAATCCGTTTGCCGTTGCCGGTCCGAGCCTTTTATAAATGGACGAACAATATAGAACAGGAGGCAAGCATGAAGGCAAGGCTGTTGGCTGGCACTGGGCTGGCCGGGATGATGGCGTTGGCGGGTGGTGCGCACGCGGGCGGCGTCGCGCCGATCTGGCATCTCACGGGCAATGCGAACTTTCAGGCCTACTGGATCGACCAGGACGCCGTGGGCCTCGCCTCGGATGGGTTTTCGCCGGCCTTTTTCTATTGGTCGCCGACCACGCTACCCAGCGAGGTCAATGTCGGGGCGCCGCAGGAGCATGACTGGTATTTCGGAGTCGACGAGGCGGAACTGCAACTCGAGGTTTCGGGCAGCGCCGACAACGGCCTGAATTACGGTTTCAAGATCGAGATCAACGCCAATACCACCGACGAGGCGGTTGCCGACGAAGTGCGGCTGGAACTCTATGGCCGCTGGGGCACTCTGCAGTTTGGTGACGAGGACGGCGCCGATAATGTCATGAATTACGGTGGCGAGACCCTGCTGGGCGGGGCCGGCGGTTTCGACGGCGACCATAATGATTATCTGTTCCGGGGCGGCTGGGCGGTCGAGGGGTTTGTCAGCAGCAGCAATGCGCCCGCCTTCCCCTTGCTTGCCGGCGACAGCGGCGACGCCACCAAGATCAGCTATTACTCGCCGCGGATTGGCGGATTCCAGATCGGCACCAGCTATACCCCGACCTTCAGCAGTGGCGACGCTTTCAAGGCCGACACGATTATCGAGGACCATTACGGGATCGGCCTCAATTTCGACCGGTCCTTCGGTAATTTCCGTGCCCGGGCCAGCGCCGTCTATGCCGCCGCCGAGGTCGACTTTGCATATTCGTTGGGTACCGAACTGGAAGATATCGCCGTATGGTCGGCCGGCGCCATTCTTGGCTGGGGGCCGTTTTCGATCGGCGGCGGTTATGGCGACAATGGCGATTCCGGGCGCATGACCAGTTGGGATAGCTATAGCGGATACTGGAATGTCGCGGCCGCGCTTGAATTCGGTCGGCTCTATTTTTCGGCGGGCTATTTCGAGTCCGAGTTCGAGTGGACGTCCGAAGACCCGCCCAGTAAATACACCCACACCACGCTTACCGCCGATTACAGCCTTGCGCCCGGTTTGGCGCTCTATGGCGAGGTGGACTGGATCGAGGACAAGCTCTACGGCGACTATGCCGAGAACAATGCAACCGCCGTAATCCTTGGCGCCAACGTTAGTTTCTGACCCGGTCGCCTGCTATTTTGCGTCTTCGCGCTCCGCCGCGGCGACCGCGCTCGGCGGGCTAACGCGGAGGGACGTGAGTTGGTTGCGAACCCGGCGCAGCACCTCGAAGCGAAAGCCATGGAAGCTGAAGGTCTGGCCCTTTTCCGGGATCAGCCGCGACTCGTGCATTACCAGGCCGGCGATGGTGGCGGCCTCTTCGTCGGGCAGGTTCCAGTCGAACTCGCGGTTCAAATCGCGGATCGTCACAGTGCCGTCGACGATATAGCCGCCGTCGGGCTGCGGGGTTACGCCGCTTACCGGGGTGTCGTGCTCGTCTTCGATCTCACCGACGATTTCCTCCAGGATATCCTCCAGAGTCACGATGCCCATCAGCGAGCCATACTCGTCCACCACCACGGCGAAATGCTCGCGGCGGCCGCGGAAGGCCTGAAGCTGGTCCAGCAGGCTGGTGGTGTCGGGGACAAACCAGGGCTCCGACGGCAGTTCGTCGAAATCGATCTTGGTCACGTCACCCTCGTGCCGGCGCAGCTCGCGCAGCAATTCCTTGGTGTGCAGCACGCCGACCACGTTGTCCTGGTTGTCGCGATAGACCGGGATGCGGGTGAACTGGCTGTCGAGAACCTGGTCGACGATCGCGTCCGGTTTGTCGCCAAGGTCGATCATCGACACTTTCTTGCGGTGGGTCATGATCTCGCCCACCTCTACCTCGTCGAGGTCGAGGATCGAGCGCATCATCTGGCGCTCGTGGCGGGTTTCCGGTTCCAGGCCCTCATGCAGGTCGATGGCGCCGCGCAGTTCCTCCTCGGCCTGCTCGCGGCCCAACTCTGCCCCCAGCACGATGCCAAAGGGTCTCAGCGTGGCCCGCACCACCACATAAATGGCGTGGGTGATTGGGGCCAGGACCGCGACCAGGATGCGCACGGCCGGGGCCACCCGCAGCGACATGTTATCGGCATGGCTCAAGGCCCAGGTCTTTGGCAGCACCTCGGCGAACACCAGCACCATGAAGGTCATGCCCAGGGTGGCGTAGACCACGCCGGCCTCGCCGAAAATTCCCATCAGCATGCTGGTCGCCAGCGCCGAGGCCAGGATGTTGACCAGATTATTGCCTAGTAGGATACCACCGATCAGCCGCTCGTTACGTTGAAGCAGTGTCAGCACGATAGCGGCACGGTGGTCTCCCTGTTTGGCCAACGAATGCATGCGCGCCCGCGAGGCGGCGGTCAGCGCCGTCTCTGAACCCGAGAAAAACCCGGACAATATCAAGAGAACCAGGATGACTCCCGACGTGATAAGCAACTCCGGCATCATGCCGCTACCGCTCCTTCCATGAATGCGGTCAGTTCCCCGTCCGGTACGTCGCGGGTGGCGAAGGCCTCGCCGATGCCGCGCGCCAGGATGAAGGTCAGTTGACCGCCGGTTACTTTCTTGTCCCTGGCCATGTGGCCGATAAGCCGCTTCGGGCTCCATACGATTGAGTTGGTGAAGTTGGTGCCCGTGGGCAGGCCGACCGCGGCCAGATGCCGGCGGATCCGCGCCGCGTCCCCGGCCGGGCACAGCCCCATGCGCTCCGACAGGTCGAATGCCATTACCATGCCGATCGCTACCGCCTCGCCATGTAAAAGCGTGTTGCCCATGCCGGTTTCGGCCTCCAGCGCATGGCCGAAGGTGTGGCCCAGATTCAGCAGCGCCCGGACGCCATGTTCCTTTTCGTCCTCGGCGACGATGGCCGCCTTGGCCTTGCAACTGGCGACCACCGCATGGCGAATTTTCTCCGGATCGCCGTCGATCAGATCGGCGCCATGGCCTTCCAGCCAGGCGAAGAACGCTTTATCGGCGATCAGACCATATTTCACCACCTCGGCATAGCCGGCCAGCATCTCGCGGCGCGGCAGAGTTCTCAGCACGCGGCTGTCGGCCAGCACCAGGCGCGGCTGGTGGAAGGCGCCGATCAGGTTCTTGCCGTGCGGGGAATTGATGCCGGTCTTGCCGCCGACCGAGCTGTCGACCTGCGCCAGCAAGGTCGTTGGCGCCTGGATGAAATCGATGCCGCGCAATGCACAGGCCGCTGCAAATCCGGTGATATCGCCGATCACGCCGCCGCCCAGCGCCACCAGGCTGGTGTCGCGGTCGATGCCACGGCCCAGAATCTCGTTCAGTAGCTTGTCGAAATGAGCGATATCCTTGGTTTGTTCGCCAGCCGGCAACAGGATGGCGTCGGCCGCGATTTCCGCATTTGCCAGCGAGCGCATAAGCGCATGAAGATGCAGCGGCGCCACATGGTCGTCGGTGACCACGATAACCCGCGGCTGCCTCAATATCGGTGCCATGGTCTTGCCGGCCTCCGCCAGCACGTCGTCGCCGACGACGATATCGTAACCGCGCGGCCCCAGATCGACGCGGAGTGTTTCATGACTGCTCAATCGGACTCTCCTCGTTCCAAATATTTCTGCACCGCATCCAGTGCCTTGTCGACCGTGTTGCCGATCGGGCCTTCGCCGCTGTCCACCACGATCTCGGCCTCGGCGTAAACCGGATAGCGTTCCTCCATAAGCGCCGCCAGCGTGCCCTTCGGGTCGGCTGTTTGCAACAGCGGCCGGTGGCTGCGCCGGCTGACCCGTTCGAACAACACCTCCAGATCGGCGCGTAGCCACAGCGAAATGGCCTTTTCTCTTATCAGCGCCCTGGTGTCGGTATCCATGAAGGCGCCGCCGCCGGTGGCCAGTACATGGATCGGCTCGGTATCCAGCAGCCGTGCCACGACCCGGCGTTCGCCGTCGCGAAACCCCTCTTCGCCCTCGCGCGCGAAAATTTCGCTGACGGTACAGCCGGCGGCCTTCTCGATCTCAGTGTCCGCATCGATGAACGGGATGCTCAGCCGCGACGCCACGCGACGTCCGACCGCCGATTTTCCGGCGCCCATCAGCCCCACAAGTACAAGAGGCTTCGGCAAGACAAGTGCCTTCGTTTTCACCATATTCACGCTTTTCCCGCCGCAGCCGTTGCGGCGCGCCCTGTAGATAATTACACTGCCGCAGGATTGCCATAGTAGAAGGCTAGCGTAAACCCCGAACCGCCGGAAAGCAGCCTTGACACCAATGCACCCGTATCGCTGATTTATAGCCTCGGAACAGGACCGGATGAACAAATACGTACAGATCGGCATTCTCTTATTCGCGCTTCTTCTTGTGGGCGGATTTATTGCGCTTGGGTTCTGGGACGTGCCCGCGCCGACGAACACGGTAGAGACGGAACTCGATGAATCGCGTTTTCCTCGCTGACCGCGGCCTGGCCCTGGCCCTCGCCCTCGCGCTTTTGCTGGCTTTTGCCGTCGGCCCGGCCTTTTCCCAGGAACCGGCGGACGGCAGCCCGGTTCCCCTGACACCCGAGAATGCGCCGGCGGCGCTGGACGCGCCACCGCCCACCCTGCCCGGCGAGCCGGTCTATACCGCGCCTGTCGAGGATGAGGGAGATTTCGGCATCGAGGTTGGCGAGTTGGAGGAACTGGACCCGGATTCCGGCGGTATTCTGGACGCGTCAATGGGTGGTTTGGGCGCTGATATGTGGGCCGGCACGGAACGCGCGGACTTGCTGCGCCTGCTGCCGCAACTCCCCGCCAACTATGAATCGCCGACGCTTTACGGCCTGGCCCGGCGTCTTCTGCTGTCCACCGCGGTCGCGCCCGCGCGCGCTGAGACCGGGCCGGAGACCAGCCTGATTGGCTTGCGCATCGAGCGGCTGGCCGCGATGGGGCTGGTCGGCGCCGTCGCCGAAATGATGCTCATTGCTCCCCCGCCGGAAACCGACGGCGTGTTGTCGCGGCTGCATGTGGATAACCGGCTGCTTGTGAGCGACAACGAGGGCGCCTGCCAGGGCGTGGCGGCGGGCACGGCGGTACTGGATGGGATATACCGCGATCAGGTCGCGATATTCTGTAGCGTCCTGGCCGGCGAAAGCGAAGCGGCCACCTTCAGCGCAAACCTGCTGCGCGAAGGCGGTGACCTCGACGACCCCGCTTTTTTCAGCCTCGCCGACGCACTGACCGCCGGTACCCACCCGAAGGTGAAAAGCCTGACCGCCCCGGCGCCGCTGCATCTGGCGATGGCCGCGGCGGCGGAGGCGAAACTGCCCTCGGACGTGCTGGATACCGGGTCGCCGCTGATGTTGCGGGCGCTGGCGGACAGCCCGCTGGTTTCGAATTCCGTGCAATTGGCAGCGGCAGAGCGGGCGGCCATGGCCGGTACGGTTGGACCGGGCAGCCTGGCCGAACGTTATGCCGCGCTGGAGTTTACCGACAAGGAACTGGACAACGCGCTTAGCATCGCCGAGAGCGATTACAGCTCCCGAAACCGGGCGCTTCTCTATCAGGCGGCAAAACGCCAGAACCTTCCCGTGGCGCGGGGCGCGGCTATTCAGAAGGCCTGGGAACTTGCGGCGGCGAACGGGACCTACCGGTTAAGCGTCGGCGTCTACCAGCCGGAGCTGGAGGCGCTGCGGCCGGGGGCCGAGCTGGCCTGGTTCGCGCCCGAGGCGGCGCGTGCCCTGTTTCTGTTGAACCAGCCCGACCGCGCCGCCACCTGGGTCGGGACGGCGCGGCGTTTCGCCAATGAAGCGGAGGAAAAGCGTGCCGCCGCCCTGCTGTGGCCCCTGACAGCACTGGCGGAAGGTTCTGCCACGGGCTCTGGCCATGGGCGCTGGCTTTCGGCCATGGCGGAAGTGAATGCCACCGACGCGGCCATGCGTGCGGGCTTTGCCTACAGCCTGTTCGAGGCCATGGGGGAACGTATCGGCGACGACCGCTGGGCGGCCTTGCTGGAAGGCGGCGCCCGCGCCGACGTTCTGGCTGCCGACCCGGCCTATATGCGGGCCTTCCGCAAGGCGGCCTTGGCCGGGCGGCGTGGAGAGACGGTGATGCTGGCGATCCTGATTCTGGGCGGCGGTAGCCTGGCGGACAGCGGCTCGGCGCTGCTGTCGGAAATCATCGTGGGTCTGCGCAAGGTGGGGCTGGAGACCGAGGCCCGACAACTGGCGATCGAAGCGGCGCTGGCCGGGGGGTTGTAATACCAATGCTCGTTGATAATGGCCCATATGACCGGTTTCCCTTGTTCGCTCGTCAGGCGCGGTTCGCGCCGTGGCGCGAGCGCCACAAGCGGGCCGCAACGCCGCGAGCGGTCAAGGGAAACCGGCCTCCGGTGGGGCTTTGCGGCCCGCCGGGTGCGTTGCGGCCCTTGCCCGATGCGGGTGCATCGCGCCGCGGGCCGCGCCTGTCCGGCGAGCCGCAAAGTCCCATCATATGGGTCATTATCAACGAGCATTGGTATTAATGTCCGCCGCCGACAGCGAGAGCTTCCTTGAAATGCTCTCTGCCGAGCGCGGCGCGGCGGCCAACACGCTGGATTCCTATCGGCGCGACCTCAACGATTATATGGGCCATTTGGCGGCCGGTGGAACAACGAGCCGCGAGGCCGGGCCCGAGCATATCCGCGGCTGGCTGGAGGCCATGTCGAAGGCCGGCATGGCGGCCAGTACGGCGGCGCGGCGGTTGTCGGCGATCCGCCAGTTTCACAAATTTCTTTATACCGAAGGCAGGCGCGCCGACGACCCGACCGCGACCATCGACAGCCCGCGCCAGGGCCGGACCTTGCCGAAGATACTGAGCGAGGACGAGGTCTCCCTCATGCTGGAAGTCGCGCGCGCCGACGAGGCGCCGGCGGGACTGCGCATGACGGCGCTGCTGGAAATGCTCTACGCCACCGGCATGCGGGTGTCCGAACTGGTGCAATTACCGCTGTCGGCGATGGCGCGCGACCAGGATTTCATCGTCGTGCGCGGCAAGGGCGGCAAGGAGAGACTGGTGCCGCTGACGGGCAAGGCGCGCGAGGCGATCGCCGCATACAAGGCGGTGCGGCCCAGTTTCATTCCCCGTGGCGGAGAGTCGAAATGGCTGTTCCCGTCGAACGGCAAAGAGGGTCACCTGACGCGCCAACGTTTCGGACAGATGCTGAAGGAACTGGCGATCCTGTCGGGAATTTCGCCGTCAAAGGTCAGCCCGCATGTGCTGCGCCATGCCTTCGCCAGCCACCTGCTGGCCCATGGCGCCGACCTGCGCGTCGTGCAGCAGTTGCTGGGCCATTCCGACATATCGACAACCCAGATATACACCCACGTCCTGAACGAACGCCTGGTCCGCCTGGTCGGCGAAAAACACCCGCTGGCGCGGAAATAAGACAGACGCGGGTCGAACGATCCGTTCAGGTCTCTTCCAGATGGACCTCGTGTTCCTCGGGTGGATCCAGTCGCCAGCCCTGGCGGTGGCGGCTGAACAGCAGCCATAAGCCTGCTGCGACCAGCAGTCCGCCGACGGCCGGCCGCGTTATGCCGCCCATCATGAACAACGGCGGCGACAGCGCCAGGCATAGTGCGGGCAGAAATCCCAGCGTCCAGGATTCGCGGCCGCGGGCCTTCTGGTACCAGGGGAATATTATCGAAAACAACCCGATGACCAGAAAGAACAGCGACCAGGGCCGTGTCAGAAACAGCGTCAGGTCGTCACTGATGGCCAGTGCACGCGACAGGTTGACTTCGGCAATTTTGCCCAGCACCACGCCCAGGATCATCGGCGCAAGCGGGAAGCCGAGCTGGCGCATGACATAACCCAGCAGGCCGAACCAGAACAGCGTCCAGATATCGAAGGTCACATTATGGAGTGCGAAGACGCCGATGGCGCAATAGGCCAGGATCACGCCGGCCAGCATGTACATGGGGATTCGCGTGACCATCAGGAAAGCCCTGAGTGCGATGGCCTGGACACCCAGCATCATGAAATTCGCCAGGAAGAACGCCAGGAAGATACTGTAGGCCAGCACCGGCTGGTCGCCGATGAATGAGGGGCTTGGGACCACGTCATGGATCAGCAGCGCGCCCAGCATGACGGCGGTGACGATGTCGCCGGGGATGCCCAACGCCATCATGGTTATCAGCGCGCCGCCGGCGGTGGCGTTGTTGGCGGATTCGGAGGCAACGATGCCTTCCGCGCAGCCGGTTCCAAATTCCTGCGGTTTCTTCGACGCCTTCTTGGCCTGGTCATAGGCCAGGATATTGGAAATCGAACCGCCGGCCGCCGGCAGGATGCCGGTGAACACACCGATCAGCGACGAGCGAATCAGGTTGATCCAGTTGCCGGCGATGGCCCGGATGGCTGCCAGATGTTCCACCCGCACGGCCTTGGCGCTCTTCTCCATCAGCGGTTTGCGGGCCGCCTTGCTGTCCTGCACATCGCTCATCAACTGGCTGAAGGCGAACAGCCCGACAAGCACCGGCAGGAAGGCGAAGCCCTGCTTCAGGGCTTCTGTGCCGAAATTGAAACGCGCGACGCCGTTGATGTCGTCTTCGCCGATGGTCGCGACCAGCAGTCCCAAGGTACCCGCGATCAGCCCCTTGGCAAGGTTCTCACCGGCCAGGCTGGCCGTGATGGTCAGCGCGAACAGAACCAGCGAAAAATAGTCCCATGGCCCGAACTCTAGCCCGATCCGAGCCAGTTGCGGGGCCAGCGTCATCAACAAAATTGCACTGAAAATACCACCAAAAAAGGACGACCAGACACCGATGCCGAGCGCCAGCCCGGGCCGGCCCTTGCGCGCCATGGGGAAGCCGTCAAAGGTTGTGGCGACGGAGGATGGCGTGCCGGGAATGCCGGTCAGGACGCCGGACATCAACCCGCCGGAAAGGCCGCCGACGAAAACGCCGATCATGGTAGCCAGCCCCTCGACGGTCGAGAGCCCGAAAGTGAACGGCAGGGTGAGCACCACCGCCATGGTGATGGTGAAGCCGGGAATAGCGCCCGCTACCAGGCCGGACAGCACGCCCAGCGCCATCAACAGCATGATCTTGATCTGAACGACTTCGCCAAAAGCCCCAATGATGTTTTCTATGAGCATTGCCGCCGCCTACCAGATTGAAAGGACCTCGCCCTCGGGCAGAATGACCCGCAGTGCGAAGGTAAAGATGGACCACATGGCGCCGACCGACACGACAGCGACAATGGCATGGATCGCCAGTTGCCGCGGCGTGCGCTCGCCCAGCACGCTAAGCGCCAGGAACACGAAGGCGGCGCCGCCCAGCAGCATGCCCAGGAAATCGAGAGTAAGGAGGAATCCCAGGAACAGCCCATAACACAGGATGGCGTTGCGGTAGCGGGCAAGGAACCCGGTTTTGTGCATTGTCGCCTCGTCCGGGCCCGCGCGGACTGACTGGAAAAAATAGACCGACGACAGCACAAAAAGCACGGCGAGGATCAGGCGCGGCCATACCTCCGCCCCGATGGTTCCGTAGCTCGTCTGTTTGATCTGGAAGCTGGCGGCATAGAAAAGGCCGCAAAGCAGCAATAAAAATACCGCAACGACGGTATCGCGGTTGATGGCGCTCACCATCTCTCTCCTCGATCTAGACTTGAATTGATATGGCCGGCCCGGGCCTTTGCGGGCCCGTGCCGGCCAATCAGCGCGCGATCAGCCCTTATACATGCCGATCTTGATGGCGATCTTCTTCCAGTGGTTGAAGGTCTTTTCGAAATAGGCGCGGTAATCGTCGCCGGCGATGAACGGCATCGAGCTGCCCTTCGCCGCCATCTGCGCCTGTACGTCCGGATCATTGGCGACCTTTGTAAAGATCGCGACGTAGTGATCCACGACTTCCTTCGACGCGCCCTTGGGCAGCATGACACCACGGTCGGTGCCCATAACCAGATCATAGCCCTGCTCTTTGACGGTCATGACATCCGGAACAGCCGGGTTACGCTCCGGCGTGGTCATGCCCAGGGCCTTCAACTCGTTGGTCTGGATGTATTTCTTGGCCGAGGCCAGATTGATCTCGCCGATCTGGATGTTGTTGGCCAATAGCGCGGTCATGCGCTCGCGCGTGCCGTCATAGGAAATATGCTTGAACTTGACGCCCGCGGCATCTTCCAGAAGTAGCATGGCGAAATGGCTGGTGGAGCCCAGCGTGCCACCGGCCAGAACTTCGCCCGGATGCGCCTTGGCATAGTCCACCAGGCCCTTCAGGTCGCTATAGGGGACCTGGGCGTTGGCGCCATAGATGGTCGGCGTGCGGGTCATCAGGGCCACCGGCTCGAAGGCGTCCCAGGTGAAATCGACGCGGCCGGTCAGGAAGCTGCTGAGGGCGCTCTGATGGATGGCGAACAGGGTGCAGCCGTTGGCTTTGGCCTTCACGGCCTCCTTGGCGCCCTTGTTGCCGCCCTGGCCGCCCATGTTGACCACCTGGATCTGAGGGTCGGCGCCATGCTTGTTGGCCGATTCGACCAGAATGCGGAAAATGACGTCGGTGCCGCCGCCCGCGCCCCAGGGCACGATCAGCTTGGCCGTGCCGCAGGGGATTTCCGCCTTTGCCGGGGCGGCCGCCGTGATCGCCAGTGCTGCCGCGGCGGTGATTCCGATAAGGGATTTACGTATCATCTCTCTTCTCCCTGAGATTGGTGTGATTGAATGCGGCGGAAACCGTTCCCGGCCGGTTGGTGCGCGGCCCGGATATGTATCCGCCTAGAGAATAGTCAATATCGCAGTCGGACTTGATCTGCGATGCCAGGTCAGCCTAGCCTATGCGCATCCTGTTTGCCAACCGTGGTATACCAATAAACAGCAGAAAGAATTTCAGTGACATGACCAATTCACTTTCCGTCGCCATCGGCGGGTTCGGGGCGATCGGCATGGCCGTTGCGCGCAGGCTGGACGAGGGGGTCGAGGGGCTTCACCTGGCCGCCGTTTCGGCGCGCGACCGCGAGGCCGCGGCGTTCCGGATGCAGAATTTCCGCAAGCCCGTTACCGTTGTCGCCGCAGGCGAACTTGCGGCGCATGGCGATATCGTCGTGGAATGTGCCCCGGCCGCCATCTTTGCCGAGATCGCTGAGCCAGCGTTGAAGGCCGGCCGCATTTTCATGCCGCTCAGCATAGGCCAGTTGCTGGTTCATCCCGACTACGAGGATCTGGCCCGCGCGAATGGCGGCCGCATCATCGCGCCGACCGGGGCGCTGCTGGGGCTGGACGCCGTGCGCGCGGCGGCCGAGGGAACCATCGAATCGGTCACCATGGTCACCCGCAAGCCGCCCGGCGGTCTGGCCGGCGCGCCATATCTGGAACAGCAGGGCATTTCCGTGGAAGGGCTGAGCGAGCCGCTGAAAATCTTCGACGGGACCGCGCGCGAGGGCGCCATGGGCTTTCCCGCCAACGTCAATGTCGCCGCCGCGCTGAGCCTGGCCGGCATCGGTCCCGACCGCACGCGCCTGGAAATCTGGGCAGACCCGACGGTGACCCGCAACACCCATGTCATCAAGGTCGAGGCCGACAGCACGCGCTTTGAGATGAAGATCGAGGGCGTGCCGTCGATTGAAAACCCGCGCACCGGCAAACTGACGCCGCTCAGCGTAATCGCCGCCTTGCGCGGCCTGACGGCGCCCATGCGAATCGGGACCTGAAATCGCGCGCAAGCGGCAGGGCCGCGTTTCGTGCCCTCCCGAAACAATGCCGGGAACGTCAGCTTATTGGCGGATCAAGCCCGCTTTCCACCCGACAGCAGACCTTGGCGAATGGCCAACGGCATGGCGGCTTCTAACCCATGGCAGGCCCGAGCTCGGTAGACTATCCAGCGGGGCCAATATACAGTTTGGCGTACTGCACTTTCGAAAGGCAGCAGTTCCATATGGCCGAAGAACGCGTCCAACGTCGCCTTGCCGCCATCCTGGCCGCTGATGTCGTGGGCTACAGCCGCATGATGGGAGCCGACGAGACCGGCACCCTGACCGCGCTCAAGGCCTGGTACAAGGATACCCTTCAGCCGCTGATGACCAAACATGGCGGCCGTGTCGTCAAGTTAATGGGCGACGGAGTCCTGGCGGAATTCGCCAGTGCCGTTAATGCCGTCGAGTGTGCCGTTGAAATCCAGGAGTCCATGGCTGCCGCCAACGAGGACGCTCCCGAGGAACGAAAAATCATCTTGCGCATCGGGATCAATCTCGGCGACGTGATCGTGGAGGGTAGTGACCTCTACGGCGATGGGGTAAACATTGCGGCAAGGCTTGAGGCCATGGCCGAGTCAGGAGGGATCTGCATCTCCGATGACGCTCATCGGCAGGTCCGGGACAAGCTCGATATCGCCTTTGAGGACGCCGGCGAGCATCGACTCAAAAACATCGCGCGGCCCTTGCGCATATTCCGTGTGAAGGCCGGCACCAGGCCCCTTGCGCCGCAGCCGGGTCCAACCTTGCCCGACAAGCCGTCGATCGCCGTCTTGCCCTTTCAGAACATGAGCGGTGACCCGGAGCAGGAGTATTTCGCCGACGGCATCGTGGAGGACATCACCACGGCATTGTCGCGCACCGGATGGCTGTTCGTGGTCTCGCGGAATTCCTCCTTCACCTACAAGGGGCGCGGGGTCGACATCAAGCAGGTAGGGCGCGAGTTGGGGGTTCGCTACGCGCTGGAGGGGAGTATCCGGCGCGCCGGCGGGCGGGTGCGGATCACCGGGCAGTTGATCGAAGCGGCGACGGGCGGGCATGTCTGGGCTGATCGGTTCGAGGGCGCGGTCGACGACATTTTCGAGTTGCAGGACCAGGTTACCGAAAGCGTCGTTGGCGCCATCGAGCCGGGTCTGCGGCGCGCCGAAACCGTGCGTGCCTGGGCGAAGCCGACTGACAGCCTGGATGCCTATGATCTGTATCTCCGCGGCGTCCATCAAATTTATGCCGCGACACATGAGTCTCTCGACGCAGCGGTCGGGTTCCTGCGCCGCGCAGTGGCGATCGACCCTCGATACGAACTCGCAAAGGCTTATCTGGCGCTTGCCCACGCCATACGCGACACGCCTGGTTGGTCGGAACCGGGCGATCGTGAAACGGCGGTCGCGCTGGCACGCGAAGCGATCCATGCGGCTGACGACAATCCGACAACGCTGCGCGCGGCGGGATACGCCCTCGCCTATTTCGGGGACAAGGGGGCCGACGCTCCGGGCGGCGAACTCGGCGCCGCGACCGCCGCACTCAACCGTGCGCTGCGACTACACCCCAACTCGGCCCAGGCGCTCCACAGCCTCGGTTTCGTGCATATGTGGTCCGGCGACCCCGAGCGGGCGATCGACTGCTTTCTTCGAGCCATCAAGATCAGCCCGCGGGACCAGGAAATGGGCTATATGTTTCATGGTCTGGGGACGACCTATTTGATGTGTGGCCGGGATGCCGACGCTCTTGAAGCCGGGCTTCGCGCGACCGAAGAAATGCCGAAACATGGTCCCAGCCATCGCGTTTTGATCGTGGCGCTGGTTCGTCTTGACCGGATCGAAGAGGCGCAGGCGGCCACCGCTCGGCTGTTGAACATTGTTCCGGACTCTCGTATCGGAGCCATCAGGGCACCGTCGCGTATCCCCGGCTTTGCGGAGCGATTCCTTTCGGATTTGCGGCTCGCCGGGTACCCCGAATGACCATGTGCCATCTCGCCGCGATCCTCGCTGCTAATACGGTCGCCTATTCACGGCTGATGGGTTTAGCAATCTCGCTGTTGACCCGGAGCGCAAATCGGAGGATGTTATGGATGTGCACACCCACACGCATGCCGCGTGGCTAGCAACGAGTCGGACCCACGCGAATCGGCGAGTGTTTGTGGGAAAAAGCCTTGCCCTTGACGCACGGAATCAATGGTCATGGCCGGGGCAATTCAAACGCTAGAAAAAGGCCGGAGGAGATTCAGATGAGCGCTTTTGAAAATGCGACCAAGTTCTTCCATGCGTGCGAATCGTTGAAAGGATGGGCCGGATGCGAGCAATTCGTTGCACCCGGCGCCACGTTCGAGGCTCAGTGTGAACCCCTTGTCGGCATTGATACCGTCGAGGCGTACTGCGAATGGATGGCCGGCCTGGGCAATGGTCCGCTTAACGGCTGCAGCTATGTTTTAAATTCATCTGCGTACGATGATGCGAACCGCGCGGCGATATTTTTTGGCACTTTCACAGGCAAGCACGTTGCCGATGGTGGGCCGGTTGCGCCGACAAACAAGGAAACCAACGCGGACTACGTCTACGCCTTGACGATGAATGCGGATGGCAAGGTGCAAAAGATGCGCAAGATCTGGAATGCGCCGTGGACATTGAAGGAACTTGGCTGGGCATAGGCCTGGCAGGTCTGGAACGCGACTGGAATCAACCAAGTGCCACGCTCGATCTCGTCCCATTCTCCGAGGTGCTAAAGGGCCACGTCGGCATCGGCTAACAGCGGTAGTTCAAGCCCATATTCAAGGACGACCGTATTCAGCCGGTAAGGAGACATTCCGACCAGCCACCATGTTTGTCTGGTTTGACCCCTTAACCAGCTTTTCGGTGTGCCTAATCACCGGGGGCCGTGGAGCGCCGGTTGCGCCAGACTGGAAATCCGATGCCGAATTCAAAATGAGACGCGACCGCCGAACTTGTTGACTTCACGGGCCGGGCGAGGCATGTTGCACTGCAACATAATCGGATGTATCTCCCCGCAAGCATAGAGGACAGGCATGAGCTTCACCATCGTCGAGCAGGCGCCCGCGCGCATGAACCGTAGCGAGCTTGCCGTCCCCGGCAGCCGCGTTGAACTGTTTGAAAAGGCTGCGAAGTCGGCCGCGGACGTGATTTTCCTGGATCTCGAGGATGCGGTGGCGCCGGATCAGAAGGAACAGGCCCGCAAGAACATCATTCAGGCGCTCAACGAGGTCGATTTCGGCAAGAAAACCATCTCGCTGCGCATCAACGGGCTCGACAGCCACTATATGTACCGCGACGTCGTGGACGTGCTGGAACAGGGTGGCGAGCGGCTGGACCTGATCATGATCCCCAAAGCCGGCACCGCGGCCGATATCTATGCGCTGGATATGCTGGCGACCCAGATCGAGACGGCGACGGGCCGCAAAAAACGCATTGGTTT